>JAFZLL010000006.1 GCA_017551505.1 Eubacteriaceae bacterium
ACTTCACTCAAAGTTCTTCCTGTTGAAGACAGCATGCTTCTGCCGCGCACCACAGTGCTTGTTCGCACGGAAAGAAGTGACAACGGCTTTGCCCAGTCCTTCGAAGGTGGCGGTGTGGCAGTGCCGATAAAAACAGGAACAGTCGGCGTTGCTTCCGAGGATTATCAGAACCTGGGAGTGCGCTTTACATTAAAGAACGTCAGACACACTGAAGGGAAGCTCCTGCTGGAGATCCAGACCGGGGAAAGAGTGAGAATAAACAGGATCATCGATGTGAATGACGGCTTTTTTGCCGAGGTCACGGATTACCCCGAGACAAATGACCTTGACGCGGAGATGGAGGAGCAGATGCTCTCCTCACTGAAGGATATCATAAAGGAAATGAGCAAGGGCTTCCGCGGTTCCCTGCAGTACATCAGGTTCGTCGATTCCATCCAGAGCATCAATTCGATGATCGTGCACATGAGCAAAGTCATGCCTTCAACACCGATGGAGAAATTCGAGTATCTGAAGATAGATTCCATGAAGGAGAGGAGCCTGAAATTCATGGATGATCTGCTGAAGCACAAGGAAGCCGTCGCATGGAACCTTGAGCTGAGCGAGAGGCTGTCCGAAAGGACCAACAAATATTACCGCGACCAGATGCTGCGCGAACAGATGAAGGCCATCAAAAAGGAACTCGGAGAGGACGGCGGCGAAGAATCGGACGGCAAAAAAAGCGACTACAGGACCAGGATCGAGGAAGCAGAACTTCCTGAGCAAGTCAGGAAAGCCGCTCTTGATGAAGCAGCCAAGCTCGAAGCACAGCCGATGGAGACCGCAGAGACAAGCGTTATCCGCAATTATCTCGATTTCATCCTCGCACTGCCCTGGAAAAAGGAACCCGCGGATGATGTCGATCTGAATGAGGCCGAGAGGATATTGAACGAGGACCATTACGGTCTGGAAAAAGTCAAGAAGAGGATAGTAGAGCATCTGGCGGTCATGAAGTTGAGGAATGACAGCAAGGGCTCCATACTCCTGCTGGTAGGCCCTCCGGGAACAGGCAAGACCAGCCTCGGCAAGAGCATTGCCCGAGCGCTGAACAGGGAATACGTACGGCTCTCCCTGGGAGGTATCAGGGATGAATCCGAGATCAGAGGGCACAGGAGAACTTATGTTGGCGCACTTCCCGGAAGGATCCTCAATGCGATGAAACAAGCCGGTAAGACCAACCCGGTCATGGTTCTGGACGAGGTCGACAAGCTCTCCGCGGGAGGCTTTTCAGGAGATCCTTCGGCTGCGCTGCTCGAAGTGCTGGATCCCGAACAGAATACGACCTTTACCGATCACTATCTGGATCTGCCATACGATCTTTCCAACGTGTTCTTCATAGCGACAGCAAACTCTACCGACACTATCCCCGCGCCGTTACTGGACAGGATGGAGACCATAGAGATATCGAGTTACACCGAGGAAGAAAAATACCACATCGCAAAGGAGCATCTGCTGCCTGACGTATTGAAGGATACCGGCATCGAACCGGGCCAGATGGATGTGACCGACGAGGCATTAAAGATCATCATATCCGACTACACAAGGGAAGGCGGCGTAAGAGGATTAAAGAAAGCTCTGCTGACCTTGGCCCGCAGCGTCTCGGCAGATATAGTCAAAAGCGGCACGGATCAGCCCCGGATCATCACGGAAGATGATCTTAGCAGGATACTTGGAAGGCGGATCGTCTCCCGCGACAAAGCCAGCGATGACAATCCACCCGGAGTGGTGACTGGACTGGCCTGGACACCGGTAGGCGGAGAGATCCTGTTCATCGAGTCAGCTGATATGCCAGGCAAAGGCGAAGTGATCCTCACAGGCCAGCTCGGAGATGTCATGAAGGAATCAGCGCGTATATCCCTGAGCCTGCTTGAGTCCCGTCTCCCGATGAATTCGGTCAATTTCCGTGAGAGGAACATACACGTCCACGTACCGTCCGGGGCTGTTCCGAAGGACGGACCTTCCGCAGGCATTACGATCTTCACGTCGCTCGCTTCCCTGCTGACAGGCATAAAGGTAGACTCGAAGCTGGCAATGACCGGCGAGGTCACCTTGAGAGGAGCGGTGACAGCTATCGGAGGCTTAAAGGAAAAACTGATCGCGGCCGACAGAGCAGGCATCAAAAAGGTGCTCATCCCGAAAGAGAATGAGGAAGACCTGGCTGATGTGCCCGATGCCGTAAAGGAGCATATGACGATCATCCCCGTGGAGACCATAGAAGACGTGCTCAGAGAGACCATCAACATCAACCTGCCGAAACCGGAGCATCTGCTGGATATGAATGCCCTGACAGGGATCAGTTCACAGAATCCGGAATGATGAGAGCATGCATCACGCCGCTTCCTTAAAGGAAACGGCGTTTTTTTCTTTCTCCTGACCGATTATGATACTATAGCCTTAAGGTGCGGATATGGAATACTTCTGGAATCCCTGGCACGGATGCCGCAGATACAGCGAGGGCTGCGAGAACTGTTATATGTTCTACCTCGATAAGCAGCGCGGGCGTGACGGAGGGGATATCTACAAAGTCAAAACGAACTTCAATCTTCCGGTCAAGAGGGACAGGTCCGGGGCGTTCAAGATACCAGACGGATCGACGGTCAATGTCTGCCTCACAAGCGACTTCTTTTTGGAAGACGCCGACCCGTGGAGAGATGAGGCCTGGACGATGATAAAGGCAAGAAGCGATGTCTTTTTCTGGCTGCTCACCAAACGCGCCCCGCGCATGGAAGAATGCCTGCCGGCCGACTGGGGTGACGGTTACCCGAACGTTTCGATCAACGTCACGGTCGAGAACCAACGCTGCGCTGACGAACGCCTTCCCCTGCTGCTGAAAATACCGGCAAAGCACAAAGGAGCCATGGTCGCCCCGTTCATAGGGCCGATCGATATGGGAAAATACCTTGAGTCAGGTCAGATAGAGAGCGTTATAGCCGATGGTGAGAACTATGAGGGGGCAAGACCGCTGAGGTACGAGTGGGTCGAAAGCCTCTACGGACAATGCGTACGAAATGGTGTGCCTTTCTCATTCAGGGGGATCGGCAGCATATTTGTCAAAAACGGCAGGGCATATCACGTTCCGAAAGCATATCAGCACGTACAGGCGCTGCGTTCCGGACTGCAGTATCCCCCTTCCGGCGAGAAGCAGGATATCCAGCCCAGATGCACGTCATGCTCACGAAAGGATCACTGCAGCGGATGCAGCTGGTGCGGAAAATGCGCAGAAGAAAAACTATAGTCACTATCCTTATAATGCTGGGATGCCTGATAAGCTTGATTGCAGCGGCACTCTCCTACCTTAAGCCCTTTAAGAGTAAAGGGTACAGCGGGGAGGACTTCGGCATAGAACGGTATATCAGCGGCGTCGATCATGACGATGACGGGATCGACGATCAGACGGACATCCTGGCTTCAGCGAAGGAATACGTGTCTACAAGGCCACAATACAAGAGCGCTTACTATGCATCCGGCTACCCGGACGACGGGTACGGGGTCTGCACGGATGTTGTCGCTTTTGCGCTGAAAGGCGCGGGTTACGATCTGATGTACCTGCTGAATGAGGACGTTCTGGCGCACCGGGACGAATACAGGATCTCAACACCGGATAAGAACATCGATTTCCGCCGTGTAAGCAATCTGAAGCGATATTTTGAAAGGCACGCCATATCGCTGACCGTCGATGTGACCGAGATCGGAGAGTGGCAGGGCGGCGATATAGTCGTTTTTGACGGGCATATTGGGATCGTCTCCGATAAGCGGAACAAACACGGGGTGCCTTACGTTATCCACCATGCCAGACCCTTCCAGGTCAATTACGAAGAAGACATCCTGGAGATGCGAAAGGATATCCTGGGACATTTCAGGATAAGCTGAAGAAAAGAGGGCAGGTGAAAACCTGCCTTCTTATCTGTGTTTTCCCGATCAGCGCCCGCTCCCATGCAGGATCAGGTCAGCTGCGCCAGCTCGTTATACAGCTCGTAGTAGACCCCTTTCTGGGCGAGCAGCTCATCATGGGTGCCCCGCTCGATGACCGACCCGTGTTCCATGACCATGATGGCATCTGCCTGGCGCACTGTAGAAAGACGGTGGGCAATGACAAAGGTGGTCCGGTTCTTCATCAGCTCGTCCATTCCGGATTCGATCTGCCGTTCCGTGCGGGTATCCACGGAACTGGTCGCTTCATCAAGCACCAGTATGGGAGATTCGGATATCAGCGCGCGCGCAATATTGATCAGCTGTCTCTGGCCCTGGGAAAGCCCCGCACCGTCATTTTCGATGACGGTATCATAACCGTTTTCAAGATTGACGATAAAGGAATGAGCCCGGGCAGCCTTTGCGGCGCGGATCACTTCCTCATCTGTCGCATCAAGGCGGCCGTAACGTATATTCTCCATCACTGTGCCCGTGAAAAGGTGTGTGTCCTGAAGCACCATCGCAACGTTCTGCCTCAAAAACCTGCGGTTGATCCTGTTGATCGGGATGCCGTCTATGGTGATCTGACCTTTATCTACGTCATAGAACCTGTTCAGCAGATTGGTAATCGTCGTTTTCCCTGCGCCGGTAGATCCCACAAAAGCTATCTTCTGCCCTTTCTCGGCTGTAAGCGTGATATCATGGAGCACCGGCGAGTCTTCCGTATACCCGAAACCTACGTCCTCTAATTCGACCCTGCCTTCGATCTTTTCGAGGGAGATCTCCTCGCTGCCCTCGGTCTCCTCCGTTTCATCCATGACCTCAAAGACTCTTTCAGCCCCGGCGAGCGCCGAGAAGATCGTGTTGCTCTGGGTGGTAACGTCATTTATAGGTCTCTGGAACTGGCGGGTGTAGTTGACGAATACAGTAAGCGCTCCGATGTCAAGGCCCCTGGTGATGACGAATATCCCGCCCAGGGAAGCCGTCAGCGCGTAATTCAGATTGCACAGGTTATGGGTCACCGGGTTCATCATCGAGGAGAAGAACTGCGCTTTTATGGAAGCGGCTGCCAACGAATCATTGATATAACCGAATTCGTCCATAACGGCATCTTCATGATTGAAGACCTTTATGACCCTCTGCCCGTTGATCATTTCCTCAGCATAACCGTTCAATATGCCCAACTGGCGCTGCTGCGTCCGATACGGCGCACGGCCGTATTTTATCAGCAGGTTTGTAGCCAGTATCATCAACGGGCCTATGATAAGAGTGATCGACGCCAGCAGCCAGTCCGTATAGACCATCAGCAAGCAGATGCCGGCAAGGGTGATCACTCCTTCTATGGTCTGTATCAATGTGGTATTGAGCAGGTCCCCAATGGTATCGATATCATTAGTAAAGCGGCTCATGATGTCCCCTGTTGAATGCGTGTCGTAATACTTTATCGGCAGGGCCTGCAGCTTGTCAAACAACTCTTTTCTCATATGTTTCAATGTGGACTGCGAGAGCCTCAGCATCAGATACTGGGATAGTATCTGCGTTGAGACGCTGACGATATATACTGCGGCAAGTATCGCAAGAGCTTTGGCCAGGTTCGCGATATCCCCGGTAGCCACATAACTGTTCATGATCCTCCTCAGTGAATAAGTGCCCGTGAGCATCGCGGCCTCATGTATCAGGGCAAATCCAACGCCTGCGATGAGGCGTGCCTTTTCGCGGGAAAGATAGAAGAAGAGCCGTTTTATTGTTTTTCCCGTGTTTTTGGGCTTGCCTCCCGACATGGCCTTTTCTCTGGCTTCGTTGCCCCCGCCTCCCGCTCTCAGCTCCACTTTCTTGGGAGATGGCGCAGCACCGGTCCTGGAACCATATTTTTCAGCGATCCTTGTCATGCGGTCCTCTGCCATCACTGATCCTCCTTGCCTTCTTTCTGTGAATAATAGATCTCCCTGTACGGCTGGCATGTTTTGATTAGATCATCGTGCCTGCCTGCTCCGGCTATCTTCCCGTTTTCCATAACGATGATGATGTCTGCGTCTATAACGGAGGTTATCCTTTGGGCGATGATCAGCTTAGTGGCTTCAGGCAGATATTCCTTCAGCCCGCGCCTGATCCCGGCTTCCGTTGCGGTATCCACGGCGCTGGTCGAATCATCCAGAACAAGTATCTTCGGTTTTTTAAGCAGCGCTCTTGCTATGCAAAGACGCTGTTTCTGCCCTCCTGAAAGATTTTCAGCCCCCTGCTCCAGTTCTGACTGATACCCGTTTTCAAAGGTCTCGATAAACTCGTCGGCGCAGGCGGCTCTGCACGCCTCTCGCATATCTTCCGGCGTCGCGGCTTCATTGCCCCAACGCAGGTTCTCCTCTATCGTGCCCGAGAACAGGGTGTTGACCTGCAGGACCATCGACACATGCTCCCTGAGGTTGTAAAGGGAATAATCCTTTACGTTGATGCCGTCTATCAGCACCTCACCGTTATCAGCGTCGTAGAGCCGCGGGATAAGGGAGACCAGTGTCGTCTTGCCGCTGCCTGTAGAGCCGATGATACCGACAGTCTGCCCGCTGCTGACCTCAAAGCTGACGTCGTCCAGCACTTTCTCGGGATTGCTTTTATAATAGCGGAAAGTGACATTTCTGAACTCGATGTCTCCTCTTTCCACTGTCTTCTCGGGAAATAAGGCGTCATCGTCGTCGATGTCGATCACCTCCGCAAACACCTGCGAGATGCGCTTATCC
Organism: Eubacteriaceae bacterium; assembly: GCA_017551505.1. GTDB lineage: Bacteria > Bacillota > Clostridia > Eubacteriales > Anaerofustaceae > JAAYHF01. The sequence continues at coordinate 6,678 of JAFZLL010000006.1, forward strand.
GAGGCGGCTGCTCTGGTGAACCTGAGGAACACGTTGGCCATAGAGTTCAGGGCGTTCAGTATCTGGTTCAGATAGCCTATAAATGCGGTGAGCGTGCCTATTTCTATCGTACCCGAAGCGATGTTGTTCCCTCCGATCCACAATACGGCGATTATTGCCGCATTGATAGCCAGCCGCGATGTCGGTCTTAGCCAGATCATGACCTTCAAGGCGTTGATGCTTTTATCGGTAAGTCCCGTATTGACATCCGCGAATTTCGTCTTTTCGTAATCCTCCCTGGCAAAGGATTTGATCACCTTCTCGTTAGTCAGGGTCTCCTTCGTCACGGAATTGAGCTTGTCCAATCCTTCCTGCATAACGGTGTATCTGGGCGAAGCTGTTCTGATAAGCATATATGTCAATAAGACCAGTATCGGAACTATGACAGCCACGGTAGCCGCCAGCGGCCTGCACATGACTACGGCCATTATCACGGAACCGACAAGAAGTATCGGGGCTTTCAAAGCCATACGCATGGATGCCTGCGCGAATGTCTGAATCTGGGTGATGTCATTGGTTATCCTGGTGATCAGCGCCCCGGGAGAAAAATCATCGATGTTCTTGAATGAATACTCCTGGATGCGTGAAAAAACGTCGTGCCTGAGATCCCTGGCCAGATAAGCAGCGCCTTTTATGGCAAGATATCCTGAGGTAATGCTGGAGACAAGCATCAGCGCGGCAAGGCCGATCATATACATACCGTTGCTTATAATGTAGCCGATATCCCCTGTTTTGGCGCCGACGTTGATTATATCCGCCGTAAGGTACGGCAGGAACACCTCGCATACCGATTCGATGATCTTAAATGTCGGTCCGAAGATGAAATATCCCTTGTAGCGTTTTATGTACTTATAGTATTTTTTCATTCACTGGCCTCCGCTTCCTTCAGCTCTTTCAAAAACATCTGCGCCGCCCATTGGAAGCTCTCCTCGGACGGCAGCGGACTGGTCTGCATATAACCACGCTTCTCCATCGATACGAAACCGTGAAGGTAATTCCGTATGGCCCGGTAGAAATGCACCGCGCTGCTGCTTTCGGTGATGAACAGCGACACTGCGTCCCTGATCGGCTGGAAGCATATGCGCCGCGCTTCGAGAGCCTTCTCGTCTTTCAATTCGGGAAGACGGGAGATCGCTTTATAGAGTTCCGGGTTTTCGGCCGCATAGTCCCGATATGCGGTGAAGACCATCAGAAATGATCCTTCCTTGTCATCGCCGGACATCAGCGCTTCTTTCAGCGCGCTGCCCATTCTGTGGGCGGCAGTGACCGCCACCGCGGAGTTTATCGCGTTTATCCCGTCGATATGGTTATACAGCGACGGAGCCTTTACCGAAAGGCGGGCGGCCAGTTCGCGGAGGGAGAAATTATCGTAGCCCTTCTCATTCACCAGATCAGTGGCTGCCGCCATTATATTTTCATTGGTCAGGCCTTTTCTTGCCATTGTTCTCCTCGATCCGACAGTATATTTACAGCTTTGATTATATACTAACATCGTTAGTTTTTAAATGACGGAAAAACAAAATCGATCTGGGGAATTGCGTAAACTTTGCGTCGTCAAGGCCGTTCAAAGATCCATACCGCAATATGATACCGTAATGATGCCTCTTGAATATGCCGAAAAAAGGCACACCGCCCTTGCCGGAGGCGCTGCGCCTTTCTAATGAAATTCTAACCCTTAGCGGAACATCGTTTAAAGATTATCTTAAGGTTGACAACTTACAATACTGGTGAAATAGATTTTTCCCCTTTTATTAAGTACTGTAAATCCTATCGGGTGCTTTGCGGGCACAAAGCACCCGATAGGGTTTTTTGTTACATAAACAACTCTGTGATGAGTTTTACGAAAAATACCAGAAGTACCAGGAGGATAATAGGCTTGACGAAATCAGCGCCTTTTTTATCGAAAAAGCGGGTGCCTATATAATTGCCCAAAACGCTGAACGCCCCGGCTGTAAATCCGAGCGGAAGGATCACTGTGCCGTTGATGAGGTATACCGCCAAAGCCGCTATATTTGAAGACAGGTTCACAGCCTTCGTGATTCCCGCTGCTTTGTTTAAATCCATCTTGACGATACCCGTCAGCAGAAGGATCAGAAAAGTTCCGGTCCCGGGACCGTAAAAGCCATCATAGATGCCTACAGCCAATGAGATCACTGTCGAGATAGCGATGGTTTTCCCGCGTGAGAGCCGGGCTCCGTCAGTCTTGAAGGTCTTGTTCTTCAAAACGTAAAAAGCGGTCAGCGGGATGACGAATAACATAAAATACATAAAAGCCCGCTGCGGGAAGATAAGATTGAGATTTGCCCCTATGGCGCTGCCAATCAATGCCGCTATGCAGCACGGGATCGCTGTCCCGACTTCGATGTAGCCGTTTTTCATGAAGCGGAAGGTCGCCAGCGTTGTTCCCATGGAACTGCTCATTTTATTCGTGCCGATAGCCCAGGAGGGCGGCAGTCCAGAGAGCAAATATGCGGGCAAGGATATGAGTCCTCCGCCTCCGGCAATAGAGTCTACGAACCCGGCGAGAAAGACCATCGGGCATACCAACAGGAAGGTCAGGAAATTGATTTCAGGCATCTTTTTCTCTTTATCGTATTATTACCATATATATATCATAAGGGGGCACGCAATACCAAAGAAATCATATGATGTCCGTTCTCCCGCGCGAAGGGATCATGCATGTCGCCCGGACACGCATCCGTCACCCGAATCCGGTCCTTCCGGCAGCGGCCCGAAATAAAAAAGGACAGCCTTCCGGCTGTCGCTCCGTTCCTTCCTGATAAGAACTGTCTGTACTTACGGAAGGATGATCCTCAGACGTTTTGGGAGTATACTGATCGTTATGTCCCGCTGTCCTTTGCAGTATTCTCCGTCCAGGGTCCAGTCCATGTCCGGATCGGCGGAGATCGTTACCTTATCGGCCGAAAAGAATACCAGGTTATCATTTGAGTAATCCATGTTGGAGATGCCGGCCGCCATTTCCACGAGATCAAATATATTTTTGGTATTCTTCACAAGGATGACCTCAAACTTTCCGTCCTTTAAGTCCACATCGTTCTCATTCATTTTCAGAAATCCCCCGATAGATGTGGCATTCGAGAAGGCTCCGAAAATATAATCTTCTTCATGGACTTGTGAGTTGTATTCAAGTCTCATGTGGAACGGCCTGATGTCCGACAGTCCTTTAAGAGCCGCTGCGATATAAGCCGAATGGCCCAATGCGTTTTTGGCGCTTTGCGGTGTCTCGTATGAGGCCTTTGTGAACGCTCCGAAAGAAGCGACATAGGTATACACATCATCGTTGAGACTCATCAGGTCTATCGATTCCTCGTGGCCATTTACGATATCCTCAGCCGCAGTGACCGGGTTCAATGAAAGATTAAGCGCTCTTGAAAAATCATTGGTGCTGCCTGCAGGGATATATCCGACAGGGAGATCGATATCCGCGGCGACAAGTGATGATACCACCTCTCTCAGTGTCCCGTCGCCTCCGATAGCAACAGCCATATCATGCCCGGCTGCGTTCTGGCGAGTAAGATCGATGGCCTCCTTCGGAAGAGTCGTCAAAAGCACCGTGGAGACATAGCCTGCATGGGAAAAAGTCTCGAGTATCTCTGTCAGGACACGGTTTGCCTGCTGGCGTCCAGCTTTGGGGTTCATTATCACCAGGACTTTTTTCTTGTTCATGATTCCTTATCTCTCTCGGCATACACTAATATACCGTAGTTTACAGAAACGATCGCCGGGGATCGGTCATTCTTCCAGCTTCGAACCGCACTGAGGGCAGTATCTGGAAGATACGTATACCTTATCTCCGCATGTGGGGCATGTCCTGCCGGGCTGTATGACCTTGACCTCGATATTCGGGGAAGAAAGCAGTATATTCGCCTTTGCTTCCTTCATCTGCTGTTCAAGGGATGCTATATTCTCGCTCGTCTTGTCGATGGCCTTTATAAAAGGCTCAGCCTCATCGTCCGAGATCTCCCCTACCTTCACCTTGGCGTAATAATACTCTCCGAGCCGGCGGTAATCGTCGGCCAGGGCTGCTTTTTCACTGGTGAGCTTCACGCCTGTCTTGCCAAGATTTACTGTCTGGGCAGCCTTTCCGGTCACAGTACCGGCGATGCCTGTAAGTTTATCAAAAAAATCCATTATATCCTCCTGTTTATGCCCATTAATTATACACGACATTTCTTATTTGCGGACAATATTAATCTCATACTCATCTGCGCTGAATATGATCCATATGATATAATATCAGCAAATATAAAGAGGAGGTCCAAAATGGGAGCTACGGAAACAAAAGAAGTATATGATTTTCTTAAAGAATGCGGCACCTTCTTCATCGCTACAGTGGAAGGCGGAGATCAGGCAAGAGTAAGACCTTTCGGCGCTCTTGCTTTCTATGAGGATAAAATCTATATCCAGACCGGAAAGAAAAAGAACTGCTATCAGCAGATGGTTGCATATCCGAAGGTAGAGATATGCGCAATGAACAAAAATGGCGGATGGATAAGGGTAGCGGGCGAATTAGTACCCGACGAGCGCCTGGAAGCCAGCGAATTCATGCTGGAGCAGAACCCGTCACTGAAAAGCATGTATGCGGCCGGCGACGGCAACTGCATCGTGCTGTACTTCAAGTGCGGCAAGGCAACGATATCCTCCTTCACTGCCCCGCCGAAGGAGATCGTATTCTAGAGAGTCAAAAAAATAAGAGCGGAATATGAACTGACCTCCTCCAGTTAGTTTTTTGGTCTAACTTTTGGGGGTCAGTTCAAAGCTTCCGCTCTGTTTTTTACCTTGGCAGAACTATTTGCTGTTCATTTCCCTTCCTTTTTCCACATACATCACGATGACCATGACTATGACCGCGAAAAAGCCGATCCCTGCGCCTGAGAGCATCATCCATTTGGCGTCTTTCCAGAGACCTACAGTCATGAAGATGAATCCAAAGATACCGATGCCTAAGATAGTGAAATAAAAGATATACCACTGGGTATCGTTGAGATGGATATTTTTAAAGGGATCCTTAAACGGTTTCGGGTTTTTTGCCATAGTATCGCTCCTTATCTTCACGGTTTTACCGCAAGTAACGTATGTATTATAGCATTTCATCTCCGCATGTTCATAGCAAATCTGTTTTTTAATGCGCATCAGGGCTTTCTTTGATGCCAGGCTGCTTATTACCGGACTGACAGATCTTAACGTTTTCCATGTCGGAAAAGACCTTCACCGCAGTAAGCTGCGGGCGGAACCGGCATGATATGCCGCAATGAACTCGTTCATCGTTTTTTTTTGCGTCAATGTAAGATATCCTGCATTAAGACCAGTCCGGCTTTCCATAGAAAAAGCGGCTTTTCAGCCGCCCTGTGATGTAATTAGATTTTGCTTTATTTATTGACCTTTTCCTTGAAGCGCTTGCCGGCCTTGAAAGACGGGACGGTCGAAGCCGGGATGACGAGAGCTTTTTTGGTGCGGGGATTGAGCCCTTTTCTTTCTGCTCTCTTTTTTGCTTCGAAGGTACCGAACCCGATCAGCTGTACCTTATTCCCTTCGGCAACGGCTTCCGTGACTGCAGCGAAAGCGCTGTTCAGCACTTCGGCGACCTGTTTCTTGCTGACGTTGGTCTCTTCAGCAACCTTCTTAACTAATTCCATTTTATTCATTTCAATTCCTCTTTCCTTCGATTTTAGCACTTCATTATACCATATGTATCCTGCTTTCATAGCATATAATAACATTAATGCAAAAACGGCTATTTTCCCGCCTTTTTTACCATGATGCAGTCAGTGTGTGCGTTGATTGGGCATTTGCTGCCGGCCGGTGTAACGGCAGAACGAAAGGCCTGCGGTAAAAAAACTACTTCAGAAAGGATCCGGCATCCTTCAGGGGGCCCGCCGTATGTTGCATCCATGTAGATCAGGCAGGTATGACCGGTCTTATCCCAGCCTCCTGAATATCTCCACGCCCGTATCTTTGATCCATTCCCAGATCAGCCAATCCGCCAGCACAAGGATCGCCGTAAAGACAGCTATATATATGCCGGCAGGGAGGATCATAGACAGCCTGTTATACCCGATATAAAACAGACCGATCGCAAGGGCTCCTGTTCCCATTGAGAAAAGCGTCGGCAGGCCCTGTTTGACAGCATAGACCTCGTTCATATAGTCGAGTCTGGGGTGCCTGAGGTTGAATAAAAGCCCGATCAGTCCGGTAAAGACAGCAAATACCGCAGAGCTGACTGCAAGGCAAAGCCAGATCAGAAGACCCAATCTGAATGCAAAGCTCAGGCAGCATGCCGCAATCAGTGCAGCCGGCAGGGACACGATCAGATGTGCGGCCAGCTTCGCTTTCAGCGATTCAGTCAGAGACACAGGGAGCGTGAGCGGCACCCATATGTTCTTTCCTTCTATCGATACGCTTGCCGCAGTCATATATATGCCCGACAGACCTGCCATAATAATCAGCAAACTGTATATCGCGAGCATCTCTTCCATGCCGTTGGAAGCGATGAAGCTTATGACCATAGGTGCCTCTATTACAGCAGCTACTGAAGATCCGATGAGGATGACCGCACCGAAGGCGCTGTTCAGCAGATAATTTGCGGAA
>JAFZLL010000045.1 GCA_017551505.1 Eubacteriaceae bacterium
TCATCGAAAGGCCAGACGACCGGGCTGATCTCCGCAATGAGGCTGTCCCCGAACCGGCCTGCCAGAGACGGATCATTTATTATCTCATTGAGCGGAAGTATGATCTTATCGCCTGATATATCATCCGGGATCTGCGATGCTTTTTCGAAACGCACTCGCACCTCGCCGGATCTTCCGTTTATCCGGTCGCCTGTGACAGGCTCAAAGGCGTCTCTATTGAATCGATGCCCGTAAGATACGCTCCTGATCTCGGTAAGACGCGTCAGGGCGTCCCTTCTCATGGCGTTTACCTTAGATAAGGGAAGCATAAGTGCATTATCGTTCCGATAATCGAACCTGTCGATAAAAAACGGCGTGGATCCGGTCTTCTTTACGGATGTTTCAGCCATCTTCATGCTCAGCGGATTCGTTTCGGATACGACCGGGATATCGCCGGAAATTTTGACCTCGTTAGTTCCATCGCTGACGGTAAGCTCAGAACCGTCAGGCCTTAATTCCAGACGCGCATCGACCGCAACGGATTGAAGCTCCTCCCGGTACAGGCTCCTCACCTTCGAGACAGCATTCCTGGAGGCCTGCTCGTCTTCCGGAGTCCTCCTCCCGAACATACCGATATCCCTCTTGCCCTTAAGATAGCCGTTCGTGAAACCTCCCCTGGAGAATACGTTCTTCAATAGCTCCAGATCGGGCTCTTCTCCATTCAGGGCCTGCCGGCACGCGCTTACGGCACTGGCAACATATTCCGGCCGTTTCAGCCTCCCTTCAATCTTCACAGATCTGACTCCGGCTTCTTTCAGGCTGACGATGTCAGGTATGGCACAAAGATCCTTGAGCGAGAGAGCGTAGCTCCTGCCGTTGACATTGAAATCCAGCCTGCACGGCTGTGCGCACCTGCCCCTGTTGCCGCTGCGGCCTCCTATCATCGATGAAAGGTAGCACATCCCGGATACGCTCATGCAGAGGGCCCCATGAATAAAGACTTCCAGCTCCATATCGCTGCGGGAGGCGATGTGCTCGATCTCCTTCAATGAAAGCTCCCTTGCAAGGATGGCCCGGCTGAAGCCGAGATCTTCCAGCTGCCGGACACCGGAGAGGTTATGGACGCTCATCTGGGTAGACGCGAAGCGAGCCATTTCGGGACAGCATTCCTCAAATACTTTCGAAACAGCCAGATCCTGCAGTATAACGGCGTCCGCTCCGGTAGCAGCGATCATTTCCGCGGTATCCATAAGGTCATCCATCTCGCTGTCTTTGACGAGCGTATTGACCGTGACATAGACCCTGACATTCCTTGCATGGCAGTACTGCACGGCTTCCTTAAGCTCATCGGGCCCGAAGTTGCCGGCGGATGCCCTGGCGTTGAAGCCTTTCGTGCCCAGATATACAGCGTCTGCTCCGCTTCTTACAGCCGCATACAGCTGTTCCATCGCTCCTGCAGGAGCCAATATCTCGATATCGTTCATATGAATCACCCTACAACAGATCCCCGATTATCCTGTCCGCGCATTTTTCGGGCGTGTCTGTGTTCTCTTCCGCCAGATCGGCCATCAGTTCGTAGACATGCATGCGAGTTCTATACATCGCTTTCAGCTCATCAAGGCTTTTGGACAGAGGCCTGCCTTCAGTGGAAAGCTCACCGAGATCGCGCTGCAGCCATATGCACACACCTGTTTCCTTCATTTTTCTGCGGTTCCGCTCTCTTAGAATGCTTCCGCCCCCGGTCGCGATAACGGCATTTTCCATAGCCGACAGCCCGGTTATCACCTTCTCCTCCATATCGCGGAATGCTTCCTCTCCCTTTTCCGAGAATATCCGTTCTATGCTCATCCCGTTCTCCTCAACGATGATCTCGTCGCTGTCGAAGAACGCTCTCCCCATCCTTCCGGCCAGTGTCTTCCCTACAGTCGTTTTGCCGCTGCCCGGCATGCCTATCAGGTATATGTTACGGCGGCTGTCCAGCAGCATGTCAAGCAGCGCGAACGCAGCTGCAGCTTCGACTATAGGCACAGCCCTTGCACCGACGCAGGGATCGTGCCTGCCGCTGATCTTTATCTTCACATTTTTCCCTTCAGCCATGTCTATGCTCCTCTGCTCGCACGCAATGGATGAGACAGGCTTAAAGAATACTCTCATGATGATCGGGGCACAAGTGGAGATGCCGCCTGAAATGCCTCCAGAATTATTTGAATAAAAACATATCCTGCCGTTTTCATAGTACATCTCATCGTTGGAATCGCTGCCCTTGCGGCCCGAGAGCTCGAACCCCCCGCCGAAATCAACGCCCTTGACTGCGGGGATGGCGAACAGCATTTCCGACAGGCGGCTCTCGATCCCTTCGAACAGGGCCCCGCCTACGCCGGCGGGGAATCCAGTCACGGCGCACTCTATCACACAGCCCAGCGAATCCCCGGCCTCAGACGCCTCTGAGATAGCTTTCTTCATATCCTCCCCGCGTTTTACATCCATCACAGGGAAGACGGGATCTATGGCATCGATCTGAGGCGCGAGTCTGTCAAAGGGCCTGTCACTTATCTCTCCTATCGAATAGATATGCGCAGCGACACTGCAGCCTTCCTTTTTCAAAAGCTGCATGGCGACGGCACCGGCAAAGCACAGCCCGGCAGTCAGCCTTGCCGAGAAAGGTCCGCCCCCGCTCATATCGTAATCGATCCCGTATTTGAGGTACGCCCCCAGGTCGGCATGCGAAGGACGCGGTATGTGCTTTAAGGCATCATAGTCCTCCCTTTTGACGTTCTTATTGGGGAAAGTTACCAGAAGCTCTTCCCCGCTGACAGTATCCCCGTCAAGTCCGCTGTGGATGATGAACTCGTCGTCTTCCTTCCTTGACGAAGAATACGCTCCTCCCGGGGAACGCCGCGCCATGAACGCCTTTATGCTCCCGATATCTACTGATGCGCCAGCGGGCAGCCCTGAGACGCTTGCCCCGACAAATGGCCCGTGGGAAGTCCCGAATAAACCGAGTCGCAGCCTCTTTCCGAATTCATATTTCCTCATATCTGCCACCTAAAGAGATAAAATCACGGAAAAATGAGGGATAGGACTTTGACACGCATTCGGCTCCGCGCACTATCCCCCCGTTTTTCAATGCCATAAGGACGCCGGCCATCGCTATCCGGTGGTCGCCGAATGAAGAGGCCTCTCCAAAGACCGATGTCCCCCCGTCTATATATATCGTGTCTTCGCCGGAGCCGGCTGAGACGCCGAAACCGTTCAATAAGGAGCAGACAGCTTTCACCCTGTCGGATTCCTTGTAGCGCAGCCTGGCCGTACCCGTTATCAGGCTCCTTCCTTCAGCTGCGGACAGTAAGGCCGCCACAGCAGGCACACTGTCAGGGATATCATCGGCACAGAAGGATACTCCTCTCAGCTTTGCCGAAGATACCCTCACCCCGTCATCCGAACTGCAGACCTCGGCGCCTGCCTGCCGAAGGATGCCCAGCACCGCCTTATCCCCCTGAGGGTCGTTTCCGTCAAGTCCGCTTACCGAAACGTCGCCTGCCATTGCGGCGCCGCATAACCAGACTCCTCCGGCACACCAGTCGCCGGGCACCTCGATAACACCCGGGCTGGTAAATTTACGGGCTCCTCTTACATGGTACCGTCCATTTGCGCGTTCTGTCCTGATGCCGAAAAGTTCCAGCACTTTAACGGTCACGTCAACATAAGGCCCCGAGGACAGACCGGTGGTCAGCACCACCTCGCTGTTTCCCTCAAGCAGGGGCAGGGCCGTAAGCAGACCTGTCAGATACTGGGAGCTGGTATTGCCGCTGACGCGGTACTGCCCGGGGCTCAGCCTTCCTCCCGAGATCGACAGCCCGTCTGAAAAGGCGCAGCCATGCTCAGCCATGAGATCCCTGAGCTCCCCGGCAGGTCTGAGCGACAGCGAATCGGAACATTTTATCCCGATCGCCTTCCCCAGCGCGCCATATACGGGCAGCATGAAGCGCAGCGTGCTCGCGCTGCTGAGGCAATCGACGGTGTTGCAGCCTTCCTTCGCGCCCGGCATGATCAGCAGGCCGTCGCCGGTCATCTCGACCGCTGCGCCGATGGCGGCGACAGCGCCGATGGTGGCCGATATGTCTTCGCTGATCTCCGAAACGCCCCTGATGAGAGTCTTTTCCCCGCACAGCGCCGCACAGATTATCATCCGGTGCAGGTAGGATTTTGACGCAGGCGCCTTCACGGTGCCGTTGAGCTCCCCTTTCATTATCCTGATGTCCATCAGCTGTTCCTTCTTCTCAGGAAATCTCCCGGCTTAGCCTCACAGCTGCTGTATATGTTCACAATCTGGCGCGGATGCGGAGCCGCTGTTATCTCTGCCCCGTCCTGGTCCGTCATGCGTTCTGCCGTAAAGCTCCTCCCGACGTCCCCGGGAGAAAGGATCTCCAGGACCTCTCCCTGCCTGAAGAGGTTGCGCTGCTGGACCGTAAGTATCCCGTCGGAGCTGGAGATGACCCTGCCGACGAATTCCGCGCCTGAGGACGCCGGCCCGCCAAGGCATACCTCCTTTTCTCCTTCCGGAAGATAGAAGCCCGTACAGTAAGGACGGTGGTTTATAAGCTCCAGCTCCTCTTTCGCCACGGGGACCATCGACCGGTCATCCATAGCCATGCGGTAGGCATTCGTGACTGCGGCCACGTAATAAGCGCTCTTCATCCTTCCTTCGATCTTGAAGGACTCTATCCCGGCCTCGATCAGTCTGTCCAGTATCCCGATACAGTTCAGATCCCGGGAAGACAGTATCATGGATCCCCCCTCGCTTTCGGTGATCTCAAAATACTCTCCGGGCGTCTTTTCTTCATACAGATAATAATTCCAGCGGCAGGGCTGGGCGCATTCGCCCCTGTTGCCGCTGCGGCCGGTCATGAAGGATGATATCAGGCATCTTCCGGAATACGCCATACACATGGAACCGTGCACGAAGGCTTCGAGCTGAAGCGCTCTTGGTGTTTTGGCCCTGATCTCGGCGATATCGTCTATGGAGGCTTCCCTGGCAAGGATGACCCTCTCAGCTCCCATGTTGTAGTAAGCCATGGCAGAAGCGTAATTCATGCAGGAGGCCTGTGTGCTGATATGCACCGGCATATCAGGGCACACGGATTTTATCACCGTCAATACGCCTATGTCTGAGACTATGAGCGCATCCGCTCCGGCATCGTTCAGCGCCGAAACGTATCCGCCCAGCATATCTATCTCGCTGTTCTTGGCCAGACTGTTTACCGTGACATACAGCTTCTTGCCGGCCTCATGCGCTTTTGAAGCAAGTATGGATATATCCCTGGTAGAAAAGCCGACCTTGTCCGATCTCATCTGCATCATCGGCCCGCCTGCATAGACCGCATCGGCTCCGTAGCTTACAGCAGCCTCAAAGCTCTCCATATCCCCAGCCGGGGAAAGCAGTTCAACACTCATCTGTTTATTTCCTCTTAAGAACGATTATATCATCTGCAGGAGGGGAAACGGCAAAATGCCCGCTTTAAGTGATCAACGGCAAATAAAAAAGCGGTTTTATACAAAACCGCTGTAATTATCCTGGCTGTCCGCTATATCCTTGCCACGCCTGTTCTTCTCGCCGCTTCCGCGACTGCCTTGGAGACCGCTTCCACGACCCTCTTGTCAAACGGTTTGGGGATTATATAATCCGCCTTGAGCTCCTCGTCGCTGACAAGGGAAGCAAGGGCTCCGGCTGCGGCGATCTTCATCTCCTCATTGATCTGGCCGGCCCTGACGTCGAAAGCGCCTCTGAAGATCCCGGGGAAAGCAAGGACGTTGTTGATCTGATTCGGGTAGTCGCTGCGGCCTGTGGCCACTACTGCAGCCCCCGCCGCAAGAGCCTCATCCGGGAATATCTCCGGTGTCGGATTGGCGCAGGCGAACACTATTGGGTCCCTGTTCATGGATCTTATCATCTCCGCGCTGACAAGTCCAGGCGCCGAGACTCCGATGAATACGTCAGCGCCTTTCATTGCGTCAGCAAGGCTGCCGGTTATCATCCTCTTATTCGTGATCTCTGCCATCGTCTCCTTGATCGGGTTCATATTTACAGCTCTGCCCTTATAAATGGCCCCCTTCGTATCGCATAGCGTAACGTCGTAGAAGCCGTCGTTTATGAGCAGCTTTGCGATAGCGATAGCCGCCGCACCGGCACCGCTTATTACGACATGGACCTCATCCTTCTTTTTGCCCGTCACTTTCAGGGCATTGGTGATACCGGCCAGCATGATGACTGCGGTACCGTGCTGGTCATCGTGGAATATCGGTATATCGCAGATCTCCTTGAGCTTGTCTTCGATCTCAAAGCACCTGGGGGCGGAAATGTCCTCCAGGTTCACTCCGCCGAAGGATCCCGACAGCAGGTATATGGTCTGAACGATGGTATCCACGTCCTTGCTCTTGATGCACAGGGGGAAGGCATTCACCCCGCCAAAGGCCTTGAACAGCGCGCATTTCCCCTCCATGACAGGCATTGCGGCTTCAGGTCCGATATTGCCCAGTCCGAGCACCGCTGTGCCGTCTGTAACCACCAGGCACATATTGTGCCGTCCTGTCAGTTCATAGCTCTTATCTATATCCTTTTGTATCTCAAGGCACGGCTGGGCGACTCCCGGGGTATAGGCCAGGGAGAGTTCGTGGGCGTTGGTAAGGCTCATTTTTGGGACAATATCAATTTTTCCCGACCATATTTCATGCATCTTCAACGATTCTGCAGCGTAATCCATTGTTTTCTCCTTTAAGTTTCTGATATATTTTACAATCCGATACAATTTTTGTCAATGTATCGGGAAAGCTGGTTCCCGGCACCGGCGTAATAAGGATCATCCGGACCCTTCCTGCAATAAGATGCAGGCTGATGCAGGCGCAGAAAACGAACCGTTTTCGGCGAATAAATACGAGTATAAATTCAATAAACGTTAATAGTTACGCAAATGCCGTTTTTATGCTATAATCAAAAAAACAACAGAAAAGGATGAACACCAATGTATTGTACAAAATGCGGTGAAGAGCTGGAAGAAGGCGCCAAATTCTGCGGAAAATGCGGCACCCCAGTCAATGCCGGCCCCCAGCCGGTCCAGAACGGGACACCCGGCCAGACACAGAGCGGCTACACATTCAACCCCTCTGCGGATTCTTTCAGCAAAAAA
>JAFZLL010000002.1 GCA_017551505.1 Eubacteriaceae bacterium
GTAGTTGCCTCCGGCCAAAACGGTGATGATGCCGTATCTGGCTGTGGATGTGAAGTTCTTGGACCCGTGCATCATGATGTAGCTGATGGCGATGATCGCAAACTTCGCTCCCATCGGCAGCCCGCTTATCGGCAGTACCTGCCCGATCGCGCCTAAAGCGACTGTCCAGCGGAATATCTCAACGATCGGCAGATATTTGCCTTTCTTGAAGTTTGCCGATTCGATGATGGCGCCGGACGTGGCGCAGATTACGAAGTCCATGACCTTCGCCACAAGGAAGATCGTGCCCATCATGGCCATGGAAATGCCAAGATAAGTTGTCATGAACATCGTTCCGTAGCTGTACGGGATCATGATCGTGAAGCTGTCGAAGACAGTCATCAGAGCATTTGCCCATACCGCACTAGTCCTTACGGTACGTTTTTGTTCTGTCATGATAAGAATTATGTCTCCTTTTTTTATTCCCATAGTTTTATGGGTCATACTTTGTGAATATTGTTGAAATTACACATGAATATTCACTATTTATTTACATTTTAACACAGGGCAGATTAGAGGTCAACATAATAAAATAAAAATGCAATATATAAATCAATATGTAATATTCACTTTCATCTCATTAGTCTTACAAAATCGTCCCGTGGGAAAGTGTACGTTAACGCTATTGGTATATCTTGATGCTTCTGAAACCGAAGAATATCATAATAAAAAAGGAGGACCGTATAAAACGGTCCTCAATTGTGTAAAAACAGCTTGATTATACTTATTCTGCCTTAGCTGCTGCGGCGGCCTTTGCGGCGTTCTCCTTAGCATAGAAGACTGCCTTGTCGTCGGTGATCTTATAGAATTTCTTGAAGATGATGAATCCGATCACGGAGCAGGCAAGAGGTACAAAGCAGTAAACATTCATATAGGAATTCTGGAACTTCTTGAATTCTTCACTGGCTCTGTCGAGAGTGCCGGCGTTGTTCTCTGCATTGAACTTATCGAATCCGATCTTAGCAAGGAACAGAGGTCCGATAAGTCCGCCCAGGACAGAGGTCATCTTCATGGGCACGAAGGAGAAAGCGGAAACGACTGCTCTGTAGTCCTTGCCTGTCTTGTAGTATCCATACTCGCCGATATCAAGGACATAGTTCGCGCCGAAGCCTGACTGCAGGTACAGAATACCGCTGTTGATGACGCCGATCAGGGTCATGAAGTAAACGCTCTTAAGACCGAGCAGTCTGTAGAGAACGTAGGCGGCCCATCCGGCAAACTGAGCGATGTAAAGGCTCTTGAGCTTTCCGAGCTTGACACCGATCTTCGGCACGAACAGGGAGAAGATGAAACCGGCGGTCGTCGAGATTCCCATGCCGATGGAATACCAGTTGAGGTATGCGCTGGAGCCGTCCGGCATTGCCATGACGAGCGTCCAGTAGTAAATGCCGATAACGGACACGATCTGTGTGCCAAGCTGGACAACGATCTGCCAGATCAGGTAGACGATCAGCTGGTCGTTGCCGCCGACAGCCTTTACCATATCTCCGAGGGTGACGATCCTTCTCGGGGCGTTGGGGTCTCTCGGCTGCTCCTTGCCCTCGATCGATTTAACGAACAGCATGGTAAGGATGAGGTAGATAACGGCGCCGATAGCAGTATAAATCGTATATCCCAGTTCGGCGTTATTCGCAAGCTTTCCGATGAGGGTGATAACAGGAACCGTTCCGAAAGAACGAAGGATTCCCATACCTGCGGAGATCTGAGTATTCCTCTGGGCAATGGCGATACGGTCAGTGTAGTTGCCGCCTGCCATGACGGATACGAGGCCGTATCCGACGGTGGACAGGTAGTTCATTGAACCGTGCATCAGGATGTAGCTGACTGCAATGATAGCGAACTTGGCAGCGAACGGCATCCCGCCGATAGGAAGCATCTGTCCTACGGCGCCGATGGTGACTGTCCAGCGGAAGATCTCCAGAATGGGCACATACTTGCCTTTCTTGAAGTTGGCTGATTCGATGACTGCGCCGGCTGTGAGGCAGATGAAGAAGTCCGCGACCTTGGCGACCGTGAAAACGGTAGCCATCTGGACCATGGTGATTCCCAGATATGTGGTCATGAACATCGTGCCGTACATGTACGGGGTCATGATGGCTATAGTCTGGAAGGACGACATCAATGCGTATATCCAGATCTGGCCGTTCGAAACAGTACGTTTTTGTTCTGTCATGATAAGAATTATTTCTCCTTAATATTTTTATTCTTCAATCCTTCCGCGTAGGTAAGGATCAAATTCAAAATTTGAAGCGCTTCTTAACGATACTAATTTTAATACACGATTAATATACCACTGACATATCTGTATGTCAATCTAAACACAGGGTAAAAACGAAAAAGACAAATTGAAATACAATTACATTTCTGATTAATAGCTTGCGGATATTTCTTTGATCCAGTAACGCAAAAGAAGGAAGAACAAAGAACAGATGAATTACATAAAAAAGGGACCGTTTGAACGGTCCCTAAATCTGCAAGAATAGCTTTTGTTTATTCTGCCTTAGCTGCTGCGGCCGCCTTTGCTGCATTCTCTTTAGCATAGAAGACAGCCTTGTCATCGGTGATCTTGTAGAATTTGGCGAAGATGATGTATCCGATTATGGAGCATACTAACGGAGCAAAGCAATAAACGTTCATGTAAGAATTCTGGAACTTCTTGAATTCCGCGCTGTTCCTGTCGAGGGTGCCCGCAGCGTTTTCAGCGTTGAACTTATCGAATCCGATCTTCGCAAGGAACAGAGGTCCGACAACACCGCCGAGGACGGAAGTAAGCTTCATGGGAACGAAGGAGAAAGCTGAAACGACAGCTCTGTAGTCCTTGCCTGTCTTATAGTATCCGTATTCGCCGATATCCAGAACGTAGTTCGCGCCGAAGCCTGACCTGAGGTAAAGGATACCGCTGTTGATGACGCCGATCAGGGTCATGAAGTAAACGCTCTTAAGACCGAGCAGTCTGTAGAGGATGTATGCAGCCCATCCGGCAAACTGGGTGACGTAAAGGCTCTTGAGCTTTCCGAGCTTGACACCGATCTTCGGTACGAACAGTGAGAAGATGAAGCCAGCGGTCGTAGAGATTCCCGATCCGATGGAGTACCAGTTGAGGTAGGCGCTGGAGCCGTCCGGCATTGTCATGATGAGCGTCCAGTAGTAAATGCCGATAACGCTCATTACCGATGTGCCGAGCTGGACGACGATCTGCCAGATCAGGTAAACGATCAGCTGGTCGTTGCCGCCGATAGCCTTCATCATGTCTCCGAGGGTGACGATCCTTCTCGGGGCGTTGGGGTCTCTCGGCTGCTCCTTGCCTTCGATCGATTTGACGAACAGCATGGTCAGAACGAGGTAAATGACGCATGATACAGCGGTCCAGATCGTATATCCCAGTTCAGCATTGTTCGCAAGCTTGCCGATGAGGGTGATAACAGGAACCGTTCCGAAGGCACGAAGGATTCCAATACCTGCGGAGATCTGAGTATTTCTCTGAGCAATGGCGATACGGTCAGTGTAGTTGCCGCCTGCCATAACGGATACGAGACCGTATCCGACGGTGGACAGGTAGTTCATCGAACCGTGCATAAGAATGTAGCTGACCGCTATGATAACGAACTTCGCGGCGAACGGCATTCCGCCCATCGGGAGCATCTGTCCTACAGCGCCGAGGGTAACTGTCCAGCGGAAGATCTCAAGAATAGGCACATACTTGCCCTTCTTGAAGTTGGCTGATTCGATGACCGCGCCGGATGTAAGGCAAATGAAGAAGTCCGCGACCTTGGCGACCGTGAAAACGGTAGCCATCTGGACCATGGTGATTCCCAGATATGTGGTCATGAACATCGTGCCGTACATGTACGGGGTCATGATGGCTATGGTCTGGAAGGACGACATCAAAGCGTAGACCCAAATCTGGCCATTCGTAACAGTACGTTTTTGTTCTGTCATGATAAGAATTATTTCTCCTTAATATATTTATTCTTCAATCCTTCCGCGTAGGTAAGGATCAAATTCAAAATTTGAAGCACATACAAATGATATTATTTTTAATACATGTCTAATATATCATCGCCATATCAACATGTCAACAAAACACCTGGCAAAATAAAATACAAAACCATATATAATTCATTGCCTGACAACAGATTGAAGATATCACAAAACTGTTATTACAAGAGAAGGAAAAACAAGAGCCAGATGGGCTACAAAAAAACGGGAACCGTTTATACGGTCCCGCTTTTATTGATAATAATCAACGTTACAGCTTATTTTGCAGGAGCAGCTTTGGCAGCTTCAGCAGTTTTCTTGGCATTCTCCTGTGCATAGAATACAGCCTTGTCGTCGGTGATCTTGTAGAATTTCTTGAAGATAAGGAAGCCTATCACGGAGCAGGCAAGAGGCACAAAGCAATAGACAGCCATGTACTGTTTCTGGAATTTCATGAATTCAGCACTATTTCTGTCCAGCGTACCGTCGAGATTGGCCTGATTGAACTTATCGAATCCTATGAAGGAAAGGAAATAAGGAGCTATAGCGCCTCCAATGACGGCAGTAAGCTTCATGGGCACTGATGTAAATGCAGTGACAACAGCTCTGTAGTCCTTGCCTGTCTTGTAATATCCGTATTCGCCGATATCAAGGACATAGTTGGCACCGAAGCCCATCTGCAGGTAGCGTACAGCAGACACAGCAAGTCCGATGGCTGTCATCCAGTAAACGCTCTTCAGACCCAGGAACCAATAGAGGATATATGCAACCCACCCGCCGTACTGCGCAAAAAACAGGCTCTTAAGTTTTCCGAGTTTAACACCTAATTTAGGGATAAACAGCGAGTATACAAAACCTGCGCAGGTATTGAGGCCCATACCGATGGAATACCACTTGAGGTAAGCGCTGGAACCGTCAGACATGACCATGACAAGCGTCCAGTAGTATATTCCGATAACTGAAACAATTTGGGTACCAAGCTGAATTACGATCTGCCATACCAGATAGACGACCAGCTGATCGTTCCCAGTAAGCGCCCCCAGCATATCCTTGATCTTGACGACCCGTCTCGGGGCGTTGGGATCTCTGGGCTGTTCTTTACCGGTCATCTCCTTGGCCAGCCAGAATGTGCAGGCGATATAAAGGATAATAAAGAATATCGTATACACGGTGTAACCGAGTTCCGGCTTTCCTAAAAGCTTCCCCAACAAGGTGATGAGAGGCACAGTTCCGAAAGAGCGCAGGATGCTGACGCCTGCAGAAATCTGGGAGTTGCGCTGAGTGATTGCGATACGGTCGGAGTAATTGCCTCCCGCCAGGACTCCAATCAATCCTGTATTGGCAGTCGACAGGAAGTTCATCGATCCATGCATCATGATGTAACTGATGGATATGATCGTGAATTTAAGTGCCATCGGCAAATTGCCTATGGGAAGCATCTGCCCCAGTGCGCCGATAGTAACTGTCCATCTGAAGAGCTCAATTATCGGAAGATACTTGCCCTTTTTGAAGTTTGCGGACTCAATGACGGCTCCCGAAGCCATGCAGATAATGAAATCCATGAATTTTGCCACGAGGAAAATCGTTCCCATCGTTGCCATGGAAATGCCCAGATAAGTGGTCATGAACATGGTACCGTACATGTACGGGGTCATGATGGTGAACGTTTGCATCGCGCTTGTCAGTGCATAGGCCCAAATCGCACTGTTGGAAATAGACCGCTTCTGTTCAGTCATGAAGAATGATTTCTCCTTATATAGTATATTTTTCAACTCCGCATGTTAACGGAGAAGAATTCACATAGCGTATCATTATTCATTAAATTTCAACATTTATAAGAATATCATTTTATTAAAATAGTGTCAATTGATAATAATACCTTATAAGAATATAACAATAATGCAGTGCCTCAAGGATCCATCCATTAATCATGCCTGCGCAATACGCATCACCGTTTCGATACATGCAAAAATCTCTGTATCCTGCTCTCTGCCTTACTTATGGATACTTATCTATGCTGACAGCCGAACAGATATTACTAAAGGACACAGATTCCCCATGCTGTTTTCCAGTTCTGTATGCCTGAAATCTGTCAGGATTGTCCAGAACAGGTTTCACTTCAGTACAACACCCTTATTCAGCAGCTATCCTTTGCCTGACATGTTATTGGCAAAACACATCCTCACGGGCAAACGTCAGATACGTAAAAAGCCTTATACCGCAGTGCTGGTTGCGGCATAAGGCTTCTGTTTATAAAATGTTCTGGTTCAGGTCGATATGATAATGCGATGAAAAAAGCTGTTATTCAGGCATCTTTCCTACTCAGGCTGAACAGCGGAGTAATCGTTCCAGCCGTAAATCCTGACTGGAAGGCAGCTAGAATACAGACAGGCTGATAGCGGATAGTTTCTGCGGTTTGTACTGTTCGAATCCACCAGCATATCAACGATATTGCCTTCTTTGTCATATGCAGGGGCTATTACTACCATCGTGTGCACATAGTCTCCGTCAATACCCTCCATGATGATCAGATCCCCGGCTTCCAGAGCATACATGTTCACGCCGGTATCACAGCACAGCCCGTAACCTGTGTTTCCCTTCGCATAATCGGCGAAACTGGAACTAGCCGTCCATGACGGTGTCCTCCCTTTCTGGGCAGAGGTGGTGTCGTAGGAATCGTCGAAATACTTCCATTTGAAGTCGCCTTCGGTGTCATTCGGGATACCTCCGCTGCGCATCACCTGGGAAGCATAATTCTGGCAGTTCCCGCCTATAGTAGTGAAATCAAGGAATGAGGCATTGCGGGAAAATACATATGTCGAAGCATATCTAAAAGCGCTCACACGATCGTACCTGTGATCGCAGGCGATATCCTCTGGGTATCTACCGGATATGATATCGGCACGCTGCTTTTCGGTGACGGTCATGGAATTCCTGAGCTTATCGATCCAGCTGATCCTTGCAGCGTCCATGGCTGTTTTAATGTTCCCAGAAGCTCCTTCCTTATCGATCTTCGCGGCGTCCACTACGCTGAAAAAATCATCCTCGCGTTCATAGGCAGTGAGCTTGTCATTGCTGTCTAACTCAAAGGTTATACGTATATCCGCGCTCTGGGAACTTACCGCAGGACACATAGCGAAAAAGCATTCGCTCTTTTCATAGGCAGTGACGACCGTTTTGCCTGCAGACTCAGAGATTGATCCTATATATAAAGTAGTATCGCACCTTACCATCCTCAGGTCTCCCGGACGGACAAGCCGTGAGGCAATAAGTGTAGATAGGGATCCCTGTGTTCTGAGGGCCTGATAACCGCCGGGAGAAGCAAAGAAATATGTCAGATCTTCTTCTTTGAGCTCCGCCAAACATCTGTAAAGCTTATCATTGAATTCCTTAAGCAATGAAGAGACACCGCCGTCTTCATATGATATGGACGGATCGAATTCTACTGAGGTGGAAACATAAGCGGGAACATCCTCATTCTCATCAGTCGGCGTTTTTTCTGAAACACTGCGCTTTTTCAGTACTGAAATACCTTTGGCAGCAGCGCTGACTGTGATGACGATGCACATGAGGATGATAATCGATCTGGTTCTTAACTTCAAGCTGTTCACCTCCGATGTCTCCCGGTCGCCTGAGATATCTTGCAACGATGAACAGGCAGGATATCAGGCAATTGTCATTCGAATTTTACATTATCAAGAAGATCAAGCACTGGCTCATCTTTCAAGATGCTCTTGTGGTAAAGATAAACAGAAGGATCGGACAGTTCCGGGTGTTCCTCCATCAGCCTGGCGCTGATCTCCTCTGCCCTGCCGATAATATCGGCGACTTCGTCATCTTTGTATATCCTGCCCAAGGCATACATCTGATTCCTGATCATGAAGCCGATATATTCGCGGAACTTCTCATCGCTGAGTTTTCCGGATCCGCAGGAAACAAGATAATAATACTTTATCCCCAGGCGGAGAGCGTAGAACAGCGAGTCAATCTGAGTATTCTTCAGAGCCTTCTTATCGGCCATGCCGATCAGGGCGTTCAAATGGCTCTTGGCTACAAAGTTATATACCTTGCTTCCATTAAGCAGTTCGCCGGATGCCTCCGAGACAAACCTGGCCATAAGAGGAGAAGCTGAACAGATACGGTGGATGACGAATTCATATACCGCATCGGCAAGCAGCGGATCCTTAATACTGTCGGTATATTGTACTACATAAGAAAAAACTATCTGATAGTTTTCGGCAAATATCACCCCCGCCACATTGCCGAGTTCCTTAAAGTAGTAATTTATCATGCTCTGGTTTATCCCCGACAGTTCCGAAACCCTGCGTTTTGTCGTATTCTTGAACCCTTCCTCAAAGAATAGAATCTTGGCACATTCGTATATCCTCTGTTTCGAATCCATGATTAGAACCTCCCTTTTCGATGTTCTAATAAAATTATAGCAAGAAAAAATATTTTGGACTATATTTTGTACGTAAAATATGGCAAACAATTAAATTCAACTCGAAATGCCATTTTAAAACACGTTAAACAGTTTTATAACCTCAATATTAACAGTATGTTCACGAATTTATGATTTATAAAACAAAGGAACTCCCGGACAGAGTTCAAAATAAAAGAATGCTGCCGGCAGGGTACCGGTCAGCATCCATGTTATGAAACGGAATTATCATTCAATGCGCCCGGTATCCCAGGCGCATATCATTAACATGTATATCCATTTTTCAGCCGAGAACGTCCTCGAACACCCTCATGGCGTTCTTGTAGCCGAACTTTTCTATCTGGCGCTCTGTGAAGCCCGCCTTCTCCATGGCCATGATAAGTTCCTGCATATGAGAAAAATCGGGTATTTCCAGAGGGCCTCCGATACCGTCCGAATCGGTACCACAGGCAAGGATATCCTCACCGCCGACTTTAAGGAAGTGCTGCAGATGCCTTACCATGCCTTCGATGGTGCTTCCGTTCTTCTCGTCGATGAATTCCGGGCAGAAGTTCAGTCCCGACACGCCGCCCTTATCAGCGAGGGCTCTTATCATCTCATCTGTCAGGTTGCGCACGTGGCCGCATACTTCCCTGCAGTTTGAATGGCTGGCGATGAATGGCCCCTTGCAGATATCGATCAGATCCCAGAAACCGCCGTCGGAAAGATGGGAGCAGTCAGGGATAATCCCCAGTTCGTTCATGTATTCCACTGCCTCCTTGCCGAACGGCTTCAGCCCATCGTTCATGTGCGGGAACTTTGCAGGATCAGTCTCCCCTTCAGGCACGTCCGTGGTGTTTCCGTAGCCCACGCAGTTCTCGAAATTCCATGTAAGGCTCATAATGCGGAAACCGTAGTCGTATTCGGCTTTCAGGATATCCAGACTGCCGTTGATGCAGCCGATGTCCTCCTTGGTCAGCATGAACATCTGTTTTCCGGAGCCCTCGTATTTCTTTATGTCCGAGGCGCTCTTCACGATGACGACCTTATCCGAGTACTTTTCGAACATTTTTGAAGCGAAAGCTTCATTTTCTTTGAACTTCTCGTAATCGTAGTTGCTCATCGGTTTGAAATCGAAGAAACCGAGAGCCTGGACATAGCTTTCGCCGGATTTGAGCTTGGTCAGGTCAATCATGAAGTCGTTATTCTCAAAATCCTCCTCGCCTTTCATCTTCATGCCCAGGATCGTATCGCTGTGCAAATCAATGATCTTCATATTCTCTCCTTTGCTTTTTTATTATTTTATATTTCTTCTCGTATATCTTTTTTATCACTTCTGGGATATGGCGTATCGTATCGCTTGCCAGAGCGCTGACTTCTCCCTTCTCCCTGGCCGCCGCTTCTCCGGCCTTGCCTGCTATGAATGCCCCCGCTGCAGCTTTGAGCGTGATATCGCTGCCGTTGACCCGGCTCTGGGCCAAAATCCCGGCGATAAGTCCGGTCAGCGCGTCACCGCTGCCTCCTTTAGCCATTCCGGGACTGCCTGAGGAAGTAAGAAATACTCTTTCCCCGTCGGTAATGACAGTCGCTGTCCCTTTTAGCAGGACCGTTACCCTGTATTCCCGGGCGAACGACACGCTTAAGCCGATCGGATCCGCCAGCACTTCCGGTATGCTGCGTCCTGTAAGTCTTGCAAATTCCCCGGGATGCGGTGTCAGGACGACATCGTTCCTTACCTTCAATATTTCCAGATCGCCTTCCGCAAGGATATTCAGCCCGTCCGCATCGATGACTGTCGGCATATCGTAATTCTTTATAATCTCCTCAAGTATCTTCCGGTAATCCTCTCCGCGTCCCCAACCGAAACCGACAGCTGCCGAGCTGGCGCCTCTTAAAGCACCGCTTATCTTTTCCCGGTCAAAGACCATGGAACCAAGCTTTTCATTCATCAGGAACAGCGTACTTTCCGGAAACCCGGAGGCAACGGTTCCGGCAATATTCTCTGGCACCGCCAGACGGACCAGTCCGCTTCCTGCGAGGGCAGCGGCAGCCCCCATCCCGGCTATCCTTGCTGCCCCGGAGTATTCCATCCTTCCGCCGAACAGCACAGCGGTCCCGAAAGTTCCTTTATTGGTATTATGCTCCCTGTTGGGAAACACGGTTTCCAGATCGCTGTCTTCCAGCAGAAAAAACGGGGCATGTGGCTCCAAGCCTATGTCGCAGATCTCCGTCTTGTCTATCTTGTCTGCAGCGTCATTCAGTATATGGCCGGGCTTCAAAAAACCAACGGCCAGCGTAAGGTCGGACCTAACAGTCTCTTTACCGAGTCCGTTTGAGGCATTCAGCCCGCTGTTGATGTCGGCGCTTACGACATAGGCACCGCTGGCATTGATTTTATTGACCGCTGACAGTTCGTCTCCTTTCAGTTCTCCTGAAAAGCCTATACCGAATAAGCAGTCCAGTATCACGTCATAGCCTGAGAACTTAAAGGAATCACTGTAAGCCGATATCCGGATATTCCTCTTTCTGCATTGCGAAAGATAGTATTCGCCGGCATCTGTTGCTTTATCAGTAAGTCTCAGGATGTCGCAGAAGACATCTCTGTCATCCAGAATAAGGGCCGCCGCGTAACCGTCTCCGGCGTTATTCCCGCTTCCGGCAACTATTAGCACGCTCTCACACGGAGGCATCCTGTCGACGATGGCTTGAGCCGCCCTTCCCATCAGCTCCTCGGGAGAAACTCCGGCCGCAAAAGCCTCTCTTTCGGATAAGCGCATGTTTTCCGGAGACAAAACCATTTTCATAAATCGATTATCGCATATCGCCAGTATAAAAAAAAGCCATGTGCTATAATTCCTTCGGAGGCATGACTATGGTCAAGACTGTATTTATCGTGCTGGACGTTCTCCTGCTCATATATATCCTAATAGTTCTCAGGATATATACTTTAACGACGAACCGTCAGCCCGACGATAAGAAGAAGACGTTCCCGGATAAAAATATCCCGGGCGACAAGGAGCCATTCATGACCGTCATCAAGGCAGGACGGAACTGGTACAATGAGCAGGAAAAACAGACTGTCAGAATGAAAAGCTATGATGACCTCATAATAAAGGCACACTTCATCCCCGCACAGGATTCCAGAGGGGCGATCATCCTGGCTCACGGCTACATGAGCGACGGCATCACCGATTTTGCCTGCCTGTACAGGTATCTGCATGATCTCGGCTATGACCTTCTGAATATATTCCAGAGAGGCTGCGGTCTGAGCGCCGGGCAGACCTACATGCTCGGCGCCGGGGAGCGCATAGACACTCTCGCATGGGCAACGTACCTTGCCAATGGGCCTGCAAAAGGAAAAGATATCTTCATATTCGGGATGGGCATGGGAGCAGCGGCGGCTCTGATGGCTTCCTCTCTGGGATTGCCCGAAAACGTCCGGGGCATCATTGCCGAGGCCCCTTTTACCTCCGCATGGGAAGAAATGAGACATGAGCTGAAAGGGAAACTCGGATTCCTCACAACACCGACACTGTTCATCGTCGACGGGCTCTGCAGATGGAGGGGGAAATTTTCCCTGAGAGACGGCAATGCCTCCGATTCCGTAAAGAGATCGCGGCTGCCTGTCCTCATTTTCCACGGCGGGGCTGATAAGGTGACGCCGGTATCCATGAGTGAGGATATCTATTCAGCTGCGTCAGGAGAAAAGGAGATGTTTACCGTTCCAAATGCCGGCCATCTGACATCATTCATGACCGAAGAGGCTGCGTGCCGGGAGAAACTGGAGAAATTCCTTAATAAGTACGCTTCCACACCGGCAGGAACAGTGCAGCAGGCATCAGGAGCTGATGCGGATGATGAAGAAGGTGAAAAAGCGGAACCGCAGTAAAGAAAGTATATGACAGCCTCTCTGTACGGTTGAGCAGAGAGCTGGCATCAAGGCTCATCAGATCTTTCAAAAACAGCTGAAGCAGAAAACGGACGGAGACCCGTCCGTTTTCTGTTTTTTAAGTCTTTTCCTGAGAATCTTAGAATATCTTGATCCTGCCTTCACCGTAAGGATTGGCGTAAGTCTCGGGAACGACACCGCCCAGATCTTCGGTGATGTAGTCGATGAGAACCTGGTTGTCGATCATAACTTCGTCAAGAAGGAGAGTATCCCCACCGAACATATTGAAACCGTCGCCCTGCTGCTTGAGCATGTAGTTGTGTGAAGCGAGGGTATATTTCTTTGTCAGGTCGATGGGAGCTCCTCCGATCATGATGTTCTGGACACGGCTCTGATCGCCGTAGGTGTAGCCGGCCTGCATGCCTGTATACACGGAGGTCGCGGCGTCAAATTCGATCTTCGGTGCTATATCGGTATGGATCTCATATGTAAGTCCGCTTACCTGCAGGAATCCGCCGAGTTCTGCGGTGTAGTCCGCAACAGCGGCTCTGCTTCCCCATTCAAGAGCCTGCCAGATCTGTTCACCGGTCACTTCCACGACGCATGCCATATTGCCGTAAGGATGTATCTTGACGATATCGCCATATGTTATAGAATCCTGGATCTCAGCGCGGATACCGCCGCCGTTGACGAAAGCAACATCGACAGGTTTGCCGAGCGCACGGCTGAGCACGACCCTGTACGCATCGGCGCACAGATCACCGAGATTGCATTCCCTGGATCTGACGATCCTATCGCCAGTTGCCGGATCCTTAATGACCAGCGGAGTTGTCGTACTGCCGACGACTGTAGCCACGAGGGCCTCATACTGTACCTTGATATCGTCAACAAAAGCAGCAGTTGCTTTGTAGGCATCGCTCGTAACGAGTCCGAGATCTGCCACATCCTGAGCGGACACGAGCTTTACGGAAAGAGTGCCGTCGGTCCCGATATCCAGCTGTCCGACGTTGGCAAGCTTGGTGCCGGTCTGCGCGAGGATAACGTCCTTGCCGTCCTTATCCTTGACGACCTCGTTGAGTACCGTGTGGGAATGTCCGTCGAGGAATACGTTGATGCCGGTGGTCGCAGCGATAAGTTCCTTGCTGGTCCAAGGAGAAGATGATTCATCGACTCCGAGATGTCCGACAGCCACGACGTAATCTGCTTTCTTCTGTGCTTCATTCACGGCGTTCTGTATGGTAGTCACGAATGTCTTGAAAGCCGCATCTGTAGTATCTCCGGCATTGCCGAAGCTGTAGATGTAATTGCCATCCTTGTCCTGGAAGAATACCGGGGTAGACTTTGTTATCGATTCCGGTGTGGATATACCGAGGAAAGCGATCTTCGTTCCGCCGAAGGTGAGTACCTTGTACGCATCGTAGACAGGCTTGCCTTTCTGATCGAGGAAGTTGCAGCTTACATAAGTGTACTTTGCCTTCTTCGTAAGGTCAAAGAGCTTGTCCATGCCGTAGTCGTACTCATGATTGCCGAACGTGGCGACGTCGTATCCGACTTCGTTCATGATGTCGACGAGGTAAGAACCATTGGAGAGCGTTCCGATAACATCGCCCTGGATAGAGTCTCCGTCGTCAACGAGCACGACGTTGGGATTGGAAGCCTTTACAAATGCCTTGTATGCGGCCAGCCCTGCATATCCCATTGTTTTGTACGCGGTGATATTGCCGGATTCATCGGCATCTCCCGTCGGGTCGATCCCGCAGTGCACATCGTTGGTGAAAAGTACTGTGACTGCTTCTGGCGCTTTCTTGCATGAAACCGCCGTGCCGGCGATGAGCAATACCGCCAGCAGGATCGCAAGTAACTTCTTCTTCATTATTTTCCTCCTCTTTGGAAATGATTGAGTTACACGCTTTGCGTTCGACTATAATATAGCATACTGTCTTCTTCTTTTCAACGATTAAATTCTCATACCGCCTGAACTCGCCCGATGCTTCCTGCAGATTTTCAGAAATAAAAAAGCAGGCAGGCAGACAACAGGATTCGGACAGGATAGCAGCCCGATCGATTCAAAAATCCAAGCGCCGTTTCATAAACATGACAGAGCCATGCATTTAAGCACTGCATCATCTGCTCAGGCAGATCATTCTTAAAGGGGCAACAAAAAACGATTTTCTTTCGAAGTTATTCGGTCGCAGCATATTCTGTGATAGGATATGAAATAAATCTCCGAAACGAAAGGCTTTCTATGAATATATATTCATTAATGCTCCTGGGAGTGAGCTTGGCGATGGACTCCTTTTCAGTATCAGTATGCAAGGGGCTGGCTGTAGGCAGACCGTCATGGAAAGGCGGCATCCTCTGCGGAGCATGGTTCGGCGGTTTCCAGGCACTCATGCCGCTCATCGGCTTTTTCCTTGGAACAGGCTTCCGCGAATACATCACAGCCATAGATCACTGGGTTGCTTTTGCGCTGCTGGCATTTATCGGCGGAAACATGATCAAGGAGAGCTTCTCGGCGGAGGAGGATACTTCCAGCGCATCCTTCTCATTCAAAACGATGTTCCTCATGGCCGTAGCCACCAGCATAGACGCACTTGCCGTAGGGATCGCGCTCGCCATGGAGACGGGTACGGATATCTATCTGGCTGTCCTGATCATCGGAGTAGTCACCTTTATCCTTTCAGCTGTAGGGTTCAAAGTGGCTGCGCGTTTTGGAAAGAAATATGAGAAGAAAGCCGTGTTTGCAGGAGGAGTGATCCTGGTCTTTCTCGGGACAAAAATACTCTTCGAGCATCTGGAAATAATGGAAAAGCTCTTTGGCTGACATGGTTGCTTTAAGGACGGATGCGTCCGAACATTTCCGCATCGAAGAGAATGCATCTTTCTGAAATATACGATCCTGCTGGTTTCAGTTCGATCCCGAAGGTCGTGTTCTTTATAGTTCGTCAAGTCATCGGCGATGCCTGAATGTGTTCTAAGGGCTTAATCAAGCAAAATATTCGCATTTTCCGCTTGCTTTTTTTTATACAATCTGATATTATACGCCATGTATTCATGATAAAGATTTCTGCTCGCCTGCGTTTTTTGCTATCTTTTTCGAGCGTGGCTATATTTATTGGGTACAAATATAAGACAGGAGGTACCCCAATGAACAGCGGTACTGTTAAATGGTTCAATGCCGAGAAGGGATATGGCTTCATCTCTGACGACAACGGCAGCGGAGATGTCTTCGTACACTTCACGGCCATCAATGCCGAAGGGTTCAGGACGCTCAAGGAAGGACAGCACGTCACCTTCGATACAGAGCCGGATCCCAAAGACTCCGCAAAGCTCAGAGCAGTCAACGTCACACCGTTAGACTGATCGTAATGCAAAATCGCTCCGCTCAAAGCGGAGCTTTTTTATTGCAGTAGCAGATGGTTATGTCCGGATCTGCGAGTATTTATGAGCCATAGTAATAAACAATCATCCAATAACGAAAACCGCCCTGTATCGGACGTCCGGACTTGACATGTTACTGTTCTTTCCCATAACCGGAAGGCTTGAGCGGAGGCTTTTCCAGCCTGCGCAGCAGTGTCACTCCGCCTATGAGAAGTCCCACACCGACGAAATAATAGATCAGCAGTCCGAGATTTGATTCAAGGAAAGGTCCGGCACTGTCGGGCAATGTGACGTAGTTCATCAAGTTAAAGGCGGAATGGACCATAAACGGCGCCAGGATATTCTCCGTCTTGCAGTATATCCAGCCGAGGAAGATACCGAGAACGGTAGCATATATCATCTGGAGGACTGACCCGGCATGCATGCTGCCGAAAAAGGACGCACTAATGACCACTGAGATCGCTTCAGGCATCATCTCCCTCATTCTGTTAAAACACATGCCCCTGAAGTACAGTTCCTCCACCATCGGCGCCATGAGCCCGAATAAGAGCATTTCCAGCCAAAGGCTGCCCATATCAAGGGAGACCATGGCCTGATTATGCTGGTCAATCAAAACGGACATATCAAACAATCCCGAAAGGATAGTGAGTACGATATCCACCGCAAGGTACATTCCTGCGCCGAGCATGATCGCACAGACAACAGAAGTAAGCCCAAGCCTGCTCTCCCTTGCGTTGTCGTAGTTTTTCCAGTCGTTGCGGAAAAAGAAGAAAAGACCCAGAACGAGGGCAACAGCATAGCCCAGAAGGTCAGACTTCCAGCTTTCCGCCATAAGGTATGTATACACCTCTGCGGTGACCTCTGCGGCAGTCTTTCCTGCAGAGAAGGAGATTGCACCGGAGAAGTACCCGTAAGCAATCAGGGCGAACACGGCAAAGTACATTATTGCGAACATTGCCATCACCGGCCGCACGCAGTAGAAAAAACCCTTCCTGCTGTTTCTTCTCCTGATGCGTTCCTTTTCCTCAGGCGTCAGATCCTTGTTTTCTTCGTTGTTATCCATCATATCCCGCTAATCGTCAAGGCCGAACATCATTGCCATTTCCCTGTCTACATGCCGCCTCTGGTTAAGCATATTCAGATACTCGGCGGATACCTGATCGCCGAGGAGCGCATCCGGACAGCAGACCCTGCCGATATCCAGCCCGCTTTCGGATATTTCCCTAAAGGCTTCATAATAATACATCAGCAGCTCATATTCCGGGGCATCCCTTCTAAGTATCGTCAGACGTACAGGCTTATTGCCGAGGCCGCATGCTGAAATCGTACCGAGCCATTCATTGATCCGGCTGCCTGACAGACGAACGGACTTACCGCCATCCCATTCCGCTGCTTCCTTCTTTCCATCAGTGTAATAACCGCCTTCATAGGATAGGCTGATGTAGTCGGCATAGTCCCCCTTGAGATTCTTTTTAATTCTTATCGGTCCGGAAGAAATTCCCGCACTCATTGTCCTGAAAGCTGAAAGTCCCCTGAGCGCAGCGTATCCGGCGGCATCCTTATCTGAACCGTTTGCTGGAAAATACACTTTCGCATTCATCGTAAAGGAGACACTTATCTCATCTCCGAGATAGCGGTGGAGCAGTTCATAAGCGGCTATATGGCAATCGGCTATATTCTCCAGACACTTCTTATATGCGCTCCTGCTTTTAGCAAAGGGAGGCTCGCTGCCGATCAGCCAGCTCCTGAATGCATACTCATTAGGTTCATCGAAGGTAATGAAATCCTCTGCCAGATCCTTCAAGGCCTCGGCTGTCCTTCTTATATAGTTGAGATAATCCTCCTTGCAGGAAGGGGAAAGGAAACCGCCGTCTTTCATGAACCACTGCGGGCCGCCGCTCACGAAAAGGATCACCTGCGGCGAGATCCCCGCTTCCCTAAGTGCCTTCAGCACGTACTGCACTTTTACGGTATAATAGGTATCAAAGATGCCTTTCACCGGCTCAGCCTCAGCCCATTCATATATAAAGGGGCAGTAGGTGACTCCTCCCTCTTTTAAAGTCGATATATACTCATTAAGCTCGTCCCCAAGCATCCCGGTGTTTACGCTGCCGGCGAAGGAGATGACCTGGCCTTTCTGCAAAACATAACGCTCCATGACTGTCACGCGCCCTCCTTAAAGGCTGTACTGTCTGTAATTGTAACACAACACTTACTTATTATACAGCCATACCGCCGCATTTGCCCTGTCAGAACCGTCTGCCGTCGACTTTTTTATCTGATTATCCATATCTGGAATTGATACCGCACCCTAAGCAATGCGCCGGATCCATCTTACTGATCCAACATCGGGCAAGAAAATAAAGATCATAAGAATCCCGGCACTGCCTGCGGCCGAGATCATTGGTCCAGCGCCGCTTTTCAAACGTGCATGGAAAACACCGGACGACATTGAAGAGTAATCTATCATTGCAAAAGCCATTCGATCGTAGATCCCACAGTATGGAGATCAGGGCAGACGGCGGGGAATACAGCATGGAAATCAACGATCCCCAATGGGATCTTCTGCCGAACGGAACATACAGTATTCCCTTTCGCAAAGACGGAAAAGCCAGCCGCCCGAATCAGGCAGGCGGTATTCTTCTCCACCCGGTACCGCCGGAATCGTACCGAGGCTCTGAGTGTTTCAGCATAAGGTCCGGCACGGCTTTCCAGCGTCGGGATAGTTGATAATAATGTTGACAATTTGAAATCCAAATTGTATAGTAATTTTGGTTATTTCAGTTTGAATCAGCTTTTTCGTTCGTGCGGACTGCACACAGCAGTCCGGGCCCGATCCGAGCTGCATGGATATCGGAAATAACGCATTTGATACCAGGAGGTTTATTTCATGGCAAAAGTAACGCCTAAGGAAAACTTTTTAAAGCTGCGCCATGGCGGATTCCCGGATTATGTACCTTTCTACTCGATAATGGGGACACCGTACAAAGGCGAAGCTTCTGTAGTCGGAGCGATGGATCCGTTCTGGACACGTCCCAGAGGAACAATGGTTCCCGGACAGCCGTACAAGGATCTCTGGGGAGTACCGTATAAGGCACCGGAGAATCTGGCTTCAGCTATGCCCGATACAACAGTTACGATCCTCGAGAACATCCACGATTGGTCCAAAGTGATCAAATTCCCCGAACCAAATCAGAACGTCGATCTGGAGCAGACCTATAAAGAGGCAATGACCCATATCGACCGCACACAGTCCTGCCTGAAGATCGGCCCGAACCTGCAGCCCTTCCAGGAATTAGTCGCGCTGATGGGCTTCGAAGGAGGCCTCGTGGCCCTTTACGAAGAGCCGGAAGAGGTCAAGGCAATGCTCAACGCGATGGTAGACCATCTCGAACCGTACTATACAAAGTTTTTTGAAGTATATAAACCCGATTTCTGGGGCATGACCGACGACACGTGTGCGAAGCTTGCTCCGTTCTTCTCACCGGACGTATACGAGGATGTGTTCCTGCCCATCTACAAGAGGCTTTCAAAGCCCGCACAGGACAATGACGTTCCCGTTCTTTTCCACAACTGCGGTAAGGAAGACGCTTTCCTTGATTTCATGGTGGATTTCGGAGTCGAAGTCACAGAACCCTCCCAGGAAGTCAACGATATCCTCGCCCTCAAAGAGGAATATAAGGGCAAGATGACCTTCGCGGGCTGCTGGGGATGGACCGACCACATGCCCAAAAACTACCCCGATTTCGATGAAGAAGAACTGCGTGCAGATATCCGCGCGACCATAGATAAATATGCCCCGGGCGGAGGATTCGCTTTCGCCGGATTCCCTGTCAGCGTCAAAGGAGATACGGCTATCGACAGAGTATGGGAGATCATGCGCGACGAAGTATATTACTACGGCAAGAAAGTTTACGGCTATACCGGAGATATCGACTGATAATCAGAAGAATGACAGCCGACCGATGTGACATATCCGCCGCAGTGACCGGAAGATAATCGATTCCCGAACCGGCACTGAAAGGATATTTACACTGAACTTCAAAGCACTGAGACGTACTTACGGATGGCTCAGTGCTTCTTTATTGTTTTATTGTTATAAAATTTTACAGAGTCCCGAGCTCTTTGAATCGAAGTACGAAAGTCTGCCATATGACTGATATTCCGGATAAAACAGACCGCAGTTCTGCTTCAGTGCGTCTCCTTATTCCGGACCATTCGTTACAGATCCTTTATTCCTTTCCGGAACTCGGATCTACTGACGGCAAATATGAGGTCGGACGGCCGTTCCCGATTCCTCCCTGATTACAGATTCACGAATACGATAAGCGAAACGATAGACATTTCCGGAACGAAAACCTGGGTAGACGGCGGCAAGGAGCATGACAACGCTAAGGAGATCACCCTGACGCTGAAGCGCAAGAGCGCTAAGGAAGGCGCTCAGGAAGAGACCGTCGAAGCCACACCCACATGGGAAGGAAGCACCTACACCTTCTCCGAACTGCCCAAGTATGAGATTGTTGATGGTGAACTATACGAGTACACCTGCACCGTTTCCGAAGAAGCGATAGAAGGCTATAAGACAGTTCAGGATGGTTTCAATTTCACTAATCGGAGCGATGGAATACCGCAGACCGGCAACAACCCCAATTTTGTCGCCTGCATGCTGCTGATGATCCTGTCATATGTAGTAGCGATATCGGTCATGGTGGTTATGAAAATCCGCAAAAGAAGGCATGCATGCTGACTGCGGTTCATTAATTATTCACAAGTCATAAGCATATATCCTCTGCGGATAAAATCGAGTAAGGTTACTAAAGCAATTAAATGCTTATACCGCTTGATTACAAACATACCGGACAAAGAGAAAAGACCTCCTTACTGATGAGTCAGCGGGGAGGTTTTTCATATTCTGATCTATGCGGGAATGTATCCGTCAGGAAAATCGGCAACAAATCAGATACGCAGTACGAGCAGGATAATCATACTGAGCGGAATATCCTGTTCCCATATATCCTATGCATGTCGACCTTAGCTTCGCATAAAAAAGCCTCCCTTCGATATGTGTCCAGGATTCTGGGTACATATCACTTTTCAGGAGGCTTGCGTTCAGTTCATCTTTATTCAGCGTTGTCAGTATTTTTCTACGATATTGTCCTTATCCTTATATATGTGGTTAGCCGGGACAAAGCCTCTGACGGATGAAGTGGGATAGATGTTGCTGCCTCTTCCGATGACTGTGCCCGGATTCAATACGCTGTTGCAGCCTACTTCCACATAATCTCCAAGGAACGCTCCGACCTTTTTGCGGTTCGTTTCGATCTTTTCCTCACCGCATTTGATCACGACGTTCTTCTTATCGCTCTTGACATTCGATGTGATGGAACCTGCACCCATATGCGCATGGAATCCCAGAACAGAGTCCCCCACATAATTGTAGTGCGGTGTTTCCACATTGTCGAAGAGCACGCAGTTCTTCAGTTCCGCAGAATTTCCCACGACGGAGTTTTTTCCTATGATCGCACTGCCCCTGATAAAAGCGCAGTGACGTACCTCGGCACCGTGATCTATTATGCACGGAGGTGTGATGAATGCAGAGGGATATACCCTGGCGTCTTTGGCGATCCAGACATTCTCCTGTGGGTTGTCGTATTCATCGGGATCAAGCGTTTGACCCAGTCTGATGATAAAGTCGGAAATCTCCCCGAGCACCTCCCACGGATAGGTCTTGCCATTGAAAAGCTCAGCGGCTATTGTGTGCTCAAGATCAAATAATTCACTGATCTCAGCGCATTTCATATTCTCACCTTTACCAGCTGGCCGCTCTCCCTCAACGCATCGATGATGAAATCGACAGCGCCTTCGCATTCCTCGGGAGTAGGCGCCTCCGCCATGATCCTCAGGACAGGTTCGGTTCCGCTGGGACGCACAAGAACGCGTCCGTCACTTCCCGGTTTTTCACCTATTTCCTTGATCGCCTTCGCAACTACAGGATGCTCCTGCGCATGAGCCTTATCTGTGACTTCGCAGTTTTTCAAGACCTGAGGGAATATCTCTATGTCTCTGACAAGTTCAGAGAGGGTGCATTTTCTATCCAGCATTACCTGCATGATCTTCAAGGCTGTCAGCAGCCCATCACCGGTGTTCGCATACTGTCCGAAAATAACGTGTCCGCTCTGTTCGCCGCCAATCAGATGCCCATTGGCTCTCATACATTCGTAAACAAACCTGTCCCCCACCGCAGTCTGCTCATACTCGATTCCCAAAGCAGTGAGTGCCTTATAGAGACCTATATTGCTCATGATCGTAGTGACGACTTTGGTGTCTTTCAGAATCCCTTTATCCTTCATATAGCGGGCAGCCAGATACATTATCATATCACCGTCGACCAAATTGCCGTGTTCATCGCAGGCAAGGCAGCGGTCTGCGTCCCCGTCGAAGGCGAAACCGGCGTCTATGTCACCGCGTTCCTTAACGAAATTCAAAAGCCCGTCGATATGAGTGCTGCCGCAGTCCTTGTTTATGTTCAGCCCGTTCGGTGTATTGTTCAGGATAAAAGTATTTGCTCCCAATGCGTTGAAAACGCTGCCGGCGATCTGCCAGGTCGAACCGTTGGAACAGTCGAGGGCTATATTCTTGCCTTTGAAGGAGTGAGTGCCGAGGCTGATCAGATATCCGATGTAGCGGTTGCGCCCTTCCGAATAATCAATCGCGCGCCCGATGTCGTCTCCCGTCGCCATTGGGGGTTCAGGAATGACTTTGTCGATATATTTCTCCACCTCGTCTATTACGGCGTCGTCCATTTTTTCTCCCTGATCGTTCAGGAGCTTGATGCCGTTGTCCGTGTACGGATTGTGGGAAGCAGAGATCATGATCCCGCAGTCGAAGTTGTCGACTCTGGTAATGTAACTGACGGAAGGAGTGGTAGTCACATGCATCAGGAAAGCATCTGCCCCGCTGGCAGTAAGCCCTGCGGTAAGCGCGTTCTCGAACATGTAGCAGGATATCCTGGTATCCTTTCCGATCACGATTCTTGCCTTGCGGCCCAGTCTCGCGCCGTAATACCAGCCCAGGAAACGGCCGATATCGTATGCGTGGACAGCAGTGAGTTCTTTGCCGGCTTCACCGCGGAAACCGTCGGTACCGAAATATTTAGCCATAATTATTACCTATTATTATTTAGTCAGAAGTTTTGCCGCGTCGTGATCGAGATAGAAGGTCACATCCGGATGCAGCTGCAGCACGCTCGCGGGAACCTTCTCGGTAACAGGACCTTCCAGAGTGTCCTTGATGCACTGCGCCTTGTTCTCACCGATCGCCATAAGGATGACGCTTCTGGCATGCATGACGCTCTTGATGCCCATACTGATGGCATGAGTGGGGACTTCGTCGATGGAATGGAAGAATCTTTTGTTAGCCTGCCTGGTGGAATCGGTGAGCTCGACTATATGCGTAAGGCTGCCGAATGGGGTTCCCGGTTCATTGAATCCGATATGGCCGTTGACCCCTATGCCAAGTAGCTGCAGATCTATGCCTCCGGCCTCTTCGATCATCTTGTCGTAATCCGCGGCATTCTGCTGGTTAGATGAGATTCCGTCGGGTACGTGAGTCTCACCGATATTGATATCGATATTCTTGAAGAGATTTTCGTTCATGAAATACCTGTAGCTCTGGTCATGATTTCCGTCAAGCCCAATATATTCATCCAGATTGAACGAATGAGCTTTGGCGAAGGATATCTCGCCGGCTTTGCACATCCCGCTTAAAACGGCATAAAGCCCGAGCGGAGTGGATCCGGTGGCGAGTCCGAGCACTGCGTCAGGCTTGGCTGCCAATAGTTCCTTATACTGCTGCGCGGCTAAAAGCGCAATATTCTCGCTTGTATCTATGACTACTTTCATATCGTGCCTCCAAAGGAATTTACAGCCTATGATAACATAATAAGGTATTACAGTCAATTAATTGTATTTATTGCGCCTCGTATTTATTTTCGATCCGCCTGACAGCATCATTGCAGGGTCTATCCGGAGATTCATCCGTTTTTCATCGCAGCCAGATCCAATGACATTTTTATCTTTTTTGTCCGCGGCTATTGCAGAGGTGCAGGTAAGAGGATATACTTTTCAATACTAGATATATGCCAAGTCTGGCTTACGCATACAATATATAGGGGGTCACATGAAAGATTCAGTTTCCATGCTCTTCAAACGCAATTTCACCGGTGAGCTTGAAGTCAACAAGGACAAGACGGTTTACGACCTGTTCGAGTATAAGCGGGTGGACGCTTATCTCACAAACTATTCCACGGGGGAAGTCATCCTCGACATGAAAAACCTGGAATTCCCCGAATCCTACTCCAAGAACTGCTGCAACATCATAGCAAGCAAGTATTTCCGCAAAGCGGGCTGCAACACGCCCACCGGAGGCGAGACTTCCATGAAGCAGGTAGCTGACAGGATGGTCGGCTTCTGGGCGGATGCGCTCATGGACGAAGGCATCATCAAGAATAAGTCCCAGTGGCAGATCTTCTATGACGAATTGGTCTATGCGCTGCTTGCCCAGCTCTGGGCGCCCAACTCCCCCCAGTGGTTCAACACTGGATTAAAGCGCAATTACAATATCGTCGCCGACAGCGACCAGCTTTATTACTATGACCCCGAGAAGAAGGAAGTGGTGATGAGCGGGGATCGTTACACCCGTACCCAGGCTTCAGCATGCTTTATCCTTTCCATCAGAGACACTCTTATCGGCGACCACTCGATAAGCGAACAGTACGTCACCGAAACAAAGCTCTTCAAGGGCGGCAGCGGTGTAGGCACCAACTTTTCCGACATCAGAGGCGTCAACGAGGCGCTCTCCTCCGGAGGGTTCTCCAGCGGCGTCATGAGCTTTTTAAAGGGTCTGGACCGCAATGCCGGGGCTATCAAATCCGGCGGTACGACAAGGCGTGCAGCTAAGATGGTCATCCTGGACGTGGATCATCCGGAGATCGAAAGCTTCATCACTTGGAAGGCAAAGGAAGAAGACAAGGTCCGCGCACTGGCCAAGATGGGCTATGATACCGGCATGGACGGAGAAGCGTACTCCACCGTGTCCGGACAGAACGGCAACAACTCCGTGAGAGCCACAGAGGAATTCATGCAGAAGGTATGCAACCTCTCGGAGGATCCGGATGCAACGATAGAACTAAAGGGAAGAGTGGATTCCAAGGTCAACAAGAAGGAATCCGTAAGAAAGCTCTGGGACCTCATAGGCAAGAGCGCCTGGTCCTGCGCCGATCCGGCAGTACAGTTCGACGATCTGTACAACGCATGGCACACATGCCCTGCAGGTGAGGATGGTGTATACGGAGCGAAATACAACCGCATAAACGCCACCAATCCCTGCAGTGAATACGCATTCCTGGACGATTCTTCCTGCAACCTGGCATCTATAAATATCTACAACTTCTACGACAACGCCAACAAGCGCTTCGATATGGAGAACTATGTGCACCTGGTCGGCCTCGTTCAGCTTGTACTGGAAGCATCCATCTTCCGCGGGCAGTTCCCGACGAAGGATATCGCACGCAAGACCTATATGTTCCGTGCCACCGGACTTGGAATCGCGAACCTGGCCTCACTTCTGATGGTGATGGGCTACGGCTATGACAGCGAGGAGGCCCGCCAGGTCTCCGCGGCTCTGGTCAGCGTGCTCACAGGTTATTCATACTATGTATCCGGCCTTATGGCCAAAGCCGTCGGTCCTTTTGAGAAATATGATGTCAACGAAAAGTATCTGAAGAGAGTACTGCGCAATCACGCAAGGTGCGCTTTGGCTCTTAACGACGATTTTGAGGATATCTCCTACAGGCCATATATGCTGGACAAGGACCTCCTTGAGAGGATCGGGTGCGGCAGCTTCCTGAACAAAGCGGTGCAAGTCTGGAAAGAAGCCCTTTCCTACGCTGACGAGTACGGCGTCAGGAATGCCCAGGTCTCAGTTATCGCCCCGACGGGGACCA
The DNA here is from genome assembly GCA_017551505.1 of Eubacteriaceae bacterium. GTDB lineage: Bacteria > Bacillota > Clostridia > Eubacteriales > Anaerofustaceae > JAAYHF01. Next base: position 25,711 of record JAFZLL010000002.1, read on the forward strand.
TAGCCTTCGCCATGGACTGCGGAGCGACCAGCGTAGAGCCTTATTATTCGCATGTCATCTATAAATCCCTGGCCGGCGGCGGGACTATGACGATCGTGAACCCGATAGTCGATCAGAGCCTCGCCAACCTTGGCTACAGTGAGGAAGACATCAAGAAAGTCGACGATTACATGCTCGAAACGGACGAGCGCGGCATGTTCGTGAACTACACCCTCGAAAACTGCCCCTACATCAAGGAGGGTGACAAGGGAGTATTCGCCACAGCCAATGAAATATCCCCCTACGGACACGTGATGATGGTAGCCGCGATCACGCCGATGATCTCCGGATCCATTTCCAAGACCGTCAACCTCCCCGCCTCCGCCACAGTGCAGGATGTGCAGGATGTTTACCTCCTGGCATACAAAAAGGGCGTCAAGGCCATTTCCCTCTACCGCGACGGCTGCAAGGCAGCCCAGCCTCTGCACACCGCAGATGAGATCAAGGATGAGAACGACCTGAACAATCTGACATATGACCAGCTGCTCAATTTCGCAAAGAACTGTCACAATTCAGTACCTGAAAGAGCACGTCCTTCAGGCATGAGGCTGTCCCGTACGCATTCCGCCAAGATAGGAGACATCGAGCTGTACATCACTGTCGGCTTCTACCAGAACGGAAAAATGGCAGAGATATTCGTTTCCTCCGATAAGGAAGGCACTGTGGTCAAAGGACTCCTGGCCTCTCTGTCGAAAGCCCTTTCCAACATGCTACAGTACAATGTGCCTGCCGCTGAGATATCGCGCATATTGAGGGGACAGCAGTTCGAACCGAGCGGTTTCGTATCCCGCCATCCATACATTAAGAACGCTTCCTCGCTTGCCGACCTCATCAGCAAGGTGATCGATATCGAGCTCGGAGATTTCTCACGCATCCAGGTCAAACCCGATGACTTCAAGCCCGTAGCAGAGACCGCGCTGTCCCAGGCGAGCGAATCCGGACACGATGATCATGGTGAAGAAGTCCATACCGACACCACAGGAATGGAACGCCTTTACGGCGATGTCTGCCCCAACTGCGGGTCATCCAGGATGTACACCAACGGAACATGCAAGGTATGCGCTGAATGCGGAACTACCACGGGATGCTCCTGATATGCCTGAACTCAAATGGAAAACGAAAACGTAACACATATAGAAATTGACGGCAGGGACATATACCTGATCGGAACGGCCCACGTCTCCTCCCAAAGCGCCGAGGAGGCGGGCCGCCTCATCGATGAGATCCGTCCTGATTCCATCTGCGTCGAACTTGACGACGAGAGGATAGAGAGCATCAAGGATCCTGACAAGTGGAAGAACACCGATATCATCACAGTCATAAAGCAGAAAAAAGCGATGTACCTGCTTGTCAGCCTGATCCTTTCCTCCTACCAGAAACGGCTCGCCAGAAGCTTCGGCGTTTCCGCGGGAAGCGAGATGCTCACCGGCATCAATAAGGCTCAGGAGACAGGAGCTGTCCTCACCGCCGCCGACAGGCCCATAAAGACCACATTTACCCGGATCTGGCGGAAGATGAGCGGGAAGGGAAAGATCAAGCTTCTGACGGGCCTTTTTTCCGCCCTGTTGGACGATGAGACGATCAGCGAAGAGGAAATGGAGCAGCTCAAACAGAAAGATATTCTTGAAAGCGCCATGGGCGAGATGGCCCAGCACTTCCCGGAGCTGAAAAGATATCTGGTGGATGAGCGTGACGCCTTCCTTGCGGAAAAGATCCGCAACTCGCCTGGACAGAAAATAGTTGCCATAGTCGGAGCCGCTCATGTACACGGAATAACGGAGATACTCACTTCCGGCAGCCCGGTCGATATCGGCGAGCTGTCCTCTCTGCCCGAGAAAAAACCGCTTGCGAAATTTGCAGGCTGGGCGATCCCGTTTCTGGTACTTGTAATGTTCGCTGTGACTTATCTTAAGGATCCCTCGTCCTTCGGAACGCAGATGCTCAAATGGGTCATCTACAACGGAACTTTTTCAGCCGCCGCAGTACTGCTGGCGGGAGGTAGTATCATCTCTGCCCTGACTGCGTTTATTGCGGCCCCGATCACGTCGTTGAACCCGATCCTCGCAGCCGGATGGTTCGCAGGATTGGTCCAGGCCAAGATCGCTCCTCCTAAAGTCGCCGACTTTGAAAGCGTCACTGATGATATCACGACGCTGAAAGGCTTTTATGGCAACAAACTGCTGAAGGTCCTCGTTGTAGCCGCAGCAGGCAACATAGGCAGCACCATCGGGACTTTCGCCGCAGGAATCGGATTGTTCTCATCCCTGTTTAATTAGTAATGAATATAAGAAATGGCATGATCTCCGGTCATGCCATTTCTTTTTCCGTCAATCACTTTATATTCTACAATCTATTGTTGAGCTTCGATGAGAACAGATTTCACCCACCGGCAGAGAAGTACTTCAGTGGACATCACAAGGGATGCAGTGCTGACAGAAAAGCCTGGATCTGGTGATTCGGATTTTTTTCTTGACATGCAAGAAACAATCTAGTAATATGGTTATTACGCGTGAGGCATCACGCTAGGCAGGAATGCTTGTACAGATAGAGGCGCGAAGCTCATCATTAACACCGGGGAGCCGCTCAAACGGCAACAGCACCCGGATGCGAAAGGGATCTTCGCCGAAATAGCGGCTGTTTTGAGACTGCCGCCGTTGGGCGCCGGGATAATATCCCTCCGACTGTCACAGAAATGTGGAGCGCTATCGTTCTTAGCATAAATACCCTTCTTGGGGTCAATTTATAGCGGCTGGGCGATATCTCCTGCCGCTATTTTTTTATCCTGGAAGGAGGATCCAATACTATGCACCGTTCTAGATTCATTACAGTCCTGCTCATCATCTCCATGCTTTTTTCTCTCGCTTCCTGCGGGGGGAACCAGCAGCAGGAAGAAACAATCAAGGTAGGCATGGAATGCAATTATGCGCCATTCAACTGGACGCAGTCGAATGAGACAGCAACATCAGTGCCTATCGATTCCGTCCCGGGCGCCTATGCCGACGGCTATGACGTTCAGATGGCCAGGAAGATTGCCGAAGGCCTCGGCAAAAAGCTCGTCATCGTCAAGCTGGAATGGGACGGACTTACTCCAGCGCTCGTAGCCGGAGAGATCGACCTGATCATCGCGGGGATGAGCCCCACAGCAGAGCGCAAGCTTACCATAGATTTCACTGACGCATATTACGCCAGCGAACTGGTCGTGGTCGTGAGAAAAGACAGCCAATACGCCGGTGCCGACAGTCTTGACGATTTCGCCGGGGCAGTCATTACGGGACAGCTGAACACCGTTCACTATGATGTCATCGACCAGATGGATGGAGTCACGAAAGAAAACGCCATGGAGACATTCCCGGCCATGATCGTCGCCCTCACCTCGGGGAAGATCGACGGGTACATCAGCGAACTGCCGGGAGCTGTTTCCGCAGCTGCAGCAAACAGTGACCTGACTTACGTAAGATTCGCCGAAGGGCAGGGTTTCGTAGCAGCAGAGGAAGACATTACCGTCGCTGTGGGCGTCAGGAAAGGTGAGACGGATCTGGTCAACAATATCAATGACATCCTGGCAGGCATTTCCGGTGACGAAAGACAACAGATGATGCAGGACGCTGTTTCGAACCAGCCCCTAAGCGACATGTGATATGCCAGACAGCTTTTGGCAGTGGGTCGTATTCATACTGAATGAATACGGAGGGCTTTTTCTGACAGGCCTGAAGAACACTATGATGATCGCCGTGCTCTCCACGGTCTTCGGATTCCTGATCGGGCTTCTCGTCGCCTCACTTCGTTCGATAAAGGTCAGCCGGCACGAAGGGGCAGTCAAGCGCATCTGCGCGAAGCTGCTTGATATACTTCTTGCGGTATACGTCGAAGTTTTCCGCGGCACACCCATGATCGTACAGGCGATGGTCATCTACTACGGATTATTCCGAAATGTGGACATCGGAAAGATGACGGCAGCCGTGTTCATCGTATCGATTAATACCGGCTCGTACATGGCGGAGATCATTCGCGGAGGCATACTCTCCGTGGATAAGAGCCAGGAGGAAGGCGCTTATTCAATAGGGATGACCCATTCACAGGCGCTGCGTTATGTGATCCTGCCGCAGGCAATCAGGAACGTGATGCCCTCGATCGGAAACGAATTCGTCGTCAATATCAAGGACAGCTCGGTACTCTCCGTCATTTCCGTCTTTGAGCTGTTCTTTGCAGGCAAATCCGCATCGGGCACCTACCTGAGGTATTTTGAAGTCAATTTCATCATAGCCGTTATCTACCTAATCGTCACATACACGGTGACACGCGGAATGAGGCTCATAGAAAAAAGGCTCGAAGGACCTGGTGTCGTGACCATAACCGGGAGCCAGAGTGATTCCCGCAGCGTTATCACAGTAAGGGAAGACTGAAATGGCAGAAGAAAAGATACTGGAATTATCGCATATTTCCAAGAGCTTCGGAGATTCCGTGATCCTTAAGGACATCAGCTTCGATGTTGAGAAGGGCGGTGTCATCAGCATCATCGGCTCTTCCGGAAGCGGAAAGAGCACTCTGCTAAGATGCATCAACCGCCTCGAGGAGATCGACGGCGGAGAGATATTGTTCCGCGGATCTCCGATACCGGTATCCGGCAAGGCGCTCTCACGGTACAGGGCGAAGGTAGTCATGGTGTTTCAGCAGTTCAATCTGTTCAACAACATGGATCTGCTCACGAATTGTTCCATCGGAGCCGTAAAGGTACTGGGGATCAGCGAGGCGGATGCCAGAAGGACAGCCATGGAGAACCTTGAAAAGGTAGGCATGGCGCCTTTCGCCAGATACCGTCCCGCGAATATATCCGGAGGCCAGAAACAGCGGGCCGCCATAGCCAGGGCACTGACGATGTCACCGGACGTGCTGCTGTTTGACGAACCGACTTCCGCACTTGACCCACAGATGGTGGGAGAAGTACTGTCGGTCATGAAAGACCTTGCAGACAGCGGACTGACCATGATCGTCGTGACCCACGAGATGGCCTTTGCCAGAGACGTATCGGATGAAGTGATCTTCATGGACGGAGGCGTCATCGAGGAAGCCGGCAGCCCGCATAAAATCTTCTCGGATCCTGAAAAGGAACGCACCAGAGAATTTCTGTCCAGATTCCTGAACGGGTGATGGCAGCCGCTCTCGATAAAAGCATCCAGCCGGATCGAAAGATCCGGCTTTTCTTGATCATATTTCTCTCTGCGGCAGGAATTGATCCCGAAGGCGTTTCGATATCCGGTATCCATATGCGCCGGGAGACCGGGCCTGCGGGATACCTGAGGAGCCGGATCCATAAAAAAACTCCCCTCGGAGGGGAGCCTCATGACTGCTTATATCTGTTTATATCTGTTTATGTCTGTTTATATCTGGAAGCTCTGGCCGATAGTATCGAACATTGTTGTCGGAGGGAATTCCGCGAAATACTTCGTATGTGCGATCTTTGTCTTTTCAGTGAGTTTGTTGGCGTCCTTGGACTCATCCGGAAGGTGAACGACCACCAGCTTTTTCGGGGCAATCTTCTTGATTATCTCCCTGCCCGATGAAAGACCGATAAAGGTGAACGGAACAAAGAGCACCTCTACCTTCTTGCCATAAACACCAGCTGACTCAAATACGGCGTCGTCCGCCTTGGCATCGCCTAAAAACAGCATATCATGGCGGTCCATGCGTACCAGATAGGCGTTGTTCACCGTGGTATCGGCGCTGGCGCCGTCATGGGTGATGCAGAAGATCTCAATATCGATATCCTTGAGAGAAAGCACTATCGGCTTGACCGGTGAGGCTTCGATAGACTTGATCTGGCTTGCCAGTTCATCGTCATACTCCGGGCAGCTCTTCACCTTATCCGCAACGCTCTGCGGCCCGACAAGCTGCAGATGCTTGTTCTTTTTCAGGGCTTCCACACAGTATGTCGCGTTAAAATGATCGGAATGGTCATGCGTGACCAGCAGGATATCCATAAGATTATACGGTTCCTTTGAGAGGATGATATCCTCCGCGGTCTGCGGATCGGTAGAAAAATAGAACCCGGCTTCGCTCTTATGCAGCCCGTCCACTAGGATCTGTTTTTTACGCCCGGTCACCGCGACTCCGGAATTCGCGATATATGTTATCGTAAGTTTGCTGTTAAACAAGTCCGCCACGCCTTTCATTCTGATTCACGTATTTAAACTATTATATAACCTATTGGCATTATAGCATATCTGCGCCCCTTTTTTTGTAATCCTATTTTAATCATGTTCGAACTCCGCGTTAATAAAATATAATTAGTATGAGATTAAAGAGGTTCCCATGGCTAAAAAACAACAGTCTCCCCTGTATCCCGTCAAGTGGCTCTACGACCACATCATGGGCGAAAAAAGCAAAACCATGTATATTTCTTCCGACGGGGAGCACGTCATGTCCTTCCCATGGATGCTGGCGGTATTGTTTCTGACAGTCTTCGACGTGCCATCATGGGTCATAGGCTGTCTGCTGCTTTGCCTGATCATATTTGACCTCGATCTCAACGTTGAGACCAACACCCCGGCATCCGGGGAAGAGAGTCTTATTCTGGCAGAAGTAGTGGATACGGAAGGATACAGGCAGTCCCATCCCCCTGAAGACCAGCCTGTGGATGAGGGGGACGGTTTCTACAGCATCACGATAAAATAAAGGAGCTATAAAATGAAAAAGGTACTTATCATAGAAGACGAGGCTAAGATATCACGTTTCCTCCAGCTGGAGCTGGAGCACGAGGGCTATGCCCCTGATATCGCGGAGGAAGGCCGAAAGGGCTATAACATGGCCCAGGCCGGCAAATACGATATCATCATTCTTGATCTGATGCTGCCGAACCTGAGCGGCATCGAGATATGCAGGAGGCTGAGAGCGGAAGGCATCAACACCCCGATCATCATGCTCACCGCCAAGGACGATGTTTCCGATAAAGTAACCGGGCTTGACGTCGGCGCCAATGACTACATGACCAAACCGTTCGCAATCGAAGAGCTTCTGGCACGCATGCGCGTGGCCCTGAAGAACGGAGATAAGGTCGTCTCATCCCCGGTGATCAAAGCCGGACGCCTCACGCTTGACAGGGATAAATACGAAGTAAAATTCGATGACACCCCGATCACTCTGACAAAAAAGGAATTCGAGCTGTTAAGCTATCTGATGGTCAACAAGAACATCGTGCTCTCCCGCGAACAGATCGTTGAGAGCGTTTGGGGATACGAGTATGAAGCGGAAACCAACGTCACCGATGTATATATCCGCTATCTCAGGAGCAAAATAGACGAGGTCTTCGGGACCAGTTATATCCGTACGGTGCGCGGCGTCGGATACCAGTTCAAAGATGAAGAATAACAGGGAAAAACTGATCAGAGATTTCTTTTCATCTTACAGATATTCCATAAAGCGAAGGATAAGGGCGACCTACTCCTTCGTTTATATATTGATCTGCGTTATGGTCCTGGTGCTATTCGCGGCGGCATTCGGCTATTCGGGCTGCAGGCAGCTTTCCGAGAATACTCCAGTATATTCCGACAGCATATTCCAGCAAGCCAAAAAGACAAGCATATTCTCCAGCAGCTTTTCCGTCTACCTGAATACTCTGGTAGGCCTGGACGACATCGCTGAGATATACATAACAGACAGCACCGGGCTCATAATAGCAGGCTCCGCCGGTGCCGGCAACAATAAGAACATCGCACCCGTACGGGGAGAAAACTCCAATATATTCACCGATATCTTTCCGAAATATGCGAGGGTCGGCAACGGGCTGTATCTGGACATCACCCCTTTCGGCTATACCGAAGGCGACCAGGCTCTTTATCTGGTCATCGCCTACTCCCTGAAAAGCGTTTTTGAAAACCTCCTTTTCATCGGCAGGATACTGGGAGTCACCATGGCGGCCGGATTCCTCCTCTTCAATATCGCCGGAATAACCCGCACGGACAGGATGCTGAGACCGATTAAAGACATCAGTGAGGCAGCCAAGAAGATATCAGCCGAAAACATGGATGTGCATATCGACGAGAAAGCCGCCAAATATGAACTCGGTGAACTGGCCTCCACTATCAATGAAATGGTCGACCGCCTGCGCATAGCTTATGATAAGCAGAAACGTTTCGTTTCCGATGTGTCACACGAACTGAGGACGCCTATCGCCGTCATATCCGGCTATGCAGGCATGCTGAAGCGCTGGGGCAAAGACGACCCCAAGATACTGGACGAGAGCATCGACGCAGTGATCTCGGAGAGCGAGAACATGAAGGAGCTGGTCGAAAGGCTGCTTTTCCTCACCCGCAACGACAACGACAAGATCGTTTACGAGATGATGCCGACCGATATCGGTGAGCTTGTCATGACTACGGTAAAGGAAGAGAACATGGTATATACCGAGTTCGATTTCACCTACGATATAGATGAAGGCATCATCTGCAGCGTTGACAGTTCCCGTATCAAGCAGACTCTCAGGATCCTTTTGGACAATGCGGTGAAGTACTCAGGAGAATCCAGGTCTGTCGAAGTGTATCTGCGAAAAAACATTGACTCGTTTACGATAACCGTGGCGGACCACGGCGTAGGAATATCCGAAACAGACCTGCCATATATATTCGAAAGATTCTACCGTGCCGACACATCCCGCACCAAGGAAACAGGCGGTTACGGGCTTGGATTGGCTATCGCAAAGGCTATAGTAACGGGACACGGCGGCACGCTCAAAGTAAAAAGCAAACCGGGCGAAGGAAGCGAATTCTCGTTCACGATACCGATAACTCTCAGCAATAACTAAGGCGGATTTCACAAAAATCTGTCTTTTTTTTATGCGATATGATATATTTGTTGATGTGAGATGATTCTCCGTTTTGGATATAAACGGCGCGGCGGCATTTTCGGGTTCGATCGTTTGTTCGCCCGTTTTTTATATGCAGTCTAAACTGGACTTCTGCGGAGCACATCAGGAGTCAACACTTTTACAGGACGTTTGGCATGAGCGGATCGAGAAATTGTTTTGACAACGAAAAGTATATCAGGCTTCAGTCGGAGCAGATATCAAAACGCATCAACGAATTCGGGGGGAAGCTTTACATGGAATTCGGAGGAAAGATGTTCGACGATTACCACGCTTCCCGCGTACTGCCAGGTTTCGAACCGGACAGTAAAGTGAAAATGTTCCTGAATCTCAAGGAAGATGCCGAGATAGTGATCGTCATATCTGCTGAGGACATAGCGAGGAGCAAGGTCAGAGGAGATCTGGGAATAACATACGACGACGACGTTTTGCGGCTCATCGATTCCTTCCGCAGCGTAGGGCTGTATGTCGGCAGCGTGGTCATAACCCGTTATTCCGAAGACGGACCCGCTAAAGATTTCCGCAGGAAGCTTGAAGAACTCGGCATAAAGGTCTATGCCCATTACAGGATCGAGGGATACCCGAACAATGTGGACCATATCCTTTCTCCTGACGGTTTTGGCAAGAACGACTATATAGAGACCAGCCATAAGCTTATCGTAGTCACTGCTCCGGGACCCGGAAGCGGCAAAATGGCCGTATGTCTGTCCCAGATCTACATGGACTCCCTGCACGGCGTGAAATCAGGCTATGCCAAGTTCGAGACTTTCCCGGTATGGAACCTGCCGCTGAAACATCCTGTGAATCTTGCCTATGAGGCAGCCACCGCCGATCTCAACGACGTCAATATGATCGATCCGTTCCATCTGGAGGCCTACGGGAAACAGGCTGTCAACTATAACAGGGACGTGGAGGTATTCCCGATCCTGAACAGTGCTTTTGAGCGCATTTTCGGAAAATCCCCGTACAAATCCCCGACCGATATGGGGGTAAACATGCTGGGCTTCTGCATATCGGATGAAAAGGGAGCAGAGGATGCAAGCAGGCAGGAGATCATAAGACGCTATTATTCCGCTCTCTGTGCCAAGATGAAGGGCACCGGGGGGACCGCTGACGAAATATACAAGCTTGAGCTGCTGATGCGCCAGGCGGGAGTATCCGCTGAAGACAGGCCGGTCATAACCGCTGCCAAAGCCAAGGAGAGTTCATCCGGCACACCGTCGGTTGCCATCCAACTGCCCGACGGAAGGATCGTCACAGGAAGAACCTCTGCACTTTTGGGAGCCTGTTCGGCTGCGCTGCTGAACGCTTTGAAGACCCTTGCGGGGATCGACGACGATACGATGCTTATCTCGCCTGACATCATCGAACCGATACAGGATCTGAAGGTGAATCGCCTGGGGAACACGAACCCCCGGCTTCATTCTGAGGAGACACTTATGGCATTAACGATATGCGCGGCTACGGATCCTACAGCCAAGAAAGCCGTTTCCCAGCTGGAACGCCTGTCCGGATGCGAGGTGCACTCCACGACGATGCTTTCCTCAAACGATGAGAACCTGCTGCGTTCGCTGAAGATGAATCTGACCAGTGACCCGGTTTTCCAGACGACAAACCTTTACCATAGAGACTAATATATTAGGGAGTGATTATGAGCTTATTTCTATGCGACTACGCTGAAGGCGCTCATCCTGCGATCATGAAGAGGATGGAACAGACAAATTTCGAGCAGACCTACGGATACGGAAACGATCCTCACTGTGAGAAAGCCAAAAATTACATAAAGGACCTCTGCAAAGCTCCGGATGCCAGCGTATATTTCCTTGTTGGAGGGACCCAGACGAACATGACTGTGATTGCTGCCGCACTCAGGCCGCATCAGGGCGTGATATCCCCCGACACCGGACATATAAACGTGCATGAGAGCGGAGCTATCGAGCACACCGGCCATAAAGTCCTTGCATGCCCTACCCCGGATTCCAAGCTCACCGGCGATATGGTAAGGGAGGTTGGCAGGGAAGACATCAACAACCATACCCGCACCCACACGGTCCAGCCTAAAATGGTCTATATTTCTGTGCCCACAGAGCAGGGCATGATGTATTCCAAAGCAGATCTCGAGGATCTCAGGGCAGCCTGCGACGAATATGGCTATTACCTTTACGCCGACGGGGCAAGGCTCGGCTATGGAATGATGAGTGAAGGAGCTGACATAACTCTTGCCGATATGGCGGCATTGACCGATGTATTCTATATCGGAGGCACCAAGGTCGGTGCGCTTTTCGGGGAAGCGGTGGTTATTACCAATGCTTCTATTGCAGAGGATTTCAGCTATATCGTGAAGCAGAACGGAGGCCTCCTGGCAAAGGGAAGACTGCTCGGGATCCAGTTCGAGACGCTGTTTGAGGATAATCTGTACTTTGAGATATCCAGACACGCCATCGATATGGCCATGAGGATAAAAAACGCCTTTAAAAAAGCCGGCTGTTCCTTTTTGATAGACAGCCCGACCAACCAGCAGTTCCCGCTGCTGACCGACAAAGAATACAGTGCCTTTGAAGGCAGATGCGAATTATGGGGGGATGCCGCGGATGGGTTCAAAGCTGTGCGCTTCTGCACCAGCTGGGCAACTAAGGAAGAGGATGTCGCGGCGTTAGAAGAAGAGATAGCAAGAGTCTGCGTCAGGTAAAACTGGAATTCATACGGACTCGCGCTGTTCACAGGAGTAAAAATGGATATTACGGAAACGCTGGCCAGAGAATTCAGGAAAAGCCAGCCACATATCAAAAACATCATCAGCCTCATCGACGAAGGGAACACGATCCCTTTTATTGCACGTTACCGCAAGGAAATGCACGGTTCCACCGATGACCAGACTCTGAGGGAGATCGCAGAAAGGCTGGATTACCTGAGAGGGCTTGAATCACGCAAAACCGAGATCAAAGCATTGCTCGATGGAATGGGCAAACTTACGGAGGATCTGTCCTATCAGATCGATTCATGCGTTATGCTCTCGGAGGTGGAGGACATTTACCGCCCGTTCCGCCCGAAGAGGAGGACCAGAGCTACCGCAGCGAGGGAGGCAGGACTCGAACCTCTGGCTGAATACATCTTCGCGCAGACGGAAAACGGGAAAACCCTCGAGGAGAATGCAGCCGAATACGTCAACGCCGAAAGGGGAGTGCAGACTCCAGCGGATGCAATATCGAAAGCACGGGACATCATCGCCGAGGATATTTCCGACAACTCCAAGGCAAGACGCAACCTGCGCACCTATCTGAGAGGCAGCGGCTACATCAGATGCGTAGGAGCAAAAGATGAGGACAGCGTTTACCGCAATTACTATGACTTCAGAGAACCTGTCCGCAAGATCGCTGGGCACAGGGTTCTGGCCATCAACAGGGGCGAGAAGGAAGGCTTCCTTAAAGTCTCGATTGAAGCAGACCGTGACAACGCGATCAAGCTCTTGAACATGATATTTGTGAACGGTGAAAACTTTCTTTCCGATGAGGTGAAAAAAGCCGCCGCAGACAGCTGGGACAGACTCATCGAACCGTCTCTGGCAAATGAGGTCAGGTCAAGCCTCACAGATGAGGCCAACCACAGCGCGATAGCCTCCTTCGGCGTGAACCTGAAGGCTCTGCTGATGGCCCCTCCGATAAAGAATACCGTCACCATGGGATTCGACCCCGCATTCCGCACCGGATGCAAGCTGGCTGTTGTGGATGGGACTGGCAAAGTATTGGATACAGCCGTAATATATCCCACGCCGCCGCACTCCAAGACGGAAGAATCCAAAGCCGTGATGAAGGAGCTTATCGACAAATACAATGTCAGGCTCATAGCCATAGGGAACGGTACGGCCTCCCGCGAGAGCGAGCTATTTGTGGAGAGCGTGATAGAGGATACCGATGTTAAATACATGATAGTCAGCGAAGCTGGAGCCAGCGTCTATTCGGCATCCAAACTCGCCAAGGAAGAATTCCCCGACTACGACGTATCCTTAAGAAGCGCGGTTTCGATCGCGCGGCGCACACAGGATCCTCTGGCGGAACTGGTCAAGATCGACCCAAAGAGCATCGGCGTCGGGCAATACCAGCATGATATGCCTTCCAAGATGCTTGACGATTCCCTCTCCGGCGTGGTCGAAGACTGCGTGAACTCCGTCGGGGCCGACCTGAATACGGCATCGGCATCCCTCCTTTCGAGGATAGCGGGCATCAATTCGGCGGTAGCCAGAAACATCGTCGCATACAGAGAAGAAAAAGGCGAATTCTCCGGACGGGAGGAATTGCTGCAGGTGGATAAGCTGGGAGAGAAGACGTTCGAACAGTGCGCGGGATTCCTGCGTATCCCCGGCGGTAAGAATATACTGGACAATACCGGCGTGCATCCTGAAAGCTATAAGGCTGCTGAAAAGCTGCTTAACCTCACAGGCTATGATCTTGAATCCGTAAAAGAAGGAAAGCTTTCCGGCTTTCCGGAAGCGGTGACAGCATACGGCGATAAGAAAGCGGCAAAGGAATGCTCGATCGGACTGCCCACTCTTAAAGATATAGTCAAGGATCTGATGAAACCAGGAAGAGACCCTCGTGAAGAGCTGGGCAGCGTACTGCTCAGAAGCGACGTGCTCTCGATAGACGACCTTACCGAAGGAATGATCCTTACCGGCACCGTGCGCAATGTTGTAGATTTCGGCGCTTTCGTCGACATCGGCGTCCATCAGGACGGGCTTGTCCACGTATCCCATATCACGGATAAGTTCGTCGCCAATCCGACAGACGTACTTACCGTTGGCGACATCGTTCAGGTGAAGGTGATAGGAGTGGATAAGGAAAAGAACAGGATATCCCTTTCAATGAAAGGCATCAAACAGGGCTCTGATGGGAAAACGCGCGGCGGAAAGCCCAAGAAACAGACGAAACCTTCCGGGCAGACAGAAGCAGCGTCCCAGGATGAGAAGGCAGCTGAATAAAACAGACTGAAGCTTTTAGAGAATATCCAAAGGACATTTATCGGTATTTGAAACGGCATGACCTGAAGGTCATGCCGTTTTATTTCCGGCAGTCTTGTTTTGAGATGATCCCGAACAGTCAGAAGAGGATCGAGGACCGGTATATCGAAGAACAGGGACGTAGATGCTCGTGCTGAAGCGGAAATGATGAGATAATAAACAGCCGCGATAATACAGATACCGGCCTGCCGCATAAGCAGCAGACCGGTATCCTTTTACAATCCTTGCCAGGCAGATGCCCGGATGAAACAGATCCTTTCGGTAATCATCAGCCTGAGAAGGGGTTATCCTGTATCTAATCGGAATTAGAGCAGCTCAGCGACGACGCCGGCTCCGACTGTTCTTCCGCCTTCTCTGATAGCGAAGCGGAGCTCCTTCTCAAGAGCGATCGGGGTGAGCAGTTCGACTGTCATGGTGACGTTGTCTCCGGGCATGACCATCTCAACGCCTTCAGGGAGCTGGATGGTGCCGGTAACATCAGTCGTTCTGAAATAGAACTGCGGCCTGTAGCCGTTGAAGAACGGAGTATGTCTGCCGCCTTCATCCTGCTTCAGAACGTAGACCTGAGCAGTAAACTTTGTGAGAGGCTTAATGCTTCCGGGCTTGGCGACGACCTGTCCCCTTTCGATCTCGGTGCGGTCGATACCTCTGAGCAGAAGACCGACGTTGTCTCCGGCTTCGCCGTAGTCCAGGATCTTCCTGAACATCTCAACACCGGTAACGACAGACTTCCTGATCTCTTCCTTGACGCCGACGATCTCGATTTCTTCGCCGACCTTGATCCTTCCTCTTTCAACCCTGCCCGTAGCAACGGTGCCGCGGCCGGTGATGGAGAACACGTCCTCAACAGGCATAAGGAACGGCTTGTCGATGTCTCTTTGCGGTTCGGGGATGTAGGAATCTACAGCGTCCATGAGCTCGAGGATCTTGTCGCCCCATTCGCTGTTGGGATCTTCAAGAGCTTTGAGAGCGGATCCGACAACGATCGGGGTATCGTCTCCGGGGAATTCGTACTCGTTCAGGAGGTCTCTGACTTCCATCTCAACGAGCTCGATCAGCTCGGGGTCGTCCACCATGTCTGCCTTGTTCAGGAAGACGATGATGTACGGAACGTTAACCTGACGGGCGAGCAGAACGTGCTCTCTTGTCTGGGGCATAACACCGTCGGATGCGGCAACTACGAGGATAGCTCCGTCCATCTGGGCGGCGCCGGGGATCATGTGCTTTATTTAGTCGGCGTGTCCCGGGCCGTCAACGTGAGCAGAGTTTCTGTTCGGGGTCTCAGATTCGAGGTGAGCGGCGTTGA
>JAFZLL010000046.1 GCA_017551505.1 Eubacteriaceae bacterium
CCGCAGGCTGGTCGAACAGGGCGGCGTGACTTTAAACGGCGAAAAGGTGGAGAGCAAGGATTATACGCTCAGCGACAAGGATTTCTCCCAGGGCTACGCTCTCCTCAAGAAGGGAAAGAAGATCTTCCATAAGCTGGCTGTTAAATAACTGAAGGCCTGGCATGAGACCGCTTTGAGTTTTTGGAGGATACTTAATCAATGCCCCGCTCCCGGAACATACCGGCAGGCGGTCCCCAGACGGATATCAGATAACAGC
The DNA here is from genome assembly GCA_017551505.1 of Eubacteriaceae bacterium. Lineage (GTDB taxonomy): Bacteria > Bacillota > Clostridia > Eubacteriales > Anaerofustaceae > JAAYHF01. The sequence continues at coordinate 257 of JAFZLL010000046.1, forward strand.
GCCTGTACCCGTAAGTCCATTTGTACGGTACAGGCGCTTTTGCTGTCTATATGACATTGCAAATTGCCGGAGCGTTTATGACTGACCCCGAGATCTGCCGGAAAAATATGAAGGTTTCGGATAATCATATCGACCTTCGGATATAAGAATACCTATTTAGCTGTTTCTGTTGTATAATAAAATCAGATCTATCTTGTAATAAACGAAAGAGGTGAGGGAAATGATAACCATAATCACCGGTCCCCAGGGGAGCGGAAAGACCCAGAAGCTGATCGATATGGCAAACAGCGAACTCGATAATACAAAAGGGCTGATAGTATATATCGACCACAGCAATAACCACAGGCTCGCAGTGAACAGCCGGATACGTTTCATCAACACCGAGGAATTCGCCGTTGGCTCAAAAGAGACATTCTCAGGGTTTCTGTGCGGCCTTGTCGCCGGGAACTATGATATCAACCGCCTGTTCATCGACAACATCGTCAAGATAATCGATACTACAGATGCTGAAGCTTTACGATATACGCTTAACGAGATAGAAAAACTCTGCCAAATGAACGACATGCAATGCTTTCTGGCCCTTAATTCCAGATCTCTGGAAGGCCTGGATACCGAAGGCATGGAGATCGTGACCTGCGGCTGAACGACATAAAAAAGTACATCCAATAATAATTATAAATAAAACAGGAAGGCAAATATGGCACTTATCACTAGCACGGAAATGTTCAAGAAGGCTCTTGAAGGTCACTACGCTGTCGGAGCATTCAACGTCAACAACATGGAGATCATACAGGGCATAACGGAAGCTGCCCAGCAGGAGCACAGCCCCTTTATACTGCAGGTCTCCGCGGGAGCAAGGAAGTATGCTAAAACGGTCTATCTGGTGAAACTGGTGGAAGCCGCGATGGAGGATACCGGACTTGACACAGTGCTCCATCTCGATCATGGCGAGGATTTCGAGATCTGCAAACAGTGCGTTGATGACGGTTTCACATCAGTCATGATAGACGCCAGCAAGCTGCCCTTTGATGAGAACGTCAAGGAAACAAGAAGAGTTGTGGAATACGCTCATGACAGGGGAGTAGTCGTAGAGGCAGAGCTCGGAAAGCTGGCCGGCATCGAGGACAACGTAAACGTCAGCGAAGCAGACGCCCTCTTCACCGACCCTGACCAGGCCGCGGAATTCGTAGAGAAGACAGGAGTGGATTCTCTGGCTATAGCTATCGGAACGAGCCATGGCGCCTATAAGTTTAAGGGAGAACCGAGGCTGGATTTCGACAGACTGGCCAAAGTCCATTCCCTTATGCCTGATTTCCCGATCGTCCTGCACGGAGCATCAAGCGTTCCTCAGGAGTTCGTGGAATTCTGCAACAAATACGGCGGCCAGATCCCCGGAGCCAAAGGCGTTCCCGAGGAAATGCTCCGCAAAGCCGCAACTATGGGAGTAGCCAAGATCAATATCGATACGGATCTTAGGCTGGCAATGACCGGAAATATCAGGAAGGTGCTTTTCGAACAGCCTGATGTATTCGATCCCAGAACATACCTTAAGCCAGCAAGAGAAGCCATCAAGAACATGGTCGCACATAAGATGAGAGACGTGTTGGGCTCTTCCGGAAAATACTGATATGAGTTCGGAGCGTAGCCGTGGGCTTCGCGGCTCCGAGCTGGAAGAAATGATCAATATGACGAACCGGGAATATCTGGAGGACGGATTGGCTGTTATACAGAAGATCCCGACTCCGATAACCCCGGTCGAGATAGACAGCTCCCGCGGAGTGATCACGCTGGCTTATTTCGATGATAAGTCCACCGTGGATTATATCGGGAATGTGCAGGGCATTCCGGTATGCTTCGACGCGAAACAGACCAAAGGGACCAGCCTCCCGATATACAACATACACGAGCACCAGATACGCTTCATGGACGAATTCGCCCGCCAGGACGGCATAGCGTTTATCCTCGTTTATTTCAGTGACCATAACGAATACTATGCGATGGGGATAGACCGTTTGAAGCCGTTGTATGACAATGCCAGGAGCGGGGGAAGGAAATCCATACCGAAGTCGGTCTTTGAAGAATGTATCCGGATAGAGCGGGAGGGAAGGTACCTTATCCATTTTCTCCCGGTCATCCAGGAGCTGCTTAATACATAATACCGGCCGCAAGGAAAACCCTGCGGTCTTTTGATGAGGGGAAGATGCCATTCGATGGGATCGCGGCACATGCGGCCGCCAGAGAATTCAGGGAATCCCTTACCGGCTGTAAGATATCAAGAGTATACCAGCCTGCCAGGGAAGAGATAGTCATATACTTTGCAGGACGCAAGGACCCGTTGCTGCTTTCCGCTTCGGCTGAAAGCCCGCGTGCTCAGTTCACGGGCCTTTCATTCGATAACCCCGAATACCCCCCGTCCTTCTGCATGCTGCTGAGAAAATACCTGATCGGCGGCATAGTAAGGGACGTGCGGCAGTATAACTTCGACAGGGTCATCCTTTTCGATATAGAGGCCCTCAGTTCTTCAGGCATAATGGTACCGCTCATGCTCTCCGTGGAGATCATGGGCAGGTATTCGAATATCATCCTTGTTGACAAGAGGGATATGAAAATGATAGACGCGGTCAAGCATGTTTCGGGACTTAAGAGCTCTGTCCGCAAAGTCATGCCCAACTTCGACTACTCTTATCCTCCGAACGAGAAGCTGGACCCATTCGACTATGACATCTCACAGGCCCTCGGCATGCTGAGCCTGTCAGGGGAAAAAGAAGTCAAGACCGCGCTGTCTGATACGTTCAGCGGCGTCTCCAGGCAATTTGCCGAAAGCTTCCTCCGCATACATCCTGAGTACGGAAAAAAGATAAGCGCGATCACCGGCGAGGAGCTCAGGAACCTGCCCGGCATATTTGCCGCAGAGATGAAAAAAGCCTGCGACAGCGCACAGAACTGCATATATATCGAACCGGACGGGAAATACAGGGATTTTTCACACAGCAGCTATGCAGTTTACGAAGGGTACAGGATAAAAAGCTTTTCGCGGATTTCCGAGATGCTGGACGAGTATTACCGTTCCAAGGCGCAGAACGACACTGTACGGGAAAGGTATTCCTCATTGATACGTTCCCTATCTACGCTGTATGATAAGGAAAAGCGCAAGCTGGACGTTCGTGAAAAAGAGAGGGCGGAAGCCGAGGACTCCGGCAGGTATAATATGTACGGCAATCTTATCCTTTCCAATCTCTACAAGATCAAGAAAGGCATGGAGAGCATCACAGTCGCCAATTTCTATGATGAAGCCGGAGGAGATATAGAGATACCTCTTTCCGTACGCCTGAATCCCACCGAGAACGCCAACGCCTATTTTAGGAAATACGACAGGGCGAAAAAGGCTCTCGCTCATCTGGATGAACTGATCGCAAAGAGCCGCAGGGATACCGAATTCCTTGGAGAACAGCTCTATTTCCTCACCAAGGCTGAGAATTACGCCGAAGCCGCTGAAGTGGAAAGGGCGCTTTTCAAGGAAGGATGGATCAAGCTGCCTAAAAACAGCAAGACTGTCAAACCCGCAAAGGTGAAGGCAGTCAGATTCGTCTCCCCTGACGGATTTACCATCCTGGCCGGCAAGAACAGCCGCCAGAATGAGGAGCTCACATTTAAGACCGCAGTCGCGGGCGATATATGGCTTCACGTCAAGGACTATCCCGCGGCACACGTGATACTCAAGACCAATAACGGTTCATACAGTGAAGAAGCTCTTTACGCAGCAGCCCAGGCGGCTGTATACTGCTCGGCGGCTGCAGATTCCAGGAAAGTCGCAGTGGATTACACGCCTGTGGAAAACGTAAGGAAGATCCCTCAGTCAACACCGGGGCATGTGACCTACACGAAGCAGAAGACGCTGTATATCGACCCGGATATGAACCTGATCGGCGCGATAAAGGAAGAAAACGATGGATAAGACAGTGACGTTCGTCAAGAGAGGCTCTCTGGCCGAAAAAGCAGGGATAAGGCCGGGTGAAGAGATCACCGCGCTCAACGGCAGCGTGGATTATGATATAATCGACATGCTCTTCGCCGAGGCGGATGATTCCATGTCGCTTACTGTGAAGAATACGGAAGGCGCCGAAAGGGAAGTCAGGATCAAGAACGACTTCACGAGGCCTGTAGGCATAAGCTTCGAGAACCCCTGCGCCGACCGGACAAAGCTGTGCGCCAATAGATGCATATTCTGCTTTCTGGATCAGATGCCCGAAGGACTCAGAGACAGCCTCTATGTGCGCGACGATGACTACCGCCTTTCATTCCTTTACGGCAATTACATAACCCTCACAAATCTGAAGGATGAGGAATTCGAGCGCATCATTGAAAAGAAACTCAGTCCTCTTTACGTCAGCGTCCATGCCACCGAACCAGAACTGCGCAGGATGATGATGAAGAATCCTCGCAGCTCCCAGATAATGCAGCGCCTAAGTGAGCTTAAGGACGGCGGGATAGAGTTCAACCTGCAGATCGTCCTGTGCCCGGATGTAAACGACAAAGAGCACCTGGTCCGTTCGCTGGAGGATATTATCACACTGATGCCGGCTGTCAGGAGCCTTTCTGTAGTCCCCGTCGGGCTGACAGGCAAAAGAGATGGGCTTTTCCCGCTGAGGCAGTTCACTCCCTCTGAGGCTTCCGAGGTCATAGATACGGTGGACAGGTATAACACAATAGTCCAGGCGCAGGATGATTCCGTGTGTTTCTGCGCCTCGGACGAGTTCTACCTTCTTTCGGGAAGGGATATCCCGCCGGAGAGGCATTACGGCGAGTATGCCCAGATAGAGAACGGAGTGGGCATGCTGCGAAGCTTCCTCGAGGATGAAGAGGATTATTTCACAGGTCCCGAAGCGGATGATCTGACAGGGATCAGGGCGACTTTAATCACCGGCGTCCTCGGAAGGGATATCATCACTTCCTTCGCGGACAGGCTGAATGAGGAATGCGGGTCCACCCTTGACGTATGCTGCATAGACAGCGCGTTCTTCGGCGGATTCGTAACGGCCTCGGGCCTTGTATGCGGGAGCGATATAATCAAAGGGATTCAGGGAAAAGCAGAAGGGAAAACGCTCCTTGTCCCTGAAGTGATGCTGAAAGAGGATGAGGATATTTTTCTTGACGGCGTGACGCTTTCAGAGGTCTCGGACGCGCTGAAGGCAAAAGCAGTCAGGGTGCCGTGCGATGTATTCGGCTTCATCGCGGCCCTAAAGGAGATTTTCAAAGATGAATAAACCGTATGTTGCATTGGTCGGAAGGCCCAATACCGGAAAATCGACTCTGTTCAACCGTCTGGCGGGACGCAGAATATCGATAGTCGACGATACCCCCGGAGTGACGAGGGACAGAGTCGTCGCTCAGGCTGAATGGAGCTCAAACGCCTTTTACGTGATAGACACTGGAGGCATCGAGCCATACTCTGATGAGACCATACCGGCAGGTATGCGCCGTCAGGCTTTCCTTGCGATGGAGATGGCTGACGTTATCATATTCGTAGTCGACGGAAGAGCCGGTCTGACAGCTGACGACAAAGAGATCGCTCACCTGCTGCAGAAAAACAAGAACAAGGTCGTCCTGGCAGTCAACAAGATCGAAAACGCCTCCCAGATCAATGACACGTTCGAGTTCTATGAACTCGGCCTCGGAGAACCTTACGCGATCAGTGCGGAGCATGGCAACGGTGTCGGGGATCTGCTTGATGAGGTCATTGCTAGATTTCCGGAGGAAATGGCCGGAGCCGAACTGAACGAAGGCAAACGCATCGCCATCGTCGGCAGGCCCAATTCCGGGAAATCCACACTCGTCAACGCATTGCTCAAAGAAGACAGGGTCATCGTCAGCGATATCGCAGGTACGACAAGGGATGCCATCGACGTTCCGTTCATATATGAAGGCGAAGAATACACGCTGGTGGATACCGCCGGGATCAGGAAAAACGCCAAACAGGGGGATTCGGTAGAGTACTACTCGATGATCAGGGCCTTAAGGGCGATAGAACGCAGCGATATCTGCCTTCTAGTGATAGACGCGACGAAGAAAGCGCTGGATCAGGACATAAGGATCGCTTCCGCCATAAAGGACGCGAATAAAGCCGTCGTTATCGTTGTCAATAAATGGGATCTGGTCAAGAAAGAAACGAACACCATGGCTGAGATGGAGAAGGAGATCAGGGGCAAGCTGCACGTCATCGACTACGCGCCGATGGTCTTCATTTCGGCGATCGACTCGGGAAGGCTCCACAAGCTTATGCCTGTGGTCCAGGATGCGCTGGCCCAGTACTCCCGCCGCATACAGACGGGACTGCTGAACGAAGCTGTCGCATCGGCATTCGAAATGAACCAGCCGCCGATCAAAAAGGGGAGGTCCCTGAAGCTGTATTATACCTCACAGCCGTCGGACAGCCCGCCGACCTTCGTTTTCTTCCTGAATGACGAGACCCTCATGACGGACACCTATTCCAAATATCTCGAGGGAAGACTCAGGGAGGCCTTCGGTTTCAGCGGCACTCCGCTGAAATTCATCTTCCGCAGCAAGAAAGAAAAATGAAGCATGTTCTTAAGTGAAGAGTTCAGGCCATACTCAAATAAGACCACGCAGCCCCGGTATTTTTACTGATATGGAAAGGGATCGTGTGGCTGAAATAAAAAAAGGCGGGTACATTGTAAAGGGACAGCCATATAAGGAAACAAGCAAATAAGGCACAGTAAATAGTAAAATAGGGATGAAATCCGATGAGGACTGCATCTCTATTTTTTTGCAAATTGTCATTGCTTATTATTTCTTAAGAACCACACATGAATACTTGCATCAACATATTAAAAAAAATGATAGGTCTATGATATAATATTGGCAGATATTCGCTAGGAGGATAGAAAGCAAATGTCACTATCTGAAGCAATGAAGAATATGCGGTTCAAAGCTTTGCTTTCCCAGGAGGTTCTTGCCAAGGAACTGCATGTCTCTGTGGGGACGATAAACCGGTGGGAAAACGGCAAAGCATTGCCCAATATTACTGCTATGAAACACATCAAGGAGTTTTGCATTGCGAATGAACTGCCTTATGAAGATATAGAGTCAGAATGGCTCGACGCAAAGGAGAACTGATACATGGCTGAGAGAACGAATGCTAACATTGGCTTTGAAAAGCAATTGTGGGATGCAGCTTGCGTTTTGTGGGGACATATCCCAGCGGCTGAATATCGGAAAGTAATCATCGGACTTATCTTTCTGCGTTACATTTCCGCAGCCTTTGATAAGAGATATCAGGAGCTCGTAGAAGAGGGCGATGGATTTGAGGACGATCGAGACGCCTATACGATGGAGAATGTCTTCTTTGTACCGGAAGAGGCTAGATGGAGTACTATTGCTGCTGCTGCTCATACTCCTGAAATTGGAACCGTCATTGACACTGCCATGAGAGCTATTGAGGCTGAGAACAAGACCTTGGAAAACGTCCTTCCAAAGAGCTACGCCAGCCCCGATCTTGACAAGCGTGTGCTGGGCGATGTTGTCGATATCTTTACCAACAACATCGATATGAGCGATACTACAGAAAGCGAAGATCTTCTCGGACGTACTTATGAATACTGCATCGCTCAGTTCGCGGAGAAAGAAGGTGTTGGCGGTGGAGAATTCTACACTCCTTCCAGTGTTGTAAAGACCTTGGTATCTATCCTCAGACCATTTGATAACTGCCGTGTATATGATCCTTGCTGTGGATCAGGTGGAATGTTTGTACAGAGTGCCAAGTTCATTCAGGCACACTCTGGCAAAAGAGGAAACATAGCGGTATATGGTCAGGAAGCAAATGCCGATACATGGAAAATGGCTAAAATGAACATGGCAATTCGGGGCATTGACGCAGATTTCGGACCGTATCAGGCTGATACTTTTACCAACGATCTCCATCCGACACTGAAAGCAGATTTCATCTTGGCAAATCCTCCGTTCAACTATCACCCCTGGAATCAGGAGAAATTACTGGATGATGTTCGTTGGAAATACGGTATCCCACCTGCGGGCAATGCCAACTACGCTTGGATACAACATATGATCCATCACCTCTCGCCTAACGGCAAGATAGGATTAGTGCTGGCAAACGGAGCATTGTCTACTCAATCAAGCGGAGAGGGAGAGATTCGAAAGAGAATTATAGAAGATGATTTGGTGGAAGGCATAATAGCTATGCCTACACAGCTTTTCTATAGCGTAACGATTCCGGTCACACTATGGTTTATCTCAAAAAATAAGAAACAGAAGGGAAAAACTTTGTTCATAGATGCTCGCAAGATGGGGCATATGGTTGATCGCAAACATAGGGATTTTGACGAAGCGGATATTCAGAAACTCGCTGATACATTCGAGTCATTCCAGAATGGAATTCTTGAAGATGTGAAGGGCTTCTGTGCTGTAGTATCGCTTGATGATATTGCTAAACAGGACTATATACTCACGCCCGGCAGATATGTTGGCATAGAAGATCCGGAAGATGATGGCGAGCCATTCGAGGAAAAGATGACAAGGTTGACATCAGAGCTTTCAGATATGTTCGCTAAGTCTCATGAACTGGAGGACGAGATCAGGAGAAAGTTAGGAGCGATTGGGTATGAGATTTAACAAATATCAATTATCTGAACTCGTCACTATTAAATATGGGAAAAATCAAAAGAATGTTCTTTCTGAACAGGGTACTATCCCGATTTATGGTACGGGGGGCTTAATGGCATTTGCTACTCAGCCCCTCTATACAAAACCATCTGTTTTAATAGGGAGAAAAGGGACAATAGGAAAAGTAAAATATGTTGATCACCCTTTCTGGACGGTAGATACCTTGTTTTATACAGAAGTCAACGAGGACTTAGTTGTGCCCAAATACCTTTACTACCTCTTGTCGTTGATTGACCTGAATACATACAATGAGGGAACAACCATTCCAAGTCTTCGGACGGAGACGCTAAACAGGCTTGAGATCAGCATTCCTTGTTTTGAGGATCAGAAGGCGATTTTATCTTGTCTAAATCCGATTGATGAAATAATCACTCTAAACGGGCAGATAAACGAGAATTTAGCGGCTTAAAGGTCCAGCTCGGATACATCCAGTTCGCCGGACATCAGCTTTGGCAAAAGAGTATCCCTTAGTGCCGCAAGTGAGTCATTCTCAAGCTGATTATTTAAAATCTGGGCGAATATAGGACCTGCCACAGCATGGAAACGAACTATTTCATCATCTGTAGGGACGATGAAAGGCATCGCTTTAATGATTTTAGAGTTCACTGCAGTTGCTATTGAAGAAGTGCTGCCCATTGTTTGATAGTTGAAATCCTTCAGATAGCAGTACAAATACTCATTGATATATGGTTTATCCGTTTTGAAATGAGCTATGGCTTCGTTGGTGGTCATCTCGCCGTGGGTGATAGCAATTCTGCCTACGGTTAGCTTGAAACTCAAAAGTACTGTGTTATCAGGGATTACTCGTATATTGAACTTATCAACAGCTTCTTGTGTGAGTTGCTCGGAGCTTTTACTGATATAGGTGCCACAGCTACCCATATCAGAAATAGATACCCAAGTAACGTCGGTAGGATTGGTTGTGAACCATTGATGTTCTTTACGAGGTGGGGTTTTGCCAATAGCAATATCAAAATACTCTTCAGCACGGCATTCTTTTCGGGATTCGTTCGGTGTGTTCACGAACAGTTCCCGGTAAAGGGCCTGTGCTTGCTGAAGTAAATTCTCGTTTACCTCCGTATTCTTCCGTATCTTTTCGTCCAAGCTTGAGAGTATGCCCACGATTCCATCCTGCTGAGGACGAGGCGGAATCGGTA
>JAFZLL010000047.1 GCA_017551505.1 Eubacteriaceae bacterium
AAGATCATCGTCGGCGGAGCTCCTGTCACCCAGGCATTCGCAGATGAGATCGGTGCTGACGGATATGCTGTAGACGCCGGCGCTGCCGCCATCAAGGCAAAGGAAATGGTAAAGGACCTCTAATCCTTACCGGACAACTGACATACTGCCGGGCGATCTAAGCCCGGCAGAAAGCCCAGATACTAGAAAGAACAAACATAAGACAAACATTGAAAGACCGGAATAATATCCGGATCACATGATTAAGGAGTTTAGACAACATGTACAAAAAGATCCCATTTGACGAGAAGGAACTTCAGGTTATCGATACTGCTCCGGGAAGATACGGCGGACCGGCGACAGAGATCTTGAACAAGCCGGCAACAGGGAAAGAGAACTACAAGGCTTTCTATGAAATGCATCCTTACTGGGCGCCTAATACCGGCGGCGCAGACTCTACAATGATCTGCCCTGCCGTTATCCCCGATAACGTCGGACGCCACTTCGTTTTCGATGCCACCACCGCAGATCTGCTGAAAGAGAATCCGAACTACGACGGAGTCGATATGTTCGGAATACCTTGGAAATACGTCCCCCAGGTAGGCGGTTCAATGGAAGATCCTGCATATCCGCATCCCCTTGAGGACGCCAATGATTGGGAAAAAGTGCTGAAATTCCCGAACATCGACGATTGGGACTGGGAAGGAAGCGCTGAAATCAATAAGGATTTCCTTAAACCCGACAAATGGAATTCCATCTCCATGCTTAACGGTGCGTATTTCGAAAGGCTCATTTCCTTCATGGGATTCGAAAACGCCGTTGTTGCCCTCATTGATGAGGACCAGCAGTCCGCACTGCACGATCTGTTCGAAGCTACTACCGAGCTTTATATCAAGCTTATTGATAAGTGCATAGAAGCATATCCTCTTCTCGACTGCATCAACGTCCATGACGACTGGGGCAGCCAGCAGAACCCGTTCTTCTCCATGGATACGGCTATGGAAATGATCGTTCCTCACGGCAAGAAGCTTACCGATCATATCAAATCAAAGGGCCTTGTCGCTGATCTGCACTCGTGCGGACACAATGAAGCCAGAGTGGAAGCTTATATAGCGATGGGGTGGCAGTCATGGAGCCCGCAGCCAATGAACGACACCGTCAAGCTTTACAACGAATACGGCGATAAGATACTTATCGGTGTCACAACCAGCGGCATTGCAGAGGACGCTACAGAAGAGGAACAGGACAGAGCGGCTAAAGAGATCGCTGATAAATTCTGCGTTCCCGGTAAGCCCGCCAGCTTCAGAGCTATGGGACCTGCTTACTTCCAGAGACAGCTCTATAAGTATTCAAGAATCAACTTCAGCAAGTAACTGTATTCTCAATTATCAAACGGATGCAGAATGGAACAGACCGCTGAATCGGCGGTCTGTTTTTTTAATTTGTGTATTTGAAATACAATATCATATACGATAACAATTTGAACAATATTTATATACTATGTGCAGAGGAAGCCAACTGAAATTGTATATACATAATTTCCGTAACGAAGGAAACCTGAAAAAACGTTTATAATTAAAGGAAATCCATAATAGTCATCATTATGATGATGAATATATATGCAGGTTATCCCGGGAACTGATTATTCTCAAAAAACGATTCTATCTGATATTCGTCTGCGGATTTGAATTATCCGCTTTTTTTTGGCCTGAATATTAATTTTATTTTTATAAATCAATTATTTTTATATGTGTTTATGCTATTATAGAAATGTTGAGTGAGTATCAACTAAAAAATGGAGGTAAAATTATGGTTAAGAAAATTCCTTTCGATGAAAAGGAACTCGAGGTCGTAAGGGAGATCCCCAGCAGATATCCTGGATTCCCCGCGACCAAGGTTCTCAACAGACCCGCAACAGCGGCTGAAAACTATCATGCACTGTATTTTGACAAGCACCCGTACTGGGAACCCGGTCTGGGTGGCTCTGACTCGGCATTCTTCTGCCCCGCCGTTATCCCCGATAACGTCGCCCGCCACTTCGTATATGACTCCAGTTCACAGGAACTCATGAAGAATAATCCGAATTACGACGGAATCGATATGTTCGGAATCAAGTGGCAGTATGTTCCCACAGTCGGCGGATCCATGGAAGACCCCAAGTATCCTCATCCCCTTGAGGACGCCAATGACTGGGAAAAAGTTCTGAAATTCCCCAACATTGACGAATGGGACTGGGAAGGCAGCGCAAAAGCCAATGAGAATTTCCTGAGCCCCGAAACCTGGAACGTCATCTGGATGCTTAACGGTGCGTATTTCGAGAGACTGATCTCCTTCATGGGATTCGAGAACGCTGTTGTCGCTCTCATCGACGAGGATCAGCAGGATGCCCTGCATGCCCTGTTTGAAGCAACGACAGATCTTTACTGCCGTATTATCGACAAAGTACACAAATACTACAAAAACGTTCACAGCGTCGACGTACATGACGACTGGGGCAGCCAGCAGAACCCGTTCTTCTCTCAGGATACTGCTATGGAAATGATCGTTCCGCATGCCAAGAAACTCACTAAGCATATCCATGATCTCGGATACGTTGCCGATCTCCACTCCTGCGGACATATCGAGTCCAGAGTTGAAGCCCTCATCGAAATGGGTTGGGATTCTTGGAGCCCGCAGCCGATGAACGACTCCGTCAAGCTCTATGAAGAGTACGGTGACAAGATGATCTTTGGTGTTAACGTTCCTGGCGTTGCTATGGATGCATCTGAAGAAGAGCAGGACAAAGCTGCAAAAGAGATCGCAGATAAATACTGCGTACCCGGAAAGGTCTGCACCTTCAGAGCCGCCGGCCCCGAATTCTTCCAGAAGCAGCTCTACAAGTACTCCAGAATCAACTTCAGCAAGTAAGATATTCAAAGGATACTGCAAAACAACGAAGCCGCAGCATTACGTGGCTTCGTTGTTTTATTTCTCAAGGTGGAGGAGCGCTTACTGCACATTGCATGTAATTAGTATGTCTGGTGAGATGGATTTCGAGGACAATCCCGAGAATTATACAGACAGTCGGACTGTGATCCATAGTTAATAACTCCGTATGAGTTATTTCCTGGGTCCAAATTAAAAACTCCTCAGCCGACAGTAATATCCGCAGGCTGAAGAGTTCTTTGTAGTATGAAAAGCTTTAAGTATAGAATACTATAACGATATCCTGAGCATTCAGATGTATCTCGATCCGAGTTTACATCATTTTGTAGAATGCCTGTCTGCTCTGACGATAAAGCTCTTCGTTGAATTTCTGGGTGGCACCGAATCCGGAAAGTACAACAGGCTTTTCAGGGAAGCCGGGAGCGTACTTGTCGACGACCTGTTTTACGGTGTCTTTGATCTCCTCGTCGGAAGCATCCTGGGGAAGTGTCGGCAGGTTCATCCCGAGTATGATCTTATCGCCATACTTTTCGTAGAGCATCTCCTTATCATTGTGAGGCTGTCCAGCCCACACATCGATCCCGCTGTCTATCATTGCAGGCACGAGTTTTTCATTTTTGCCGCATGAATGCAGTTCGAACCACATGCCGTGCGCGTGGCAGAAATCCGTAAGCCTTCTCATATAAGGAACGAGCATCTCTTCGCAGGTGTCCAGTGAGAAGAAGCAATCCTTCTGTGAGCCCCAGTCATCGTGGAAGTATACGTTCACGATTCCTATGGCTTCCTGGTAATGCAGGAAGAATTTCTCATACATATCACAGAGCTTGGAGAACAGGTCATGAATGGCCTGCTTCTGATCGTCATCGATCATGGCTACGACGGCATTTTCGAATTCCATGAATGATATGAGTCTTTCAAACAGGCCGTTCTGGAATGTGGCGCCGACGCTTCTTGAATCGTTTCTGTAAGGAGCGTTCAGCTTTGCCATTCCATCCCAGTCAAGGGCGTCGATATCGGGGAAGACGATCTTGTCATACCATTCGTTGGCATCAAGAAGTCTCGGATTCCCGGGACGCACCATGGATCCTCCTGCGACGGGCACGAATTCCCATTCGATGCCGAAGAGGTCGGGACCGCCTTTCTCTTCCAGGGGCTGTTCTGGCCCAAGGTCGTTGATCTCAGCGCGTGCGATGTGATCCTTATTGATCCTGGACTCGACTCGTGTGGTATCGGAGTTTGTAGGCATCCACATCGGGATTTCATGGTTGACGGCTGCTCCGATATTCTCTCTTTCGGGAATCGGATAATTGTATTTGACCGGTACACGGAATTTTCTCCATGCGGGGGAACAGAGATGTTCTCCTACAACCTTAAGCTCGTCTTCAGAAAACGGTACTTTTTTCACAATTCACCTTCCATATCCTAAGAATTATTGTATGTACAATATTATAGTATAATTTTACTGATGCCAAGTCAATAGGGCGAAAAATAAAAAGGCGGGGCAATATCCGCCTTTTGTGTTCAGATTGGCCGAGAGAAAGGGATTCGAACCCTTGTGGGCTTGCACCCAAACGGTTTTCAAGACCGCCCCGTTATGACCGCTTCGGTATCTCTCGGTTTCCAGTAAATGATATCATTCTGTTTTATTTAAATCAAGGATTTATTGTTCCTTATCCGCTTTGTCTTTTCTGTATTTGGCCAGATCGTCAAGCATCTCCTCGAATTTTTTATCATCGCTGTTGTCGCCGAAGATGTTCCTGCTGTTGTTTCTCCTGAATCGGAAAATCCCTCTGGGCTTCTTATCCTCCTGTTCGTCATCGTTATACTCATCGATAACAGTGTTGTCATCAGGTTCATCACCGTTTTCGGAATCAGCAAGCGGTGTATCATCATCTTCTTCATTTTCTCCGGTGACAGCCTCATATTTATCGGGGATCTCCGGACTGTTCGCTACCGGTTCAGGATCGTCACCTGACGGTCCTTCAGAGGTGCTGTCTTCATCATTGCCGTCGTATTCGTCGGCGTCGTCAAACCCTTCACCCCAGTCGTCATCTTTGGGTCTTCCTGTAATTCTGCCTATTATGAATCCGCAGGCGGTGAAGATGAGCGCGCAGACGGCGAATGCGGCAAAGAGCAGTCCGCGCGACAGTTGGAAGCGTGATGAGGCTCGGTTGAGTTTCAATATATCTGCATCCTTGGCGTCCTTTATGCTGCAGGTGGTGATTACGTATTCACCGCCTTTATCTGTTGCGAAGCTCACCGTGCCGCCCTGTCCGACTATTTTGTTTTTGGCTGCCAGAAGGAACGATCCGGCGGTCTCGTCAAATACGTAGATATTTACCTTCGCACCGGGGGCGAATTCAGTTACTGCTGTGAATTCTGCTTTGCCAGGAAGTTTTATAGGGCAGTTTATGCAGATGACATCTGTTTCATAGTCGTTAAACTTTGACTTTATGTCATCGGAATTGTTGGAAGCCCTGTTTATCGTGATGTCATAGAATTTCTCGGATATCTCACCGGTCATGTCTTCGCCCTTGAAGCTTACGGAGCCTCTGTCGGTAAGAATATTCAGGATCATTCCGTTTTTACCGGCCATGGCCGTGAGTATATCTCCCGGGACCAGGGCGGCGGGTGTATTTCTCATATCCATAACGACCGGGCTCTCATTGGCCCTGATCCTGCGTGAGATCTCGTTTATATAGCTGTTGCTCGCGAAGTAATCGGGACTGCCTTCCCTTATCACGTTTATCTCATATATATTGGCAGTTGTTTCATCTTCCGCGGTGCATGTGACAGTGACCAGGTTATCCCCGATAACCAGCACGTCTCCTCCGCTTACAGTGCACACCGCGACTTCAGGTTCTTCCGGGAATGCGGTGAAGGTGATGCTTTCACAGTCCGAGGGGACCTTGACCGTGTAGCGGAAGTTATTCTTGTCAAATACCGGGTATAGTGTTCCCTGGCTGCAGGAGAGATCAGACAGACAGGCGTTTGTGGAAGGGATATAATTCGGCCCTTTCTCCACAGTGACTTTTACCGTGTATGCCGTCATTGCGATGCCATCCTCCGCGGTGACCGTTATCACCACATCACTGCTTCTGCCTTCCGTGAGTGCATATTCACTGACAGAATACTTTGCTTTGGCATGATTGGTTTTGGCATTGATGGTGAGGCTGGCTGTATCGAAAGGAACGCTGGCCGAATAATCCGTAATACTTGGTGAAAAAGCCGGGGACAGCTGCCCTTCGGTTATTGAAAGGGATTTAAGAGTGCTGTCCGTGGACTTCTTCTCAGGCTCCGGCTCGGTCGTTGACGGAGTCGAAGGAGTAGACGGTGTAGTGGTCTTGACAGTAACAGTGCTGGAGCCGCTCCTTATCTCTGAAGCGCTGATGTCCTTGACCGAACCTCCTTCCATTACAGTGCCCGACGTCGGGTTCAGAGAGATCGACGTTGAGCCTGAGGTAAATGATGAGGATACGGAAAATGTCAGGACCATGTAATTCCCGTTTGAGATTCCGGCAGCTTTGCTGACGCTTATGTTGACAGTGCCCTTCGTAGTCTCTTTGGATTCCATGCTGAATCCGTTTACAGCTGAAGCGCTGCGGAATGACAGCTTGGATGGATCGTAGACCACTTTTCCGTCCAGACCGCAGAAATCATATCCCGTAGAGTTGACCCAGTAGGTAATTTGGAAAGACTGGCCTGCAGTGACGGTCGGATCCATTACATGGGAGTCGATCTTCGTTGCCGCATATACGTTTATCGGGAATATGGACAGCAGGGCAAAAACTGCGATCAGCACTGCTGCCGTCTTTTTGAGTACGTTATTCTTCTTTGTCATAATGATTCCTCCAAACCGACTATATATCTTCTCATCAGGACCGCGTCCGTGGATGAGTGCTTACTGTCTTTGTTTACGTCCGCCGCTGCAGCAGCAGGCGCCGAGAGCTCCTCTATCCCGACGATGCTCCTCATCAGCAGAACCACATCGGTAGATGTGACCTTGCCGTCGCCGCTGGTATCTCCCTTGACTATGATAGTATAGGTATCCTCTTCGCCGGTCTCGTTATCCGTCAGTTTTACCGTCATTCCGGTGGCCGCAAAACCTTCCGTGACTTCAGCTCCATTGCTGAATACGACTGCTGTTTTATCGATGTAGTGGATGAGGATATCCTGTATCTCTGTTCTTTCGTTTACCCCGGTCATGAATTTGTTCTCTTCGTCGAGCGCGATATCCTCAACTATCCCGCCGGAAGACTGATTCCCGGAGCCGGCAGGGGTCTCTCCTGTGTTTGGATCCTCACCGTTGTTCCCGCTGCCGGAAGGGATCGGCGTTTCAGGATCGGTCACTCCGGTACCTCCTCCGGACGGGGGCGTGTCCTGTCCGTAAAGAGGGCTTCCCGGGAAGGTCCTGACTATATCCACATCCTCCTTCAGGACATAGGCTATCGAAGCAGTGTAGTTATAATCCCATGAATTGCAGCCGCGCTTGTCACCGTTGACCGGGATATCCGACTGGATTTTATAGAAATCGCCTTCCTCGCCGAGTATGACCAGGTTCATCCCCGCAGGGCCGTTGCTGAGAAGGTTCTTCGATCTGTTCGGATCTCTGGTTGAATACTTGTATAGCTTCCAGG
>JAFZLL010000007.1 GCA_017551505.1 Eubacteriaceae bacterium
GCAGACAGCAAGAGCAGTCTCTATACAAAAAATAACGCCGTAAGACTGGATGAGCGACCTCCAAAAGACTAGCTTTTGGAGGTCAGTTTCACTTTTCAGGCGTTTTTTTATTTCTTAAACTAGCAACCATCTGTCTATTTCCGTCTCTCGATCTCGAGTGCTCATACCGCCTGCAGTATGGCGAGCTCCATTATGCACGGATCATGCCGTTCAGATGCGGTCCGTGATGTCAGTTTTCCATATCTGCGGATCCCCGTCGCACTGCTGCTGTCATTTCATTAGGGCATTATTGACATCAAAAGGGCGAAACCATCGAAAAAACTCATTTTTCCAAAAAATATATTGCAAAGACCATCTGCTGCATGCTATATTCCATATACGCACTATAAAAACCCATAAAATGGGATGAAGTGGTAAAGAGATGTTCATCGGAAGGTACAGACACACGATCGACGAAAAGGGAAGAGTCAGCATACCGGCCAAGTTCCGCGAGGAACTGGGCGAGACTGTCGTCATCACGGAAAGTGTTGACGGCAGATGTCTGTATGTATTCTCCATGGACGAATATGCGGTGAAATTCAAGAACATGAACGACATCGCTTTTTCCGATGATGATGAAAACAAGGCTGCCCGTTACATGGGCGCCCTGTCCACATATTCCGATATCGATAAACAGGGGAGGATCATCATTCCCCAGGAATTCCGCAGCGACGTCGAACTCGTCAGAGATGTAGTTATCCTTGGAGCCTTTTCCAGGGTCGAGATCTGGAACTCCGATAAATGGGAAGAGTATTTCAAGGAAACGTCGAATTCCGATATACGCTCAGCGTTTAAAAAGGTCGGCCTGTAATGGCGCATATACCTGTGCTGTTGAAGGAGGCGGTGGATATCCTGGATATCAAACCGTCAGGGACCTATCTGGATATGACCCTCGGAGGTTTCGGCCACGGAAGGGCGATATGCGAGAGATTGAATGAGGATGGAAGATATATCGGACTGGATCTGGATGATGACGCGATAAAACGGGCTGAGGCTTTGACCGGAGGGCTCAGGTGCGAAACGCGTTTCGTCAAATCGGATTACTGCGATCTGGATAAAGTGCTGGATGAGCTTGATATCGGAAAGATCGACGGCTGTCTGGCTGACCTGGGTCTTTCGTCCTTCCAGATAGATGATCCGAAGCGCGGGTTCTCTTATATGGAAGACGGCCCTTTGGACATGAGGATGGATCCCGAGGGAGCCCTTACGGCAGAGACCGTGGTGAACACCTACAGCGAAGAAGCGCTGAGAAAGCTGCTGAGTGAATACGGCGAGGAAAGATACGCTGCTTCCATTGCCCGGGGCATAGTAAGGGAACGTGCCCGCGGCAGGATCGATACTACCGCAAAGCTCGTCAGCGTGATAGAGAATAATATACCCGCCTCTTACAGGTACAGGGGAGGAAATGCCAGCGCCAGGACGTTCCAGGCGGTCAGGATAGAGGTAAACGGGGAGCTCGTAAATCTATCCGGAGCGATAGAGAAAGCAGCGTCAAGGCTCGATCATGGAGGGGTGATCGCAGTGATATCCTTCCACAGCCTTGAGGACAGGATCGTAAAGAAGACCTTTGCGGGTCTGACCCGCGTTGACGACGGGGATAAGAATCTTCCGCTTCCGACGGATTACGTTGCTCCGGAATACGTTCCGGCAACGAGAAGCCCGATCACGCCGGGAGATGAGGAGATCGCCGCAAACCCGAGAAGCAGAAGCGCGAGATTGCGGGCGGTAAGGAAAAAATAAAAGAGCGGAAGGCTTTGAAGATGAAAAGAAAGACTGTTGAATCAAAGAAAAGGACCAGACGGACCAGGGGAAACTTCGCCGTAACGATGCTTATCATTATGGTTTTGGTTTATTCTGTCGTTATGGTATACTTCAGGAGCAGCATCAATGCTCTGGATACCGAGATCAGGCAGCTGAAGGAAGAGTATTCCGCTTTAGTTAAGATCAACGACGATCTGCAGGGCAGGATCATCGAGGCTCATAACCTTAACGAGATCGAGGAATACGCAGTAAACAAGCTGGGCATGATACGGCCTACGGATTCATATGTATCGTATGTTGCTTATGAACGGAATGACACCGGTGTGCAGACTGCGAAGGCAGATGCGCAGATTATAGCCTGGATAAAGGGACTGTTTAAGTGATATGGCAATAAAAAGGAAGAGCAGACATAAAAACCTCAAGCGATCCTCTGTATTGAGGATCATTTTCTGTGTAGGGCTGCTGATAGTCATGTTTCTCGGCCTGTCAGCAAGGCTCGTCATCCTTCAGATCTTCCAGGCTGACGAGCTTGCGGATAAGCAGACCGATTTCATGTATCAGAACATACCCATCACAGCTTCGCGCGGGGATATCTATGACTGCAACATGAATATACTCGCCAAAGACGCTTCCTGCAGCAAGATATACGTCTTTCCGGGCAGCATCAAGGATGATAAAGCGGTTTCCGAGTTTCTCAGCGAGAAGCTCGGTTTGTCTTATGATGAGGTATATGAAAAAGTCTCAAACAAAGAGAACAAGTACGTGCTGCTCAAGTCCGGCGTTGACAATACCACGGCCCTGGAGATAAAGGAATCGGGTTATGCCGGCATCGAGATAAACGAAGACAAGAAGCGCTATTATTCCGACAGCAGTTTTGCGCAGTACATACTTGGTTTCACGGGAGTGGACCATACCGGCCTGTACGGCGTTGAGGCGATATTCGATGATGAGCTTTCAGGCGTAGACGGTGTCAGGACGGTACTCACTGACTCCGGCAACCAGGTGATCGAGTCCTCGTCCACGATCAAGGCGACCGCACAGCAGGGCGAGAGCGTGGTCCTGGCCATGAACAGCGTGATCCAGTATTATGCCGAGAGCGCCGCTTACGAGGCTTATCTCAAGAACAATGCAAAAAGGATAATCATAATCGTCAGCGACCCTAATACGGGCAGCATACTCGGCGCTGCGGCTTATCCCGCCTATTCGCTGGACGATCCGTGGAAAGTCGACAAGGATTACTACAACAGCTTTTACAGCGGCACGGATACCCCGTTGGGCGACCAGCAGCTGGGCATGTGGTCCAATCCCTTCACTTCGTTCATCTATGAGCCCGGCAGCACCTTCAAGACCATCACTGTTTCCAGTGCCCTGGAAAACGGTAATGTCAAGATGGAGGACACTTTCTACTGCTCCGGGTCGACCGTCGTTTCAGGCGTGACGATAAAATGCCATATCTATCCGAGCGGTCACGGTTCGGAAGATCTTTCGCATGCGGTGGCAAATTCCTGCAACCCGGCTATGATCGTGATAGCGAACCGTATGGGGCCGGAGAATTTCTATCACTATATCCATGACTACGGTTTCGGAGAAGTCACGGGAGTGATGCTCGACGGGGAAGAGAGCGGGATAGTGAAACACGACGATAACGTCAACCCTGTGGATTTTGCGACGATATCCTTCGGCCAGGGGATCGGCGTCACGCCGATCCAGATGATCCAGGCGGTCAACGCCGTCATAAACGGCGGGTATCTTATCACTCCGCGCCTGGTCGATAAGGTGATAGATACGCAGACCAAGGAAGTCATCACTGAATATCCTGTAACTGTTGTGCGCCAGGTCGTCAGCGAGGATACGTCCGCAAAGATGCGCGATATACTCTACAACACCGGTATCTCATATTACGCGCTGAGGGATTATAAAGACCTCAAGATCATGGGCAAGACCGGTACGGCGCAGAAATACATCGGAGGCAAATACGCTCCCGGAAA
Organism: Eubacteriaceae bacterium; assembly: GCA_017551505.1. GTDB lineage: Bacteria > Bacillota > Clostridia > Eubacteriales > Anaerofustaceae > JAAYHF01. The sequence goes on from JAFZLL010000007.1 coordinate 3,789, forward strand.
GTATGTCGCCAGCTTTTACGGAGCTGCTCCGTACGACAATCCCCAGCTTTCCGTTCTGGTAATAGCCGACGAGCCAAAGGGCGGCAGCATCTTCGGCTCTGCAGTCGCAGCTCCCGTGGGAGCCAAGGTGCTTCAGAACGTGTACAACTACATGGTCTCAAAGGATAAGATAACCATAGATACGATATTTGAGCAGAAAGTCTCGGTTCCCGACGTGCGCGGAAAACAGTTCAGCGAGGCGGTGCTCGCCTTTGAAAAGCTCAATATCAAGTATCATGTGACGGGGACCAGCACAGGCACCGTCACCAATCAGGATATCTACGGAGTCGATTATATGGAAGGTATGGTCATCGAGATAACGGTATCCTCCGATACTGAAGATACGGTGATCATGCCCAATGTGCTGGGCCTCTCGGTGCAGAGCGCCAGAGAGCTTCTCGAGAGCGTGGGGCTCAGCATAGACGCGCAGGGAAGCGGCATCGCCGTTTCTCAGAGCGTCAGGGACGGGGAGAAGGTCGAAAAGGGCAGCGTGATAACTGTAACCTTTGAATATGTGGAATAATCATCGGAGAGAATGAAATGAAGGAAATGTCTGTAATCGAAGCTGCGCAGATAATGAAAGGCAAGATCCAGGGGAGGACAGACGGCATCATCACCGGTATCTGCGTGGATTCGCGTGAAGCCAGGGAAGGATCGCTGTTTTTTGCTTTAAAGGGGGAGACCACGGACGGGCACAGATACGTGCCAATGGCATATGAGAACGGTGCTGTCGCAGCTGTGACCAGCAGTGCCGGTACCGTAGCCGACAATTGTCCCATCTGCCGGATAGTCGTGGAGGATACCTTCAAAGCCCTGCAGGATCTTGCCCGTGCATACAGGAACCGTTTTGACATTCCTTTCGTGGGAGTCACCGGCAGTTCCGGCAAAACAACCACAAAAGACCTGATCGCATCCGTGCTCTCGCAGAAATACAATACTCACAAGACTATCGGGAATCAGAACAGTACGACAGGCGTCCCTCTGACGATCTTCAATCTGAAGGATGAGAACGAGATCTCAGTTATGGAGATCAGCATGGACGCACCCGGGGAGATACTCGGCAATGCGGAGATCGTGCGACCGAACACGGCCGTAATGACCAATATAGGCATGTGCCATATAGAGTTTTTGAAGACAAGGGACGCGATCTTCAAGGCCAAATCGGAAATACTGACCTATCTTACAGATAAGGATGCCGCCATCGTGAATGCAGACGACGACAAACTTGCAACGATCGCTTCCGACACGTACAAGGTCATAAGAGTCGGCATCGATAACGGGGAGAAAAAGGCGTATGATATCGAGCAGACCGCAGACGGTGTTGCCTTCAGGACAGTGTTCAACGGACAGGAGGCCGGTTTCCGTTTCCGGCTTCCCGGACTGCATAACGTGACCAACTGCATGCTGGCGATCGCAGTTGCGGAAAGATACGGACTTACCGCAGAGATGGTGCAGGCAGGTTTCGATGCCTTCGAATCAAGCAACAACCGCATGAAGGAGATCGAATACGACGGATTGACGCTGATAGATGACTCATACAATGCCAACCCGGATTCCATGAGAGCTTCCTTCGATTTCCTTTCCCATAAGGCGAAAGGCAGGAAAGTCGCCGTAGTCGGCGATATGCTGGAGCTGGGTGATTACTCTTCTTCGCTTCATGAACAGGTCGGCGAGGCCGCATCGAGATACGGAATAGAAGTCGTACTGTACTGCGGAAGCTTTGGCAATGATTTTCTCAGGGGATATAATAGATCGTCCGCAGGCGGAGAATGTCATATTTTCGGGGACAGCGCTTCCCTCAGTGAGAACATCGGGCGCTACCTTAAAGAAGGGGACACGGTAATCTTCAAGGCATCCCATGCTGTCGGTCTGGATAAGGTATTTAAAGAATTTATCGGAAGGTAGATTGATCGATGAAGACCCAAATCTTTGCCACGCTCATTTCGTTTACGGTTACTGTATTGGTGTGCCCTGTTCTGCTGCCTATACTTAAGAAACTGAAGTTCGGACAGGCGGAAAGGGCGCTGGGCCCCGAAAGCCATTTCAAGAAGGCCGGTACGCCTACTATCGGAGGGATATCTTTCATCGCCGGCATGATCGCATCATGCGCTGTGCTTGGGCTGACCCGCAGTTTTGACCTGGTCTTTGCACTGGTCATATCGCTGTTGTTCGGGCTGATAGGTTTCCTGGATGATTATATGAAGATAATCCAGAAAAATGCCCTTACAGATACGAAAAACCTGTCCAGCGCTTCTCTCGGTATGAGGGGGAGGCACAAGATAGTCATGCAGTTCAGCGTTGCGGCCGCATTGGCCGTTTATGCTGCTTATCATCCGAATATAGGCACTGACGTACTGATCCCGTTCCTGTCGATTAACTGGGATATGGGGCTGCTCTTTATCCCGTTCGTGATATTTGCAGCCGTAGCCGTAGTCAACGCATCGAACCTGACCGACGGGCTGGACGGCCTGGCCGCAGGTGTGGCGATGATAATAATGGTCTTCTTCCTGATATTCTCCGGTGCGAAGGGATACAGTGAGATAAGCATATTGTCCGCCTCGACTATAGGCGGATGCATGGGCTTTATCTGCTACAACTTCAACCCCGCAAAGGTATTTATGGGAGATACCGGGTCGATGGCGCTGGGCGGTGCTGTGATCGTCTGCTCGGTGCTTACGAAGACAGAGTTCTTCATACTCATCGCAGGAGCCATCTACGTCATCGAAGCCCTATCGGACATCATCCAGGTGGCATACTTTAAGGCGACCCATGGCAAAAGGTTCTTTAAAATGGCTCCGATCCATCATCATTTCGAGCTGTCCGGCTGGCCGGAGACGCGTGTGGTGATAGTATTCTGGACATTTACCGCGGTCTGCGTCATGCTTTCGGTCCTGGCCGCAGGCCTGAATATTTACTGATAGAAGGTGGTAAACAAATGGAAAAGAAAAAGTACATGATCATCGGCGCGGCAAGGAGCGGGATATCAGCAAGCCGTTTCCTGAGGAAAAACGGCTGCGATGTGATCCTTACCGACACAAAAAGCTATGAAGAGCTCTGCAGGGAGGATTACGGACTTCCCGAACTGCTGACTGATAAAGGGATAGTCACTGTTTTCGGCCGGCAGCCGAGCGATGAAGAAGTATTATCCTGCGGAGAAGTGATCATAAGCCCGGGCGTGCCTCCCGATATCAAGCCTCTCCAGACAGCCTCAGCGAACGGCATCCCCGTCGTCAGCGAGGTCGAATTCGCATTGCGCTTTTTCAGGGGACGCATAGCAGCGATCACCGGCACCAACGGAAAAACGACCACGACGTATCTGACCGCGGCACTGCTTAAAGCCGCAGGTTTCGATTCCTTCGAATGCGGCAATATAGGCATTCCTTTCATAGACAGGGCAGGAGCTTCTGAGGACAGCATCGCGGCTCTGGAGATTTCCAGCTTCCAGCTTTCCATGACAGAACATATGCGTCCTAAAGCGGCTGTGGTCACGAATATTACTCCGGATCACCTCGACCGCCATAAGACCATGGAGAACTACATCGCTGCCAAAGCCAGGGTGTTCATGAACATGAAGGACGACGACGTCCTGATACTGAACCATGATGATCCGGTGGTACGCGGATTCAAGGACAAAGCTCAATGCAGAGTCAAATTCTTCTCCATCAAGGACACCGACACCGACGCATACCTTCTGGACGGAGCTATATATCTTAAAGATTACGGCAAGGTCATAGACACGAAGGATATGAAGATCATCGGACCGCATAACGCCGCCAACGCGATGTGCGCTCTGCTCGTATGCGAAAGTTTCGGCGCCGATATAAAGAAATGCGCCGAAGAGCTCAAGGTCTTCTCACCGGTCGAGCACAGGGTTGAATTCGTACGCGAGGTCAACGGCGTAAGATTCGTAAACGATTCCAAGGGGACCAACCCGGACGCTACCATCACAGCCATCAATTCCTTCGACTGCCCGCTCGTTATGATCCTCGGCGGTTATGATAAGCATAACGATTTTGATGAGATGTTCGAGCTGCTGGTGAAAAAGGCCAGGGGATTCGTGGCGATCGGGCAGACAGCCGAGAAGATCATCGAGACAGCCGAAAAGTTCGGCTTTAAGAACTACCAGAGAGCCGAGACCTTCGAGGAAGCGATAGATAAAGCGTACGGGATGGCCCAGGCAGGCGACTGCGTACTCCTTTCACCGGCATGCGCCAGCTGGGGCATGTTCGATAATTTCGAGCAGAGGGGCGAGATCTTTAAGGATTACGTAAACAAAATGTAAGGAGTGAGCGTCTTGAAGTACTTGAACGCCTTAACATCACTGCTCGCGGACATTCCCAGGCAGAGCAGGAAAAAGCTGGACAGAGGGATACTCCTGCTCGTATGCGCTCTGTGCGCATTCGGAACGATCATGATCTGGTCGGCCAGCATGTACAACGCCGGTCAGAGCCAGATAGGGGACAGCCTGTACTATGTACGCAAACAGGCCGTATTCTTCGCTGCAGGGCTGATCCTCATGCTTACGGTGTCCGTGTTCAACTACCGTTATCTGAAGGTATTTTCGAATCTCATCATGGTCATTTCAGCTGTACTGCTGGTCGCATTGATGCTGCTGCCGAAAAGCGAAGGTGCAAACGGTGCGGTCAGATGGCTGAGGATAGCCGGGATCACGGTACAGCCCGCCGAACTGGCGAAGATAGCCGTGATGATGTTCATGAGCTACCATCTGGAAAAGCTGTCATACAACGTATCCGGGATACAGGTGTTCGGCCTGGTGCTTCTTTACTGTGCCGCAGTATGCCTCCTGATCTACGCTCAGCCGGCGCTCAGCACTGCCATCATCGTAGCTGTCATCATAATAGGCATGTACTTCATAGCAGGGGGGAATATCCTCTATATCCTTTCGCTGGCGGGGCTTGGCGGAGCTGCCGTATATCTTTTCATCCGCAGCAACGAATGGAGGATGAACAGGTTCTTCGCTTTTCTGGATCCGTTTTCCGATATCCTGGGGGAGGGCTGGCAGCCTGCGCAGTCACTGATGGCCCTAGGTTCCGGCGGATTATTGGGCAAAGGGCTTGGTGCGGGCAGCGCGAAATTCGGTTTCCTTCCATTCTCGGAAAACGACTATATCTTTGCCGTGATAGGCGAGGAACTGGGTCTGGTCGGATGTCTGGCGCTGCTCTTTACGTATTTCCTGCTGATCCTAAGGATCGCGAGGATCGCGATATCGGCGCAGGATGCTTTTTCCAGGCTGTTCTGCTCGGGCATGGCCATCCTTTTCGGCATACAGGTCTTCCTGAATGTCGCTGTCGTCACCAATATAATGCCTTCGACCGGGATCATCCTTCCGCTGGTCTCATCCGGAGGCTCTTCTTTGCTGACGCTGATGATCGGAATGGGGATCGTACTGAACATATCCAGAAACTGCAATGAAAAACTTCAAGGGAGGTAACAGATGAGAATACTGATAGCCTGCGGAGGTACAGGAGGACATGTTTATCCCGGCATAGCCGTTGCAGACGAGCTTAAAAGACGCAGCAGCGATTATCAGATCGAATTCGTCGGTTGTTCCAACCCGAAGACCATCGAGAATACGCTTATACCGCAGACTCCCTATCCGCTGCGCCTGATAGATGTGGATTCCTTCGAGACCTTCTACAGCTTTTTCAAAAAGGTAACGGTAGCTCTGTCACTGTTCAGGAGCCTGAGCCAAAGCCTCAGGATAGTCAGGGACTATGATCCGGATATCGTCATCGGCACAGGCGGTTACGTCTGCGGCCCGGTCGTGCTCGCAGGCAGGCTGAGGGGCAAAAAGACTCTTATCGCAGAGCAGAACGTGATACCGGGCAAGACGATCAGGGTATTATCCCAATTCGCAGATAAGGTGTGCGTTTCCTTCGAGGATTCCGCACAGCATATGGGCCATCCTGACAGATGCGTCATGACAGGCAATCCGCTTCGCCAGGAATTCGAGACCTTAAACAGGGAGATATGCCGCAGTGAAGCCGGACTTGACGATAAAGTCAAATACGTGCTCATCTTCGGAGGAAGCCAGGGAGCCGTAAATATAAATAAAGCCGCAGTTGAACTGATCGCCGGGAACGCTTCCCGCGATGATATCTTCTTCCACTTTGTTACCGGGGCGAAAAACTATGATGACTGCATGGCGGCTTTTGAGAAGCTTGGCTTTGATCCCGCAGCACACAAAAACGTGAAAGTCGAGGCTTACTGCAATCAGATGCCGAAGGCAATGTACTGCGCGGACGTGTGCATCTGCAGAAGCGGCGCTACCACGATGGCAGAGGTGAACTATATCGGCATACCAACGATCTATGTCCCCCTCAACCATGCGGCAAACGACCATCAGCGCAAAAATGCGATGGCAAGCGTCAGCAACGGGGCGGCACTGATCTCTCCTGACGATGAGAATCTTCTTGAATCGCTTAACAGCAACATGCATATGCTTATCGATGATGATGAAAAGAGAAATGAGATGGCCAGGCGTTCCGCATCGATGGGGATAAAGAATTCGACCGAGATCCTGGTCGACGAGATCGAGAAGCTGCTGTCCTGAACAGCAGCGTGCATGCATCCGGATGCGTACATTCTAAGTGATTCCGGTACCTGTCACATGGTCGATCTGATCGTTCCGGTCAGTGGATACATACAAGGCCTTTCAGGCCGTAACAAGTAAAGAATCCGTATGAAAAGACTGAAAAGAACCAAACGCAGGACTTCAAGAAAAGCCGAGATAATCATCATACTGACGATAATGACCGTAATTGCGGCTTTTTTCATCATGCGCGGGAGCAGGTTTGATGTCATGAAGATCACTGTCAGGGGAACGGTCCGTCTGAGCGAGGCGGAGGTCATATCTGCCAGCGGCCTTACCGAAGGGGAGAATATCTTTTCAGTCAATGCATCCAAGGTCGAGAAGAGGATAGAAAAACTGTTCCTTGTCGAGAATGCGTCGATCGTCAAGCATTATCCGGACAGTATCGAGATCGTCGTGACGGAAAAATCACCGTTTTTAACTGTGGTGATCGGAGGAAGATACTATGCCATGGATAAAAACGGAACGGTGATACATTCGTCTGACGCTCTGGAGAGCGATTACGGCATCCTTCTTACAGGTGTGGATGAACTTGACCTGAGCGTCGGGAGCACGTACTCCTTTATCCAGAATGCCAGGACCGCCGTTGCATATGAGGTGGTGCAGAAACTGATGGAACAGGGCTATACGAGATTCATCTCCGAGATACATTGTTCCGAAAAAGGGTATTACTATCTGTATACGAAAAAGTCGAATGTCATAAAGTTCTACTCCCTCAGCGGCTTCACTTCAAATCTTGATTTTATCGAGTTATTCCTTGAAAATGAGGACAGACATATAATGGTCGAAGTTGTTGAGGGGAGCGAGCCCGTATATAAAGTTATTGATATTAATTGAATAAAACCCTTGTTACACGCCAGTTTTCATAATAAAATAAAGTCAACCTTAAAGTGGAGGTGGATATGCCCTACGAATTCGATGTTACACAGAATAAAGCACAGGCAGTTATAAAGGTATTCGGTGTCGGCGGTGGCGGCAATAACGCAGTCAACCGGATGATCGACAGCGGACTGCAGGGTGTTAACTTTTATGCGATTAATACAGACAGTCAGACGCTTGCTGTATCTCTGGCTGAAAACAAGATCCAGATCGGTGTCAATACCACCAAAGGATTAGGCGCCGGCGCGAACCCCGAACAGGGTGAGAAATCAGCCGAGGAGAACGCCGAAGATCTGAAGAAAGCTCTGGAAGGCGCGGATCTGGTCTTTATAACAGCAGGTATGGGAGGCGGCACCGGAACAGGAGCTTCTCATGTGATCGCAAAGCTGGCCAAAGAGATGAATATCCTCGTGATCGGGGTCGTCACCAGGCCTTTCCATTTCGAAGGAAAAGTCCGCAAGATCAATTCGGATCTGGGTATCAGGCTCTTAAAGGATTACGTCGATGCTCTCGTCGTGATCCCCAATGACAGATTGCTGCAGGTCGCGAACACGAATACTACGTTCAAGGATTCATTCCGCATGGCCGATGAAGTGCTTCTCATGGGCGTCAAGGGCATTACGGATCTTATTTCTACACCCGGTCTTATCAACCTGGACTTCGCGGATGTAAAGACTATTATTCAGAATGCCGGTCTGGCCCATATGGGCATGGGCGTCGGAACAGGCGCGGATAAGGCTACGGATGCGGCGAAACAGGCTATCGAGAGCCCCCTGCTGGAGACGTCGATCCAGGGCGCCACAGGCGTGCTGCTCAATATCACCGGAGGAGAAGGACTCACCCTCTTCGATGTTGAGAAGATCGCGACGGTCATAAGGGAAGAAGCTCATCCGGACGCCAATATGATCTTCGGCGCCTGCACGGATCCGGATCTGGACGATGTGATAAAGGTCACTGTCATCGCCACCGGATTTACAGGGAATCAGGAAACAGCTGAGAAAAAGCCTCAGACGGCTCCCTTAAAGCCTGCTTCGACCGGAGGCAGCGGCGTATGGCCGCCTTTCCTCGATGAAGAGGATTACATCTCCAAAAAGAAATAATCATTAAAGATCCATCATATAAAACAGATCTATATGAAATGACCTCCTTGAGTTAGGCCGAGAATCTAACCAAGGAGGTCATTTCGTTTATGGATGATATGAGGTTACTAACTATTTAGTGACATAATTGACCGGGTTCACTCGCGTGTTGTTTATGCGTATCTCAAAGTGCAGATGATATCCTGTGGATAATCCTGTCGTGCCGACATAACCGATGACCTGTCCCTGTGTCACTATGTCTCCGACACTTACGGCATAGCCGTTCAAATGCGCATATACTGCAGCGTAAGAGTTGCCTTTGCTGTCCTTGCCCAGATCGAGGATGATGCAATTCCCGTAACCGCCGTTCCACGATGCGTAGATAACTTTTCCATTGGCAGTGGCGACAGCCCTTGCGTTCTTCGGTGCGCCGATATCTATCCCTCCATGGAAAGCCCTGACATGCGAGATAGGATGGATGCGGTATCCGAACGGACTGGTTATCGAATAATAACCCGGTGTCGGCCAAATGAAAGTTTTGTAGGTATTGGCATAATTGGAATTTGAGCTTTCGCTTGCGATCTTGTTGCGGATAGTTGCTGCTTCCTTTTCTTCCTCTTTGACCAGCGCATCCCAGTAGGCTTTCGTCTGCTCTATCTTTTTAAGAGATTCGTCCTTGGATCTTTTTTGAGAGGCCAATTGTTTTTCCTGAGAGGTTTTCGAGGCTTTGAGAGTTTCGAGCTTGGCCTTCTGTTCCTCTATCTGGCGCTTCATCTCGGTGATAAGAGCTTCGTTTTCCTTCAGCTTCTGCGCCATCAGATTGTCGTATTCGATGATAGAGGCTATGGCATTCGCTCTGCTGATGAAGTCGGAAAAATCCTGTGCTCCGAAAAGGACCTCGAGGTATTCGGTATCCCCGTACATATACATTACGGTGATGCGTTTTTCAAGCTGTTCCTGATAGGCTATCCTGTCTGCTTCCGCCTGTTCCAGGCTCTCGGATGCCTTTTCGATCCTCAGCTCGACTTCGGCGATCTCATTATTCAAAGCCTTGATCTGCTCCTCGACAGCCGATATCTGCTGATCGATCAGATACAGTTCCTTGCGCAGCGCTTTAGCCAGCTCAGACTGTTTGTTCGCGTTGTTTCTGTATTCCTCTATCTGCTTCTCCAATTCGGCAAGCTGTTCCTGCAGGGTCGCTGCCCCGGCAGTATTGACAGGCACGATAGAGAAGAACAAGAAGAATAGAAGTATAAAGGTTATTATGCGGTTTAGTCGTTTGCTTTTCAATTGATACCTCTTCTAAACATTCAGGAATTTCTTAATGGAGAACGCGCTTCCCATCGTTCCGAGCAGGATGCCGTAAATGACGAATACTGCAGATATCTGTTTCATGACCATATCTGCCGGAGCAAGGGACTGGCCGAGCGGAAGCACGGAAGTCGTCCCAGCCAGTGCGCCGACGATGAAGTAATAAAGGTTCCTTAAGATAAGTACGGCACAGCATGCGCCGAAAACTCCGAGCAGCATGCCTTCAATGATGAACGGGAAACGAATGAAAGTGTTCGTTGCGCCGATGTATTTCATTATGGAGATCTCGTTCCTTCTGGAAAAGACCGTAAGCTTTACCGTATTGAAGATGATGAATACAGCGATAAGACTGAGTATCGCAAGTACGACCCAAGTCGCCAGATGGATGAACTTGTTGAAGGAAAGAAGCGCCTTGACGGTATCTTCACCGTACACCGTATCCATCACGCCGTCCAATTGCTTGATCTGAGTGCTGGCGCTCTCGATCTCAGAAGCCTCGCTGAATCTGACGATGAACGCCGCGGGCAGGGGGGAATTGCTCTCATCGTATCCTGAGATGATGATGGAATTCTCTTCTCCGAGAGTCTCCCGGAAACTGTTCAGTGCATCCAGCTTGGACTGATATTTGATATCGGATACACTTTCCATGCCGTCTATGGAATCGTATATTGCCTTCTGCTGCTCATCAGTTATGCTGTCCTCAAGGTAGACCTTCAGTTCAAGGCTCTCTTCGACCTGGTCGGTTATGTAGTTGACATTGATCGCGATCGCCATTACGACGCCGACTATTATAAGAGCACTGATCACTGAAAGTACGGAAGCGATGCTCATCACTGAATTGCGTTTGATGCTGTTGACGGCATCTCTTAAAAATACGCCGAATGTCTCCATCATTTGTAGTATCCTCCGACTCTGTCGCTCACGAGCTCACCGTCTTTAAGTGATACGACTCTCTTTTTCATCCTGTCGACCATAGTCATGTCATGCGTTGCTACCAGGATCGTAGTTCCAAGGCTGTTTATATCCAATAGAAGGTTCATGATGCCTGCGCTGGTAACCGGATCGAGGTTCCCGGTAGGCTCATCGCATATGAGTATCTTTGGATTGTTGACGATGGACCTGGCTATCGCCACGCGCTGCTGTTCGCCTCCGGCCAATGCCGACGGGTATTTCCTTGCCTGATTCCTCAATCCGACCATGTTGAGTACTTTGGGCACGACTCTCTTGATGGTCCGTCTCGGTGTCTGGATAGCTTCCATTGAGAAAGCAACGTTCTCGAATACGGTCTTTGTTTCCAGCAGACGGTAATCCTGGAAGACGACACCGACTTTTCTTCTGTAATAGGGAAGATCCCTTTCCTTGATCTGTGACAGGTCCGTGCCGGAAACGAGTATCTTTCCGGAAGTAGGGACTATCTCCTTTAAGAGGAGCTTGATGATGGTCGATTTGCCTGCCCCGCTCTTGCCGACCAGGAAGACGAACTCGCCTTCGTCGATAGACAGCGTGAGATCCTTAAGTGCAAATTCGCTGTCGCCGTCATATATCTTCGTCACATTTACAAAATCGATCATGACTGTTCTTCTTATGCATTTTAATCTTTAGATATTATATCCCAATCAAGTAAAAATAGCAAGCTTTCGAACGGAAATAATCTCAAAATAATGCCTTTTTAATGCACTTTTTGGCTGTGGGTGCAGGCGCTGCTTCGAACTGATAGTTCCGTATGGAATATGCGGTTCGAAATGTAAATATTGAATGATTTATACATGTTGGACCGGCTGTATGTGCTCTGCAAAAGGGTATGGCCGGAAATGTCAAAGGTATCAATTTGAGAATAAGATCACGGGATCAGACAGATAGCATATACATAAATGACGTCGTTGAGACAGATGTTACAGTCAGGGAATATCTGAAAGGCGGAGCTTATGATCTGATAAACTGTAAGGGTATGAGGGCACCGTATCTATCGTCATGATCCGGTGATATGGAACGTCCAATAGCAATCGGTGCAGGGTATGCCGACCTGCCGCAGGTAAAGATGCCCACAAGACAATACGTCACTGTAAGGTATTTCGGGGACTGATATTACTGCAAATAAGTCAAATATTTCCGTAGGATGTAACAAACATGACAAATATACAGATATTATTACGCAAAATATTGTTATATGTGTAATGATATCAGGACAGTCTCAAAAAGGAAATGCCCGTCATTTCCTTATATTGCTGTTCCGTTCGGGGCCTGTTGACTGCCGGAGTGCTGTATTCAGCTGATGTACGGAGCTGCTGGATATGACGGTGTAGATGCAGATTGGATCGAATGAGGCAGAAACCAGGGTAGATTATAATGCGCTTAGAATGAAATGAAGAGTTTACTTGAATGGCCTTATTGAAGTATAATTGCATCATGAGAGAAAAGAGACGCGTCGTAGTCAAAAGTGCGGGCACGTATTATGAATCCTTCGTTGAAAACGCGGGTCCGTTTTTTAATAAAATAAAAGACAGACTTGCTGAGGCTTTCCCCAAAAGAAAGGTGAGCAAGAAGACCGAGACTCAAAGGGAAAACAAGACGTCTGAAAAGACCGTTGAAGCCGCCAGGAAAACAAAAGCTCCCGAAAAGGCTTTAAAAGTCGTCAAAAAAAACAGGGCACCGAAGATGTCCGCCCCTGTCAGGACGCAAAAAGCGGTCAAGACCCCTGAAGTAAATAGCCGTTCGGGCAAAGCACGTGTCAGGGATGCCTCAGCTGCCGGCAGCAGGATAAGAAGCGAAAAAGAGCGTGCCGGGATCAATGTCAGACCAGCCCGCAAAAGTGTAGCGGCCAGACCGGGCAAAGGCTCTAAGAGAAGCAAGACATATGATATGCTGATTGCACTGTGCGCCACTGTAATGGCCGTATGCGCGATTTATATCATCATAGATAATGTCAATCGTTCAAGGGGAAGCGGGGATATAAAGACCGTACAGCAATTCAAGACGCAGACTCTCCAGTCGCCGGGAGAAAGCCTTTCGTCCTTCTATGATTCGATGAAGGGCATCAACGGAGACTATGTGTTCTGGCTGACTATACCCGATACGGATATCGACCTGCCTGTCGTACAGGGAAATGATAATTCCTATTATCTGACCAAGACGATCTACAGGACAAGAAGCAACACCGGCACACTGTTTCTGGACTGCAATAACGCAAATGACCTGTCAGATCAGAACACTGTCATCTACGGACACACGCTGTACGGCGGCGGCATGCTGTCGTCATTGAAGGGATATAAAAAGCAGTCATTTTATGAGAGCCATCCTTTCATAATCCTGACAACCGGAGAACATGTCTATTATTACCAGATAGTCTCGTGCTCTTACGTATCAGCCTATGCAGATTACAGGAGCAGGAGCTACGGGTCCGGGATAATCGATTTCATCGCGCAGATGCGTGCTGATTCATTTATCAGGACAAGGGCAAAAGTCGATGCGGGCAGCCACATAATCACTTTATCCACCTGCGGAACAGGCGATAAACAAAAGCGCACGGCGGTGATCGCTGTGCTGCTGAATCCGAACGGGGAAGAAATAGATCTGTCTCAGATCGAATTGTGATATAACAGTTGCGGATATACAAAAAAGGTGTTATAATGTATTAATCAGATCCGATGAAATGAGGTGAAATTCCATGAATGCCGAAACATTGATAGCAAAAAAGAAGGAACTTGCAAAGCTCCAGAAACAGTTGGGCCGTGAACTTGCAATGGGCAAATACAAAGATTCCGGAAAGATAGTCGACCTTAAGAAGGAGATCAAAACCAAGAAACTCGAGATAGGCGATATCACCAAGAATATGATCATGCAGATCACAGCTGAATAATATCGGGCGCTTCGGACAGGCTCTGTGTGAGCCTGTCTGTTTTTCGTTTAGGAGGAAATATGACAGACTGCATAGTTATCGGAGCCGGTCCAGCGGGAATGACGGCTGCTTACGCAGCGTCAGCGCGCGGCAAAAGCGTGGTATTACTGGAGAAGAATGAAAAAACAGGCAAAAAGATCTATCTCACGGGAAAGGGAAGGTGCAACCTTACGAATAACTGTGACGAAAAGACCTTTTTGGATAATATATTCGTCAACAGGAGCTTCCTCTATTCTGCCGTCTATGCCTTTCCTCCGGAAAGAGTGATGGACCTTCTCGGCGAAGGCGGGCTGAAGATGAAGACAGAAAGGGGAGGCAGGGTCTTTCCCGTTTCGGATAAGGCTTCGGACGTTACGAGATCCCTCAACAGGCTTATGATCGAAGCCGGAGTCGAGATCAGACTGAACAGCGAAGTAAGCGAGATCCTGTTTGAGAACGGGAGCGTCAGAGGCGTAAAGCTCAAGGGAGGGGAAACGCTGGAATCCGAAAACGTTATCCTTGCCACCGGCGGGGAAAGCTATCCGTCCACTGGCTCGGACGGCTTCGGATACAGACTGGCCGAGTCGGCAGGCCATACCATCGACGCAACACGGCCTGCGCTTGTTTCTATGTTATCCGATGAAAAGTGGATAGAAGGATTGGCAGGTCTGTCGCTGAAAAACGTAGGCGTCACTTTATATGAAAAAGGGCGCAAGCCGGTCAGCGAATTCGGTGAGATGCTGTTTACGCATAGGGGCGTTTCCGGGCCGGTGATCCTGACGCTCAGCTGCCTGGTCGAAGAATTCATGGATACATATATAACGATCGACCTCAAACCGGCTTTGGATGAGCAGACTCTGGATAGCCGGATCCTGAGGGATTTCGGGGAATTCTCAAATAAGGATTTCAAAAACAGTCTTGATGAACTGCTTCCCGGCAGGCTCAGGGATAAGATAGTCGCTCTGGCCGGGATCAGACCGGATAAAAAAGTGAATCAGATCACCGCCGAGGAGAGAAAGAGACTCGTGACACTGTTAAAACAGCTCAGACTCAACATCAATGGTACCGGAGGTTTCGACGAAGCTATTGTTACCCGCGGAGGGATCAATGTGAAGGAGATAGATCCGAAGCGGATGGCTTCAAAGCTTGTAAAAGGTCTGTATTTCGCAGGGGAGATAATAAACGCCCACGGTTATACGGGGGGATTTAATATGCAGCAGGCTTTTTCCACCGGGTATCTGGCCGGATCGAGCGTGTGAAGTTATAGGGCTAAATAAAACCGTACTGAAGCCCAATGATGTCTGTTATTTATATGATGACCAGTCGGTATTGACAAATGAAAGTAGGCACTCTTTTAGTACGTAATGAAATGAAGACACTAGCATTTTAGCTGTTGCTTTTGTAGTTTGAGAAAGATGACCGGAATAACGGAAATGTATACCGTTGTTTCGGTCATTTTTATATTGATGAAAAAAGGAGGATTATATGGAAAACAAAACATACGGATATGTAAGGGTATCAAGTATCGATCAAAATGCGGATCGACAGCTGCTGGCACTAAACAAAGTCAATGTCCCCGAAAGAAACATTTATATGGACAAGCTTTCAGGGAAAGACTTTAACAGGCCTCAATACATGAAATTGGTCAGGAAATTGAAGCCGGGCGACCTGCTCTATATCCTCAGTATTGACAGGCTGGGCCGTAGCTACGAAGAGATACAGAACCAATGGCGGATCTTAACAAAGGAAATAAATATTGATATCTGTGTATTGGACATGCCTCTTTTGGATACCAGGAACGGAAAGGATTTGATGGGGACATTCATTGCAGATCTCGTTCTGCAGATCCTGTCCTTTGTGTCTCAGTCGGAGCGTGAAAACATCAGAAAACGTCAACAGGAAGGAATCGCCGCAGCCAAGGCTAAAGGAGTGAAGTTCGGCAGGCCGCAACGCCCTCTTCCGGAGAACTTCCATGAGGTGTATCAAGCATGGCGTAATAAAAAACTGACACTACATCAAGCGGCATATGCCTGTGGATTGCCGGAAGGAACATTCTATGGAAAAGCTCGAAAACTAGAGAATTACAGTCAAATATAATAACGAGAATTTGGAAAAGTGTACCTTTTGAAAGTGTACAATCCATAAATATTTTACCAAGACACGTTGTATTTTACAATGAAGGACATTTCAAATATACAAAAAAACATCATATATTCCCATGCCGATTTTAATTCTTGAAATTATCAAAAGGTACACTTAAAAAAAGAAAGGAATAGAATTGATATGGCCCTGATTAAATGCAATATCTGCGGGGAACAAGTAAGCGATAAGGCAAAGGTCTGCCCTCATTGCGGTACGGAACTAATTGAAGAAACTACTCCTGACCCACTTATTTGTGAAGAGTGTGGAAATGAAATACCTGGAGGGAAGGATCACTGCCCAAAATGTGGATGCCCTGTTTACCAAGAGAAAGAGGAAGATGAAATGAGGGACGAGTTTAATGAGGAGATTAAGAGAGGCAACAGTAAGAAAAAGCTAATCCCGATTATTACTGGTGCTACTATTGCGGTTTTATTTCTTGTCCTTTTATTAATTCTGCGTGGCATTCCGGTGTCTGAAGTATCTCTTAATAAAAAATCTTTGACTATAACTGAGGGTAAAACGATGATGCTTGTATGTACAGTGACTCCTGATAATGCCAAGAACAAATCGCTCACTTGGAAGTCTTCAAATGAAGCGGTTGCAAGAGTAGATGAGGTTGGCACTGTTACTGCTGTGTCTGAGGGAACCTGTAAAATCACAGTAACTTCTTCTAATGGGAAATCGGATGAGTGCGACATCACCGTGGAAAAAGCTGGACCAGATTTTAAAGCATTATATAACAAATATTGCAAATCAACATGGTCATCTTATGGATCTGACGGGAGTTTTTTATTTATTGATACGAATCCATACGATATTGATGATACAGGGATTGCTTATATTGAAGCGTATTTGGCAATTAGAAATATTAATACTGCATTAGGACTTCCATCTTCATTAATTAATGATATGGGGAATACAACTGCCTTAATGGGTAGACAGTCGGAGACTTTTAGTAACGTTGGAGTCACTGTAACTTGGACATATCATCCAGATAAAGGACTTGAAGTGACTTATAAAGCAATTAACAAATAAACAGAGCATTAGATGTTGCGTCGGCGATATATGACTGTATCGTTTTTATTGTACAGATTGTTTAGTATAGGAGGTAAAAATGCTTATTAATTGCCCAAACTGCAGTAAGGATTATTCTAATACCGTAGACGAATGTCCTCACTGTCATTTTCATCCAGTTGCTTTTATTTGCAATGAATGCTCAGAAGTATTCTATGGGCCTGAAGGACACTGTCCCAAATGTGGCAACTTAATACAGAATGCTATTCCTGCAAATAAGGATATTCTTGAAGATATCCGCACAGAAATCATAGAACGTGTTGAAAATGCACAGAACACGGAAGAAATGGCGTCCTTTAAAAGCAAATACTCTCTTTTGAAGGGATACAGAGACATAGATGAACTTGAGGCATCATTTATAGCCAAGATGAATCAGTTGCAGGAGATAGAGGATAAACATCATCAGTATGATGAAGCTCTTGCTGCATTTGAGAACGCTGAAACTGTAGCTGATTACGAGAAGCTCAAAGAAGTCTTTGAATGTGTTATCGATATGGAAGACGCTGAAAAGTACGTCTCAGAGTGTGCGGAAAAGATTACCATGCTGAAGTACGAAGACTCTTGCGCCAGAATGTTGAAAGCGAAAAAGAAAAAGGAGTGGAAAGAACTTCAGAAAACGTTCGCTTCTATTTCGGATTATCTTGACGCTTCGGAAATGGCGGATAAATGTGGATTGGAGCTGAAAAACAGAAAAAAGAAAAGTGCGATAACAACCGCGTCAGTCTTATGCTGTGTATTGATTCTTGCTTTTTTGACATATTTCGTTTTTATCCCTGGGTATCATTATTTCAGTGGAATGAAACTGTATAAATCCGGCTCGTATGAGGAAGCGATTGATCAGTTTACTTCCGCTGGAGGATTCAAGGATGCAGAGGAATCGATAGGCATGTCATACTATGCATGGGGTAGCGAAGATCTCGACGTCAAGCACAGTTATCAAGATGCTGTGGATCATTTCACTGCTGCGGGAGAATATGAAGATGCTTCCAATCGTATCCTTGAGACCTACTATAAATGGGGAATGAGCATAGTAGGAAAACCCGACAGTAAATCTGATGATGATTATCAGCAGGCAATCAATCTTCTCAAAAAGGCAGGAGACTATCCAGATGCCAAAGAACAATACTATAAATGTAATTACGACTATGCTTTGAAACTATACCTGTCGGAGAACAATGAAAAGGTACTTAAAGCAGAGTCGTATTTCAAGATTGCTGTTCCACTTTTTGAGGATGCCTCTATGATGGCAGATAACTGCAAATATGCATCTCAGTTTATAAAAGCTATGGACGAGTACAAGAAGGGCAATCTAAATAAGGCGCAGACTGCTTTCGCAGATATCCCCTCAGATTTCACGTACAAGAACTATAAAAGCACTGGTATATATAAATCCCTACTCGAAAAAAACTCAGTCTTTGTCAAAATGTGCGGGAGATGGGAAGCGACAGGCGATAACCTTGCGTATGTATGGCAGATTTCTAAAAGCAGCGGATACTATTATTACTGGTACACAACATACACCGATCCTTCAGATTATCTGGACATCAAATGCGTCATTAACGATGATGGTACCGTTACGATAAAAGGAAGTGCGGAATACTATGTGCAGACAAGATATTCATCCATCGCAGAGGGTCTTAGAGAAGCTCACAAGAGCGTCTCATTTGAAAAAACAGTATCCTCAACTCCTTCAAAACTATCAATATACGACAATGTGAAACTGTCATATACGGGAAAAGGATTCGATCTGACATATTCATATGTTGATAATTCGTCGAGCGTATATTTCAAATATAAGTATGAGAGTTTTTGGCATTACAAAAACAAGAAACAGTCATATTAAGTCGTATTTCAATGTAGTTGGAATGTGTCCTGGTTGTGTGATTTGATAATTACAAAGCTCAAGCGTAATCTGGAAAGAATAATGCATTCGGATTTCATTCGGCATCCATTGTTCCCTTCACCAAAAAGAAATATGACTTTCATCATTATTGCATCGTGTTACTGGTTCTAATAGTTTTGATTTTTATATTACCTGGAGAAACAACAAGTTGAATGAGTGGATTGTTACTTAAGGAAATCGGTAAAAACGATATAATTGTTTCAAACAAATATGATAGGGCAATGGCTTTGATCGATTCCGGTGATTACGAAGAAGCTTTTGTTTTATTGAAAGGTCTTGATTATCGAGACAGCGCTGATAAACTGGAAAGTATTAAGACGCAATATGAAATAAGTAAGCTGTCAAAGGCACAGGTTGGCGATTATGTGATTTTTGGGTCATACGAACAGAACAACAATACATCCGATGGTAAAGAGGAGATAGAATGGCTGGTACTGGCAAGAGAAGGAGATCGAGTATTACTAATCAGCCGGTATGCGCTTGATTATCAGTCTTACAACTCTTGGAAAAGCGTGACCTGGGAAAAATGCTCTTTACGTAAATGGCTAAATGGGACTTTTATCAATAACGCTTTCAGCACTAACGAACAAGCAATTATCCAACGTACAACTGTTACAGCGGATAAAAATCCGCAATACAATACTTCTCCGGGGAATAGTACAACGGATAAAGTATTTCTTTTGAGCATTAAGGAAGCCAATAAGTATTTCAGTTCTGACAAAGCAAGACAATGCGAACCAACAGCGTATTGCAAATCAGCAGGAGCATTTAAAGATTATCAGTTCAATTGCAATTGGTGGTTGCGATCGCCTGGTGATGGTTCTGAAAATGCTGCTATTGTACAAGATGACGGTTCTATCAAATACGACGGTATTATTGTCGAAAACGTTAATTTAAACTTCGGTTACCTTGTCACCGTAACAACTGGCACTGTCCGCCCCGCTTTATGGGTAAATCTTGAGCAATAGCTTTTGAAATCTGAACGGAAACCAACTGATGCTTGTTATAAGAATTATTACCAGCGACATCAGCGAATGAATGAATTATTGTCTTATGATACTAAATAGTATTGAGGCGTCTGAGTTTTACATGGGGTTTTATTGATGAGCCAGTAAAGATGACCGAAAAACGGAAAAGAGACGTTCTTTCAGTCATCTTTCAGTTAATGAAAAAACAGGAAGATAAGATGGAAAACACGGTCTAAGGATACGTGAGGAATAAGCTGACGAAGATTAAAAGTAAATGCATAAAAATAGATGATTTTATAGACAAGACAAAATTGAGAAATCTCATTGAAAACAGTGTCGATCAGCTTAGATGAAATATAATCTTTCCTGAATGTGATAAGGTTGCCTGAGAGATCAGACTACTGGACAGGAACAGATTCAAAAGTATATTTATGATTTAATATCCCTTTGCCCGTGATTTGAATGGACTGGATGTCGGTTTTATTATGGCAAATGATACAATGGTTTTCATTTTCGTTTTGTAGCGCATCTGCGGTAGGATATAATGAGATGCATCGCGGATGCAAACGGAGTATAGTGTTTTATGGAACGCAGCAGCGAATTGGACAGGATCAGGATAGCTATTGACGGCCCTGCAGGAGCCGGCAAAAGCTCGGTAGCCCGCGCTATAGCAGAGAAGCTCGGTATTTTGTACCTTGATACAGGTGCGATGTACCGGGCGTTTGCGTATTATGCCGAAAATCGGGCAAAAGCCGAGGAGATAGATGAGGAAAAGGCTGAGGATCTCTTCAGGGATTTCGACCTGAGATTCTCTGAGGGAAAAGTGCTGCTGGGCGATGAAGATATCACGCAGGTCATACGCACTCCAAGGATCGACAAGGCCGTTTCCCCGTATGCCTCAAATCCCTTCGTCAGAAAACAGATGGTGTCGCTTCAGCGCAGCATAGGGGAGGGCACCGACATCGTGATGGAAGGCAGGGATATCTGCACTGTGGTATTGAAGGACAGCCCCTATAAGTTCTATCTCGACGCCTCCGTTGAAGAGAGAGCTCGCAGGAGGTTCCTGCAGAATGAGCAGAAGGGGATCTCGGAAGACATAGAGGCCATCAAAGCCGACATTATCAGGAGGGATGAAGCCGATATGAACCGGGAGGCCGATCCCCTGAGAAAAGCCGAAGACGCTTTCGTCGTGGACAGTACTCATATGAGCCAGGATGAAGTCGTCGATGAGATCATCAGAAAGACATTAGAGATTAAAAATGCTTTATAATATAGCGAGAGCTTTAAGCTGGTTTTATTTGAGGGTCATATGCGGGATGAAGACCGAAGGCAGGGAGAACCTGCCCAAGGACGGCGCTGCTCTCATATGCGCAAATCATATCCATCTGCTGGATCCTGCGGCCCTGTGCATTAATCTGAACAGGTATGTAAGTTACCTCGCAAAAAAAGAGATATTCGAGAATAGGTTCTCCAGATGGATGTTCACAGGGCTCCATGCCATACCCGTCGAGAGGGACGGCACCGATACCGCAGCGGTCATGAAGGCCTTAAGGATACTGAAAAAGGGCGGACTGCTCGGGATATTCCCCGAAGGGACCAGGGAACGCGGAAGAGGCATGCTGGAATTCAAACCCGGTGCTGCCTTCCTCTCGATCGTCTCAAAAGCCCCGGTGATACCTGCGTACATAGAGGGGAGATATATGCCTTTCGGCAAACTGAGAGTCGTTTTCGGAAGCCCCATAATGCCGCCGGATATAAAGAAACCGGACGCTGAAGATCTGAAGGAATTCAGTGACAGGCTGGCTCAGACTATTAAAGGCCTGAAGGAGAAGCAATGAGAAACATCACGGTCGCCGGGAGCGCCGGATTCTGCTTCGGTGTGGAACGTGCTGTAAATCTCGCCATGGAGCTTGCCAGGCAGCACAAAGGTGAGCCGATCTTCTCGCTTGGAGAGCTCATCCATAATCCGGGCGTCGTGAAAGACCTGGAAGAGATGGGCGTAAAAAAAGCGGACGGTATCGACGGGATCACCGGCGGATGCGTGATAATCAGATCCCACGGCGTAGGCAGGGATGTATACGACGTTCTTGCCGCAAAAGGCATCACGATAGCTGACGCCACATGCCCTTATGTTAAATCAATACATAAAAAAGTTGAAAAATACAGCAAAACAGGGTATAATATCGTACTTGTGGGCGATGCTTCTCATCCGGAGGTCATCGGGACAGCCGGATGGTGCGAAGAAAGCCCCATAATCGTAGACAGTGCCGAACAGGCCGAAAGCATCTCCGTTGCCGGGAATGTATGCGTCGTCGCCCAGACGACGTTCATAAAGGCGAAATTCGATGAGATATGCACAGTCATAAAAGCCAGGTATCCGGACTGTCTGATATTCGATACCATATGCTCGGCAACAGCCTTAAGGCAAAGCGAGGCGGAAAAGCTCTCTAAAGAGTGCGACGCGATGGTAGTGATAGGCGGGACGAACAGTTCCAATACGAAAAAGCTCGCCGAGATATGCGCAAAGCACTGCAAGAACGTTATTCTCACGGAATCGGCAGATTCCTTTGAAGAATATAAACTGAAAGGCGCCGAAAAGGTCGGCGTCACAGCGGGCGCATCAACGCCCAGGCAGAACATTATGGAGGTGGTTCACAAAATGGAGAACACAACGGGCAATGAAAATCTTGAAAAATCCCTGGAGGAGTTCAAGAGACTGAAAGTAGGAGACATCGTAAAGTGCAGAGTCATTGCTGTCAACGAAGAGGAAGTCTACGTTGATATTTCCTACAAATCTGACGGTATCATAAAGAAAGCCGATTTCGTTCAGGATCTTTATACCGATCTTCCCACGACAGTCGCTATGGGTGATGAAGTCGATGCGATGATTACCGATATGAATGACGGTGTGGGGAATGTCATCCTGTCCAAACTCAAGGTCGACGAAATGGAGGCCGTCAAGGTCACCCAGGAGAAATTCGAAAGCGGCGAGACACTCAAGGGCAAAGTCGTCAAGGTCGTCAAAGGCGGACTTATCGTTGACATCGGAATAGCGCAGGCCTTCATGCCGGCCAGGCAGTATGCTTTGAGGTATGTGGAAGACCTTAATACCCTGCTCGGCAAGGAAGTCGAAGGAAGGATAATAGAGTTCGACAAGGACAAGAACAAGATCATCTTCTCGCGCAGAGTTATCCTTCAGGAACAGCTCGACGCTCGCCGTGCTGCCGAAGCACAGAGGAAGGAAGAAGCCATGGCCAGGATCGAAGAGGGAATGGTCGTGGAAGCCCCGATAAAGAACGTCACCAATTTCGGCATCTTCATCGATCTCGACGGCGTTGACGGATTCGTGCATGTATCCGATCTTTCTTGGAAGAGAGTAAACAGGCCTTCCGACCTTTATAAAGCGGGGGATGTCGTTCAGGCAAAGATCGTATCCATCGACAAGGAGAACAATAAAGTCAAGTGCACTATCAAGGGACTGACCGAGGAACCGTGGGCCGTCTTCACAAAGACCTACAGGGAAGGCGATACGGCGCAGGGAGTCGTCAAGTCCATCACCAAGTTCGGCGCTTTCGTGGAAGTCGTTCCGGGAGTCGAAGGCCTTGTCCATATCTCCAATATATCCTATGATAAGGTCGAAAGCGTGGAAAGCGTCCTCAAGGTCGGCGATACGGTCAAATTCAAGATAATGTCGATCGACAACGAAAAACGCAAAATCGGCCTGAGCATCAAGGATCTTTCCGAAGCACCGAAGAAGAAACCGGTGCAGAATAAGCTGTTCTACAAGGAAGACAGCAATTCATCGATGGCGGAAGCCTTCAATAAATACCTCAACAATCACTAACCAGCAGTTCCTTGTGAACCGCCATTAAAAAACGCTCCTTTTCAGGAGCGTTTTTTAAATATCCTTAGATTCAGATATCCTTACTTAAGCATTTCGTCCAGCTGTGCTTTCAGGGCTGTTTTGGTGATCGTGCCGATGTGCATGTCTACAAGCTCTCCACCCTTGAAAAAGAGCAGTGTGGGTATGGACATGATGCGGAACTGTTCGGAAAGAGCTGTGGCTTCATCCGTATCGACTTTCCCTATCTTGATCTTTCCAGTGTATTCCTCGGCAACTTCATCTACAGTAGGCATCAGTGCTTTGCAGGACGGGCACCATTCTGCCCAGAAATCCAGCATTACGGGCATCTCAGAATGGATCACTTCATTCTCGAAATTATCATTCGTGATCTTGACTGTATATTCGGACATTTCCCCTCCTTAAGGTTTATGCTCCAAGTATATCATCACATCCGGCACAATAATGCATGAAAAAACAAATAAAAAAAGAACGACCTCGAGGCAGCACGTCGGGCACCTCAGTTCACAAAATGGTAACTTGATCCTAAACACAATGAAAAAGGAGATTCATACTATGAAAAACACTATTACTCGTAAAGACATCGGTTATTTCGAATGCCTGTATGCAGGATATTTGAAAGAGTATTATCCGGAAGCGTATGAGCAGTTCATTGCCAGGGAAGATCATATAGATCTTCTGAAAAAGTATCATGTTTATTACCATGAGCACATGACGCTGCTACTGGAAATACTTCGAAACGATGCGGGCTTTGGCCCCCGAAAAGATTTTCGTGAAGGTCTTCAACAGGATCTCTATGAACGAATCATCGCGAAAACGAAGAGATTTGTCTTTGAAGGACTGACGGATCTTCTGGCGGAAGCCAGCTGGATGTCCGCCTAAGCGGACTACCCCTGTCATGATGGCAGGGGTATACATATTCAAGCGCTCATAAATGCTCATCTTGCTGCATCTGACCGTTGAGAAATGTGCATTTTTGTGCTATAATATCATGACTATGTCTACTGATCCATCGTCTGATGGTGTTCAAACTATTTGGGCATAGAAATACAAGTGAGATGGCATATAAAAATGCCAAGGAGGACTTTATGCAAAAGACGATTTGCGAGTTATTCGCAGGCGTCGGTGGTTTTCGATTAGGATTCGACCGACTTAACTCCGGCTGGGAGACAACATGGTTCTCTCAGTGGGAACCCGGTGCTAAGACACAATGGGCACACGATTGCTACGTTAAACATTTCGGAGATTCACCTGATCTTGTAGGTGAGTACCACACTTGCGAAGATATTGCTGATGTAAATAAAGAGAATATTCCGGACCATACGCTTCTTGTTGGTGGGTTCCCTTGTCAGGATTATAGTGTGGCACATACTCTCGCTTCTTCCAAAGGTATCGAAGGGAAAAAGGGTGTTCTCTGGTGGCAAATCAGAGACACGATGATTGCTAAAAAGCCGCCTTTCTGCATCTTTGAAAATGTAGATAGGCTTCTTAAGTCGCCTGCAAAACAGAGAGGCCGAGATTTTGGAATGATCCTTGTCTGTCTGTATGAACTGGGCTATTCAGCTGAGTGGCGTGTTATCAATGCGGCTACTTATGGGGCTGCCCAAAGAAGAAGGCGGACTTTCATTTTCGCATATAAAAACGATACCGAATTTGGTAAAAGCCAGCTCGGAAAAACTGCTTCAGAGATTCTCCTTACAGAAGGAATGATGGCTAAAGCATTCCCAATCAGTGCTATCCTCTCTTCAAAGGAGACTGTTTTAAGCACGGATCTTGTAGATGTTTCTGATCATTTCGCGTTCGATTTTAGGCAAGCTGGTTTTATGACCGAAGGAAAGGTCTTCACAGCAGATGTGAACGAAATCGAAGAACAACCTATCCTTCTTGGAGAGATTTTAGTAAAGGATGCCGATGAGCAGTTCTTTATCACTGATGATGAGCGCATGGCGAAATGGGTCTATCTGAAAGGGGCCAAGAAAATTCCCAGAAAATCCGCAAACGGCCATGAGTATATCTTTTCTGAAGGACCTATCGCATTTCCGGATCCATGGGACAGACCGAGTAGAACGATGCTTACAAGCGAATCCACGTTGAATAGAAGTACGCATGTAGTGGCAGACCCTCGGACAGGAAAGCTCAGAATCCTGACCCCGGTCGAAGCTGAAAGGCTTCAGGGCTTTGATGACAACTGGACAGACACCGGAATGCCCCAAAGGATGCGCTTTTTCTGTATGGGTAATGCATTGGTCGTACCTATGATTACACGGATGGGAAACGTCCTTGATTCGATTATCGAAAAAGAAAATTAGTAACTGAGGTGGGCTTATGGCAGGCTATCTAATCACACTTAATGATGAGAGCTCTCTTGCTGAAATCGTGAAAAGCGGCTTTTATAGCACTATCATGAGCTCGCCACAGTATTCTTCGTGGGGAATTTCTCATGAGGGGACTTTTGCTGATTACTTAAGTATGAAAGCTGGAGATTTTGTTTTCTTTTTCGTAAAAAGAAAGATATATGGCTGCGGCAAGCTGGTGAATGTCGGAAGTGATTGCAAGTATCTAAACTATACTAAAGCGGGAATACCAAAAGGTGATCAAACCGATAGTTATGCAAATACTCGACTGATTGAATCCGGAAATAGCGGGAATAGGTGCTTTTGTACGTTTGTTCCTAATCCTGCTTTTTTCAAAAAAGGCATTGATATGGATGCCATTCTCCAAAACAAAGACAATCCTTTTAGATCTGTCCGCACTCTCTGGAAACTATCTTTTATAAAGATGGATGATGATGAAAGTGATGCGCTTTTTCGCGTTTTGATGAAAGTCAACGAGGACAATATCAATAACACGGAAGCTCAGTTTGCTTTTAATCAAGCATTCCATTCCAGATTATCTCGTCTTGTTCTTTATGAATACAAGCTGCAAAGACAATTCCTCATTTCTTCCTGTAAAGACGCAAGAACTAATCGTCTTAAGCATGAAATGGCATTAGAAGCTGCATTATGCGAAATCCTTTCAAATGAAGAGCGAGAGCCCTTTGGAAAATGGGATTATATCTCACATCAAGTCGCCGCTTCTCCTTTTAAGCCTATAGATTACATGGACAAAATGGATGTTTTCGGGTATCGATACATTCCCGGATATGACGTTAAGTCCAAATATCTGATTGCAGAATTAAAAAAGGATTGTGCATCTACCGACATCGTTGAGCAAATCATGAAGTATGTAGATTGGGTATCGAATGAATATGCAAACAAGGACTATTCCATGATAGAGGCCTATATCATTGCTTCGGATTTTGATGACGAGGTAAAAGCACTGGTCAAAGAGCATTGTATCAGGAACTTCACAAAAGGCTTCAGGCCAACAGAGTTCTGCGTGTGGAATAATCTTAAGATGGTCAGATACGAAGTCGTCGATGATGACATTGCTTTTTCGGTTGTTGAGGCTTAATAGGGGGATTTATAAGTGGAAGGCACTGAGTACAAAACAAAAGAAGATGTTTTGAAAAGGGCACAAGAAGCTGTCGGCATTCCTTTGAAAAACATCGACAAGACGGGGCGACTCAGTACAGGAAAAGGTGCTATTGGAACGGTCCTTGAAGAGAGTTGGTTTGGCTATACTCCAAACAGCGAATCTGAGCCTGATTTTCCTGAGGCGGGCGTTGAGCTAAAAGCAACTCCTTATTTGAGAACCCATTCTGGAATACGTGCGAAGGAACGCCTGGTCTGTAATATCATCAATTACATGACGGAATATCAAAAAACGTTCAAGACTAGTGATTTTTGGCATAAGTGTGAGACTCTACTGATTATGTCCTATGAGCATAAGGAGGATGTTTCAAAAGGCGAGTATACGATTGACAAAGCGATTCTTTTTAGCTATCCGACAGAGGACCTGATAATCATTGAGCAGGACTGGCAGAAGATTATTAACAAGATACGGGCCGGCTTAGCGCATACGATAACGGAAGGCGATACGCTTTATTTAGCGGCGTGTACAAAAGGTGTAAATGCATCTTCTGTTAGGCAACAACCTTTTAGTGATATCCCAACAAAGCAGAGAGCTTATTCGCTGAAATCCTCTTACATGACCAGGATACTGAACAGCTATATCTTTGGCTGTGAGGAAGATGAGCACATCATAAAAGACTGGCACGTACTTACTCACAGTACATTTGAAGATTTCATCATAGAAAAGCTGAAGCCCCACTATGGGAAAACGGTTGCTCGCCTGTCTGTTTATTATGGGCTTATAACTGGAGCCAAAAATGCAAACGAACTTCTCTTATCAAAGATGCTTGGAATTGAAGGACGTGCTTCTCAAACAAACGAGTTTAAGAACGCCAATATCGTTCCGAAAACGATACGTATTCAGAAAACCGGGACAATAAAAGAAAGCATGTCGTTCCCAACATTCAAGTTTACTGAAATCATCAAAGAGGATTGGGAAACTTCCGAGTTGCGGGATATACTTGAGCCGACGAAGTTCATGTTTGTGATCTTCAAGGAGAATCAATCTGGTGAGTATGTATTTGAACGTGTAATGTTTTGGAATATGCCTGTTCAGGATCTTGAAGAAGTTCAAAGAGTATGGAACAGAACGGTGGCTGTTATCAAAGAGGGAGTCCAACTGAGCTTTGACGGAAAAGTAACACGAAACAATCTTCCAAAACAGAGCGAGAGCCGCGTTGCGCACGTCCGACCTCATGGAAGGGACTCTCATGATACATATCCTCTTCCAGATGGAAGGAGCATGACAAAGCAGTGTTTCTGGCTTAATAGAGAATATATTGAAGCAGTCGTAGGCGCAAAA
>JAFZLL010000048.1 GCA_017551505.1 Eubacteriaceae bacterium
ATATCCTGTTCACTGAATGATCATCCGGTAATGGAAACCACTTTGATTCCGTTCTTATCCATGATCTCTTTTAATATATGCCTCAGATCCCTCATTGCCTGGCTGCGGTCATTCTCCTTACAGGATGCTTTGATCACCAGTTTTATCTGATCCTCCTCGATCTTTTCGAGTCCTATATAACTCGGGCCTTCTGAGATCTCGGGGATGAATTCGCCCACATTCGGCAGCGAATCTGTCAGTATTCTTTCTGCTTTTTTCAGGTCAGAATCCAAAGGTATGCCGAGGACTAACCTGAAAACAGAAAGCCTGCTCGTCAGATTGACGACTCCGCTGACGAGGGCCCCGTTTGACAGCACCTTGATATTGTGCTCGCTGTCCATGATCTTGGTGGTGCGTACGCCTATATCCTCGACGCTGCCGCGATATCCCCCGACCTCTACTATATCCCCTACCTGAAAAGCGCCTTCAAATATCAGGAACAGCCCGCTGAGGATATCTGAGACGAGGTCCTTGGAGCCCAGTCCTATTACAAGGGAAAGTATCCCTGCTGAAGCCCAGAGCGCTGTAGTATTGACTCCGAAGAGCGTGAGGCAGACAAATACCATGCCGATGACCGATCCATATTCAATGGTACTGCGGATAAGCCTTAAAACGGTCTCTGTGCGCGGGTTAACGGCTCTGGCCGCCAGAGATATGATTCGTGAAATATTGTTCACCAGCGTCACCGCCACGCATATCGCCATCATGGATGCGGTCAGGGAGAAAACATTTAGCCCGAATTTCCAGTTCAAGGATGCGATAGAACCGATTATATCGGACTCTCCGGGGATAATATCCCTTGCCATATAGAGGACTGTAATGAATAAGGCAACGGCATAAAGTATCCAGGAGATCACGATCGTGGTCTTTTCATCAGCGCTGCGGCTCGCCCACGGGATTTCTCCGATCATCCATCTGGTACGGACCTCCCTGGTCTTCTTCTCCACTCCTCCTCCGGTAAATACGGTTACGGCGATCCTCGAAAAGTCATTTTCTGCCACAGCTTCCTGATATATAGGATCCGGATGCAAAAGGAGCATCGTATCAAGAATGACGAGCAGCGCTGCGGCGAGGATAAACGCCTGCAGTGCAAAAGCAGCCCGGTTACGCATCAGAACAGGCTTCGATTCAGCGATAACCAGCCAGCCTCTTCCCACATCCTCACAGAAAGAGAAATATTTCGTGCCCCTAAACGTACTGTTGTAGAACATACCGTCTTTAAGACAGGACTCATCTTGCCCCATCGAACGGGAGTCTGTCCCGATATACTGCTCGTACGGCAGCCATGCGAAGGTGAAATCTTCTTTATTGACCATGTATACGAACCCGGCAGTACCAGCGGTGACGGATGACAGCACGTTGTCCAAGTCGGTGTCTATAAGGGTGCTGTACAGCAGCGTCGGGTCGATGCACATCACAAGCATTCCATCGGTCTTCCCTTCGGTGTTTTGCATGATGACACCGATGTACTGGCGGTTCTTCCCTGTCAGTTCGTCCGGCTGGACGTCCTGGATATAATACGGTACCCCGTTCAAGAGCCTGCGGAAAATATAGCTCTGATCGCCGGGATCAGATGATAACTCGAAATTTATATAAGTAGAGTCAGAAACCGTCTCTCTGCCTTCATTGTCAAAAAGCATGATATATTCAACGCCCATCGCCTCGGAGAGAATGGCTATATCCTCGCTGTTCTGGAGATCCGGATTACGTGAAAGAAGTTCGGCTGCCGCCTGAGCTTTTTCCAGATATTCCTGATTGAAGCCGGCGATCTTGGCTTCTCTGGTCTGATATGCCTCATTCAGGGCTACCACAGTCTTTTCGGCCAGGTTCCTAGTAGATACCATCTGGCGGTTGAGAGCGAAGATCGTCTGCACGTAGAAAGCCATAGCGAGGAACGCTGCAGCGCTTAGGATCCAGGAGATGGTGACCTTTGCCCTCAGCGAATCATGCTGATACATGCGCCGAGTGTCCTTATTATCAAAAGACAGGCGCAGTGTTTCCTCAATATTGCTTATCACATAGACGAAGCATATTATCAGTATAAAGACAAAACCGAGAAGCAGCCCGCCGACTGTATTGTATGTAGAACCGAAGATGGTTTTATGCGGGATTGCAGCCACTAAGTATACTTCCATGGGAGAGTAGAGCGCTCCCTTTATGTAATAGGATTCGCTCCCTATGGATATACGGTGGATTCTGCCGTCTATGAGCTTATCGAGCGTCAATCCGAAATCCGTACATTTCTGGCCTGCTATCTGTTCTTCGGGCCAATAAATAATCGTACTGTTAGTTCCCGAAACAGCGCCTACGAATCCGCCCATATCCACCGCAGTAAGCGGCAGCACATCCAGCAGGCTATCCAGCGAGCTTGCGATGCCCGCATCTGCCAATGTCGGCGCAGCCACCACGATCTGGGTGTCAGCGCTGAGCTTTTCGGTATAATACCGGTAAGATGCCCCCGCATACTCCGTTTCAAAAGGGGCATAAAAGGAATATGCGTCATAAACCGCACGCAGTCCGTCAAACTTCGGATCGCTGTAATCCGGAGCAGCTCCGTCGCTTGCGAGTATGACTTTGCCTTCCCTATCGATTATGTCCACCCGGCTGACCTTCATTTTAAAAGTGATAAAGCGGAGCGAAGACGAATCATTCTTGAATGCCTTATCGTTTCTAATGCCGAAGATGGCTGTCCTGACTTTGGATGCATTCAGCTCATCGTAATTGTTCCTGATGATGATGCGATGGGATTCTTTTTCGATCAAAGAACTCTGAAGGCTGTCAAGCACCCCGTTCATATTGCTTTCCATCAGAGAAAGCGAGTATTTATGCTCGATAAAACCCAGAAAAATACCCATTATGAAAACCGCCGTGACACAGTACAGGATAATTGGGAAATACCATTTACTGCGGGAATGATCTTTTTTCATTTATGTCCCTTTCGTATAAAAAACTGTATCGGATGATGCTGTCCTGGCCCAGGCCACAGACATATATTAAGCTTTATTGTTTTTGATTATAAATCCGGAACAGATTTCATTCAAAGAAAGACGCTGTACTTTGTGCGTCTGACTGCCATTCAGAGAGATCCGGTTTCCGGACTCCTGAATGTCTGCTGCCTGCAGTACCCGTCTCCATGCTTCCGTAAGTTCCTCCAAATGCCATGCGGCGTTTGCCGGACTGGTCGACGGAAGGACGATAGCTTTGATGCCCGTCTGCTTTTCCTGATATTTAACATAGTATTTTTCAGCTGTCCTGCCGTTCACAAGGATCCGTTTTATCCGGGAGGCTTCGATTATTGATTTTATGTCAGCAGGCAGGGCATTGCGTATACTGCTGTCCGAAGAACCTATTATATCGCATTCTTCTATAACGTCGTAAAGCGCCAGGCCGTGGGAGAGTATCATCCTTCTTTTCTTCTCGAGCGTATCGGCCGAAGCATCTGTTCCGGGGACTTCCTCTCCGTAAACGGCGGCGATCACCTTCCAGAAACGGTTCTGCGGATGACCGTAAAAAAAGCCTTGCTCCCTAGATCTTGCTGAAGGGAAGCTGCCCAGTATGAGCGTTTCGGAGAATTCGTCATAAACAGGTCCGAAACCATGCGTTAAGCGAGAGTAAACCCTATTTGGCATATTCATAACCACATTCAAACATCGGATTACAATACCGGGCGGGTAGATTTCCTGGAAATACATTTGCCGGATAGTATTACAGGCTGAGGCAAACCTGTTTTCAGCCGGGACACTGTACTGAAAGAAACGGTCTAAAGGTCGCCCAGCATATTGATTATTATCTCTTCGCTGTGCTTTGCGGCCATGCCCATGAAATCGTCAAACTGTCCTGCGCTTTTATTGGAAGCGTTGTCGGATATCGTCCGGATGATGACGAAGGGGACCCCTGCTCTGGCGGCTGTCTGCCCTATTGCCGCTCCTTCCATCTCCGTGCATAAGGCCCCGAAATCAGATGAAAGACTGGCTTTCAGCTCTTCGTCTGAAACGAATCTGTCTGAGGTGGCGATAAGGCCTGTATATACGTTCTCCGCAGAGATGACATTTCCGGCTGCCTTCTTTGCGGAAGCAACGAGAGTTTTATCAGCAGGGATATCCCGCGTATCGAACTCAGCCAGCCTGCCGGGCTCATAACCCAGAGCCTGAAGGTCGAAATCTGCCTGAACAACCGCTTCAGAGATCACGACATCCATGATGCCGATATCACTATTCAAAGAGCCTGCCACACCGGTAAAGATAACAGCGGTACACATGAAACGGTCGATAAGCAGGGAAGTCGTAACGGCAGCGTTCACCTTGCCGATACCGCTGTACACCACGACGACGTTCCTGCCGGCAAGCATCCCCTCATAGAAAGTCAGTCCGTAAAGGCTGACCGTCCCCGTGATCGCCATGTCATTTTTAAGCATCTCCACTTCTTCGGTCATGGCTCCGATCACACCGTATTTAACTCTGTCGCTCTTCATATCCGCATTCATGTTTTTTTCTCCATTTCAGGTCTGCTAAAGCCCTGACGATCCATCAGCCAGTACAGTATACCACTGACCGGATACAGGCGTATATCTGAGTGACGCACCGTCAGCGTTCCAGTATCCCGCGGTACAATGGATCTTTCCCCTTAAAATAGCCCCAGAACTTGGTCCCGTAATCGTAATGCCACCATTCGCTCGGCAGATTGGTGAAGCCGGCGGAGAGCATCACATTATAAAGCAGGCGGCGGTTATCGCGTATTCGCGTATCCATCCCTGCAGCCTCGAAATGACAGGAGTTGGCGGTCTTCTGGAATTCATCGAACTTGGTGCCCATATCCAGCAGATGCCCGCTGCTGTCCCTTATCGTCAGATCTATCGAGCCTCCCGTGTTATGAACAGATGGGATCATCACGTCATAGGAAGGTTTGCTGACGAAAAAACTGGTTTTCAGGTCTATCTCCTCTTCGCTGTCCCCGGGATTCTGCTCCACTACCATCTTCCTGTATTCATCCCAGAGGGCCTGCTGTACGGAGATAGAGCGCCAGGCGTCGAGAATGACGAAAGTGAATCCTTCGGGCAGTTTTCGGCTGGCTTCGACAAGCATTTCGGCGGCAGTCTTACGGGCATAGGCCTCATATGTAGACCCGGGCAGCAGCTTGGCATAGTATACGGACAGTATTTCAAAACCCAGCGCTTCCAGATCCACCAGGGGCTCGTCAACGTCCAGTACTTTATACTCCCCTATCACCGGGAAAGGGATATCTGGAATAGGCTCATCAAACATAGTCTTTCCCCCACAATCAATCTGCCTTATTATAGCAAATCCGGACATGATTAAAACACAGCGCTCCCATGATTTTGGACTACTGCGGGCATCATCCCATCTTCCCAGGGCAGCGAAGCGGCATTAATAGCCCTTAAACACAAAATCAGGCATTTATTCAAGCTCGTCAGTTTCTAAACATGAGGAAAACCTGTTGCAACTGTATACGATACAACGTATAATTATTCAAATAAAGGGGGACACACAATGACTGTAAATAAAGAAAGGGCTTGGGAAAGCCTGCAGAAAATTGCGTTTGTACGGGTCACCGGGACCAAGGAAGAGAAAAAAGCAGCCGATCTCCTGCAGGCGGCTGTCGAAGCAGAAGGCATAAAGGCCTGGCAGGAGCCTTACGAACTGGAGACTGTCAGCGTCACTAAAGCCTCGCTCACAGTGGGAGGCAAGGAATACCCGGTAATGGGTATCGGAGGAAGCGGCAGAACGCCCAAAGGCGGAGTAAAAGGCAGGCTCATCTACATGGAATCGAATGATGACTGCTACCTGACTAAAGTTAAAGACTGCATCTGCCTCGTTCAGGAGAGATTCAACCCCAAAAGCGCAGAAAAGTTCAAGAAAGCGGGAGCTGTCGGGTATATTGCCATGCACGGCAGCCTGTATGACAATGAACAGCTCGTACGAGATCCTCGCCCCAGAGACCTGCGCGGAAAATGCCCCGGTCTGCCGGGCGTCAGCTTACATATCACGCTGGCCGAGGAGCTGATTCAGCAGCATCTCGGCGAAGAAGCCGTGATGGAAGTATCCTTCAGGACAAAGAAAGCTACATCACAGAACGTGGTAGCGGTAATCGAAGGGACCACGATTCCCGATGAGGAGGTCCTTTTCTCGGCCCATTATGATTCAGTATTATACTCCAAAGGGCCCTGGGATAACGGCAGCGGATCGATACTGATCCTTGAGCTGCTCAGGCATTACAAGGACAACCCGCCGATGAGGACGCTGCGTTTTGTCTGGTGCGGAAGCGAGGAGATCGGGCTCGTCGGTTCCAGAAAATACTGCGAAGCCCACAAAGAAGACCTTGGAAAAGTCATATATAACCTGAACTTCGATATGTGCGGAGTCTCAATCGGATACAACCTCTTTACATGCAGTGCCAATGCTTCGGCTCTGCACCAGTTCGAAGGCTTTGCCAAACAGAAGGGATGGCCGATCAAGTGCGAACTTGGCACTGCCAGTTCAGATTCCACGAGTTTTGCGGAAGCCGGAGTGCCTGCAAGCTATTTCGGACAGCTTGCACCCCGCGGAGGCTCGGAATTCCATAACTACCGCGACACTCTGGAAAGGATGGATCCGGATACTTTCTTTGCCTCCATACAGTTCGCGCTGGATTACGCTGATACCGTCATTAGCGCAGCAGTCAACCCGATCCCGCGCGAGTTCGATCCCGAGGTCACCAAGAAGATTGAGAGCAGCAAGAAAATGCTGCAGGAGATCACAGGCGAAGAGGAGAAAAAGCCGGAAGAAAAAAAGCCCGCAAAGACAGGAAAAGCCGCGGAAAAGAAGAGCGTCAGAAAATAGGACCTCAGGAAGATCCGCCGAATACATGATCGGATAATCATAAAGCATATCCGATCAGGGTGCATGAACTGCATATCTATCATATGACAGATAAAGAATAAATATGAAAGAAGGAACACAATGAACACACGCCAAATATCAAAGATTCTCCATGACAACGATTTTGTGCATGAAAGCGGTACGCCGGAAGAATTGAAGGTTGCCGAATACATCATGGCACGCTGCGAGGAAATGGGCGTCAAGCCCCATCTTGAGGGATTCGAGGTGGATATGGCCGACGTCAAATATTCCAAGCTGACTGCTGACGGTGTGGATATCCCCTGTGAAGGATTCCGTCTCTGCGGGAGCGGCGAAGTGGAAGCACCTTTCCTCTATATGCCATCCACCGATCCGGATTCCATCGCCAAGGCGAAGGGAAAGATCGTTCTCCTCGACAGCGGACTGACACATTTCGTTTTCCAGGATCTTTACGCTGCAGGAGTTGCAGGCATAATCACATACACCGGAAATGTCTTCTGGAGGGATAACGATATTGACCACAAGGAACTCAGAGGATATGTCTCTCTCGGAAAGAAAAAGCTTGCAGTCAACATAAACGCCAAATCAGCCGCGAAGCTTGTGCGCATGAACCCGAAGACCGTAAAGATCAGCGTTACCCAGGATGAATTCAAGGGAGAGAGCCATAACGTTGTCGCTGAGATCCCGGGCGAATCCGATGAATTCATCGTTTTATCCGCCCACTATGACACTACATATCTTTCACACGGCAGCTATGATAACCTTACCGGATCCATCGGGCTGCTGGGCATCATGGACGAGCTGAGGAATAAGAAGCATCATTACGGACTTCGTTTTGTCTGGTGCGGAAGCGAGGAGAGAGGACTGCTCGGATCGAAGGCTTATGCAGCTGCCCATGAAGAAGAACTGAAGGAAAAGTGCGTTCTTAACGTTAATATAGACATGATCGGTTCCCTGATGGGCAAGCTCATGGCAATCGGAAGCGCAGAAGAAGCTGCAGCCTCATACCTGAAATACTTGGCGGCAGAAGTCGGTGTCGTGCTTGATGTCAGAACAGGTGTAGGATCAACCGACTCCACATCATTCGCAGACAAGGGTGTGCCTGCAGTTACATTCGGGCGTATGGCTCCTCAGAACCAGGCCACGATTCATGTGCGCTACGACACCATCAAGGTGCTCTCGATGGATAATATCCTTGCAGATCTGAAATTCATCGCCGAGTTCACACGTCGCATGGCCGATGCCGCACGCTGCCCTGTCTCACGAAAGATCCCCGATTCAGTCAAAAAGCAGCTGGACGAATACCTCAACAGAGTAAGGAAAGACTGAGAGAATACAGACAAGGGCACTTCAACATATACCAACGATTCTGTCCGCATTGAATTACGGACCAGCTTCGACATAAGGATTCCTCCCGGAATGATGCCGGGAGGATCCTTTTATATTCAGCACGCAATTCCTTCAATACACCTCATTATTGGTCATTCCCAAAACGGACCGGGACATGGACCCGGTATAATGAAAAGCAGGCAGTTTTTAACTGCCTGCTAAATCTCACATCAAGTCAGATGTCAGTGTTCACCTCCGGCGATTTTGAGGTTATCATCGCTTTCGTGATGGACGCAGAAACGGTCTATCTCCGGTGTTTCAGGACGCTTCCCATCCCCTCCGGGAGCCCTGCGGGCAGGCTTGTTTCCTTCCATTTCCTTCGTGCGGTGAAGCTTGACACCGTTCTTTTCTAGTGTGTTCTGCAGCTTTTTCACATCGAGCTCCTGAAGAGTGACTCCATCTTTGACAGCCTGGGCCGCAGCAGTTCCTGCAGCCTGTCCCGTAAGCACACAGGCCGGGATAAAGCGCATGATAGCCCAGCCTCGGCCTTCTGCCGAGACCATCCTTCCTGCAGCCAATACATTTGTCAGCCTGTCGGTGATAAGGCCTTCATACGGGTATTCATAGACTGTCGCAGGCTGGTCGAGCGAAGCGATGACGCATCCGATGGAATGGTCGATATGGTATTCGCCGTCGTATTTTAATTCATCTGTGCCGATAAGGCGTCTGGTCATGCGGAACTGCGGCATCGTCGGCATGGATATCATGCAGTAATCGGGGCGAAGATGCTTCTTCAGGAAATCTAAGGCTAGACCGCGGGAAAGCCTTATGTATTCGTTTACGCCTTCAGACGTCGTGCCGTCGGTCGTCAGATCCATCTTCTCATCTCCAGCACCGCCTGAGGGTACAAGGCCGAGCCAGCGCAGCGGGGTGACATGCAGCATATTGCCTTCCTCGATGCCCTTTTTCATGATGTTGAAATCCAGTTCGTGGAACCAGTGGGAAACGATGGTCTTTAATGTTTCGGTCTCGGCTCCGGCTCTGTATACGAGGTCGGCGTCTCCGGAAGCATCCACAAACATTTTTGCCATGTACGCCGTACGGCCAGATTTATTCTCCACTACGATGCCTTTTACAGTCTTTCCTTCCATTATCGGTTCGGAGAAGACCGTATCGAAGACCACGTCGATCCCTTCATTTTGTGTCAGCTCATCCAGAGCAAGGACGGCGGCAGGTATATTGAAATTGGTCATATATCTCCCGGCTTCCACCGGAGCATTTTCAGGACAATCTCTCCATTCGTCCGGAAGGTTGTCGTATGAATATTTGATGCAGATGTGCAGCAGTTCCTCGGCAAGGCCTCCGTATACTTTATGCCCTGCACCGTCATCTATCGGCAGGTAGACACATACATGTCCGGCTGTCGCCAGGCCTCCGAGCATGATGGTCTTTTCGATCAACGTCACCTTCATGCCTTCCCTTGCTGCAGCCACAGCGGCTGCGACACCGGCCAGACCGCCGCCAACGACGATAACGTCTGTCTCTTTTACAACAGGTATTTCTTTCTCCGTAAGCTTGATAGTATCCATCTGTTTCCTTTCTCACTGGTCACTAAATGTGCTTATTTCATTGCAAATAGTCTTGTCGGTTCAAATATACCCAACCGACTGCGAAATGTAAAGTATCTGCAGAATGCAAATACAATACTAAAAGAGCTGTCCGGCACTGAACAGCTGATACGGTATGATCGATACACCGGATGGCTGCAGTAGATAAATGATAATACTTATAAGGAAAATGTTGACCCGGATAGCAAAAGAGCGGGCCGTTCGGCCCGCTCTGTATGATTCGTATCAGTTGTCCGGTAAGGATTAGAGGTCCTTTACCATTTCCTTTGCCTTGATGGCGGCAGCGCCGGCGTCGACAGCATATCCGTCAGCACCGATCTCATCTGCGAATGCCTGGGTGACAGGAGCTCCGCCGACGATGATCTTGAAGTTGTAGTTGGGCTTGATCTCGTTCAGGGCCGCGACTGCGCTCTTCAGTGAAGGCATGGTCGTGGTC
>JAFZLL010000049.1 GCA_017551505.1 Eubacteriaceae bacterium
ACTTCTTCGTTTATGATCTCCGTTCCGAGGGACACGGCCTGTTCCCTCATCCTTTCGGTAAGGGTGCTTCCTGTGGAGCCTTCGGGGCTACCCGGGTAATTTTCGATTTCAGTGGTCTGAGTTATGAGTCCGCCCACCGCAGATCTTTCGAAGACCAATGTCCTCCTTAAATCCCTGGAGGCGTAGAGGGCGGCGGATAACCCTGCCGGCCCTGCCCCGATGATGATTATGTCCGCTTTTCTATTATCTGAAATCATACCATTCCTTTAAAACCCGTCTGACGGAGCGCTTCGTAAACAGCAGCACAGACGCAGTTGGCCAAATTAAGGCACCTTTCTCCTTCAGCCATGGGAAGCTTTACTTCTCTTCCTGAAAAAGCTCTATGGACAGTTTCGGGAACTCCCGCCGTTTCGCTGCCGAAAAGGAGAAAGTCCCCGTCACTATAAGATGCTTCGTGATAGTATTTTTGTCCTTTGCTTGTGAACAGCCATATGCTCTTATCACCGTTCTTTTCCATAAACTCGTCAAAGTCCGAGTATTCATAGATGGATAGGTCGTCCCAGTAATCCAGTCCGGCCCGCTTGACAAATTTATCGGAGATGATGAACCCATAAGGCCTTATGAGATGCAGTGCGCTGCCCGACACAGCGCAGGTACGGGCAATGCTGCCCGTATTCTGCGGAATCTGCGGCGTATAAAGGACTATATTGAACATTACTATTACTGCTGTTCTTTGTTTATAAGCACAGCCTGAGCGGCTGCCAAACGGGCAGTAGGCACTCTGTAAGGCGAGCAGGACACGTAGTCCAGACCGACCTTATCGAAGAAGTAGATGGAAGAAGGATCTCCTCCGTGTTCTCCGCATACTCCGCAGTGGAGGGAAGGCTTTGTTCTTCTGCCTTCTTCGACGGAGATGGATACCAGACGTCCGACGCCTTCGGTATCGATCGACTGGAACGGGTCGGTGGCGTACACGTGCTTATCGATGTATTCATTGATCAGTTTGCCGGTATCGTCTCTGGACAGGCCAAGTCCCATCTGGGTAAGGTCATTGGTTCCGAAGGAGAAGAAATCGGCGGATTCGGCGAGGCTGCCGCTAATGAGAGCTGCCCTCGGGATCTCGATCATCGTTCCGAGAGTATATTTAATCCTCTTGCCCTTTTCCTTGAATACCTCTTCGGCTGTCGCGTTGATGATATCATATACGTAATCAAGCTCGTTCTTGTTTCCTGCCAAAGGCACCATGATCTCGGGATCGACCTCGATCCCCTGATCAGCGACCTCAAGGGCAGCATAAAGAATGGCCTTTGTCTGCATCTCTGCGATTTCCGGATAGAGTATCGGAAGACGGCACCCTCTGATGCCGAGCATCGGGTTGACCTCGCTCAGTTCGACTATTATGTCGTTAAGGCGCTTTTCCGTGATCCCGAGCTGGTCTGCAATCTCCTTGATCTCCTTTTCTGTCTTGGGGAGGAACTCGTGGAGAGGGGGATCCAGCAGGCGGATGGTGACAGGCTTTCCTTCCATTGCGATGAACATCTGGACGAAGTCCTGTTTCTGCATGGGAAGTATTTTTTCAAGAGCAGCCTTGCGGGAAGCTGTATTGTCGGCGCAGATCATCTTACGCACTTCAAGGATCCTGGAAGCCTCAAAGAACATATGCTCCGTGCGGCACAGGCCTATGCCTTCAGCTCCGAAATTCAGAGCGGTCCTTGTATCCTTCGGGGTATCGGCATTGGCTCTGACGCCGAGCCTTCTTACCTCATCAGCCCATTCCATGACAGTCGCGAAATCACCCGTGAGGCCGGCTTCAGCCGTGGGGATCTGCCCGAGATATACGTTGCCGGTAGAACCGTCTATGGAGATATAATCTCCCTCGACGACCTTCTGGCCTTTTACTGTAAAGTATTTTTCATGTTCGTATACTGCTATCTCCGAGCAGCCGGCAACGCAACACTTGCCCATTCCTCTGGCTACGACTGCGGCATGAGAGGTCATTCCGCCTCTGGCTGTAAGGATGCCCACGGCGGAGTTCATTCCTTCAATATCCTCGGGAGACGTTTCCCTGCGCACGAGGATCACGTCTTCGCCGCTCTTTGCGTGCTTTGTCGCATCATCTGCAGTGAAGTATACGCGGCCGACGGCGGCTCCTGGGGAAGCAGGAAGTCCGGTGGCAGTGGGGGCCGTATCTGCCAGAGCCTTACTGTCAAAAGTCGGATGCATCAGCTGTGAAAGGGAATCGGCATCTACACGAAGCAGAGCGGTCTGCTTATCGATGAGTCCTTCCTCCACCATACTGACGGCCACATGCAAAGCGGCCTGCGCAGTCCTCTTTCCCGTTCTGGTCTGCAGCATGTACAGTTTACCGTTCTCAATGGTGAACTCCATATCCTGCATATCTTTATAATGGTTTTCAAGTATCTTGCATATATTTACGAATTCGTCATAGATCTCGGGCATATCTTCCTTCAGGCGGGAGATATCTTCAGGCGTACGTACGCCGGCGACGACATCCTCTCCCTGAGCATTGATCAGGTATTCTCCGTAAACGGTGTTTTCACCGGTGGATGGGCTCCTGGTAAATGCAACGCCGGTACCGGAATCACTTCCCATATTTCCGTAGACCATGGACTGAATATTGACGGCGGTGCCCCAGTCTGAAGGAATCTTGTTGATCTTTCTGTAGGTGATTGCCCTCGGGTTATTCCAGGATTTGAATATCGCTTCCACGGCGATCTTCAGCTGAACGCTGGGATCGGTCGGGAAATCGTACCCCATATTATCCTTGAATATCTTCTTATAGGTCTCGACCAGTCCCTTGAGGTCTTCAGCGGTCAGGAATGTATCGTTTGAATAATGCTTTTCTTCTTTGATCTTATCGAGCTCGTTGTCGAATAAAGCACGATCGATTCCTATAGCGACGTCGGAGAACATCATAATGAAACGTCTGTAGCTGTCGTAAGCGAAGCGTTCATTTTCCGTCAGTCTGGCGATAGCTGCAACAGTGTCGTCGTTGAGACCAAGGTTCAGAATGGTGTCCATCATGCCGGGCATGGAGACCCTCGCACCTGAACGGACGGATACCAGCAACGGATTTTCGTTGCCTCCGAACGTCTTGCCTGTGACATCTTCCAGTTTTTTCATGTACTCTTTGATCTGTGAAAGGATCTCATCAGAGATCACTTCGCCATTGACGTAGTAATCGGTGCACGCCTCAGTGGTAATGGTTATTCCCGGCGGTACCGGAAGACCAATATTGGTCATTTCCGCAAGACCGGCGCCCTTCCCACCAAGTAGATTTTTCATTGAAGCGTTTCCTTCACTAAAAAGATAAACGTACTTTGTCAATTTGCTCCTCCTTAACAAATCCGATTTGGTTACATTATAGCCTATTCCTTTTTTTTACCAAACTTTATACCGAAATAATAAAGAATAATAGCGCATTCACCCAATCGATGAGATGTTCGAATTAAGCTTGTCAAAAACCATCAATATCCGACAGAATATATATCTGCGCTGTGCCTTGGCAACAAACGGATACGATCACAAATGATAACATACTGCTTTCGTACAGTATTGTTTTCCGGAAATCATCAGAACGAAAGACGCAAAGCGGCATATTGCCTCTCCGCCAGTTCTCATCAGGGCGGGAGGTATTACTTGTCAGTATAAGCAGGGACATCCCTCTTGATTATCCCGATGAAGCGGATATAATTAGAACATGAGTTCGATAGAAAGCAGGGGCAACCGCAGCAGGACTATAATGCTCATCGATGTGAACAGCGCTTTTCTGAGCTGGGAAGCCGCCTACCGCGCTTGTTACGGGCCTGCAGGCAGCGAACCTGACCTCAGGGATATTCCGAGCATCGTGGGAGGAGATGCTAAAAAGCGCAGGGGCATCGTACTTGCCAAATCAGTGCCGGCCAAGAAATATGGTATCAGGACGGGGGACACGGTCAAAGATGCGATGAACAAGTGTCCTCGCCTGACCGTTGTGCCGCCGAATCATGAGCTTTACAGCAGGGCCAGCGCAGCGTTCGTGAACTTCCTGCAAGAGATCACACCTTCAGTCGAACAGTATTCGGTGGACGAATGCTTTATAGATATTACAGGCGTTAAAGGGCTCGACTCAGACTCTGTAAAGACCGGCGACTGGATCCGCCATGAGATCTTCTCACGCTTCGGCTATACTGTGAACGTGGGCATATCGACAAACAAGCTGCTCGCAAAAATGGCTTCGGAGCTCAAAAAACCGGACATGACCCACACGCTTTATCCGGAAGAGATAGAAGATAAGATGTGGCCGCTGCCTATAGAAGAACTGTTCATGTCAGGTCCCAGCACATCTTTTCAGCTAAAGCAACTGGGAATAAAGACCATCGGGGATCTGGCATGCGCCGGAAAAGATTATCTGATAAGGCATTTCAAACCATCCCGCGGCACTATGCTCTATAATTACGCAAACGGGAT
The DNA here is from genome assembly GCA_017551505.1 of Eubacteriaceae bacterium. Classification (GTDB taxonomy): domain Bacteria; phylum Bacillota; class Clostridia; order Eubacteriales; family Anaerofustaceae; genus JAAYHF01. The sequence goes on from JAFZLL010000049.1 coordinate 4,471, forward strand.
TGATGAAAGTCCGGTTCATCCATATGAGCATCTGCCTAAAAGCATCGGCAACTCCTCGACGATACCATACGATATCAGCGACGAGAAGAGCGCACATCTTTTGATACTGTCCCTTTGCGAGATGGTGGGCAAGAGGCTCAGGGAACACGGAATGCAGGCGGGAGCGATCGGGATAATGATAAAAGACAGTCATTTCAGGCATTACCTGAAAAGCGAAAAGCTCCCATACTGCACGCAGTGCACACAGACGATCTACGGATTTTCAAAAGACCTCTTCGGCAAGCTGTGGAACGGCTGTCCGATAAGGGCGATCGGCGTATATACAAGCGAACTCATAAAAGACGGGAACAAACAG
>JAFZLL010000050.1 GCA_017551505.1 Eubacteriaceae bacterium
GGGACATCGCACGAGCGTGACATAAATGCCGCAATGAACATCCTTCAGGAAGGACTCAGAGAGTACCTGAGGGATACGGCATAGGCATGTGATACAGCATACCATCACGATAGGGCAGGAACTGTCCGAATCCGCAACGCCTGTGGAGCCGGCGGCCTCTGTGTACGGCGATACGTCGTCGTATGTAAGCTGCAGCGTTGAAGCAGGAATCCCACACTTCTATAAGTGGCGGGAGTGTTCAAAATTCACTGTCGATCAGCACTACAGACCGGAATATAAAGCGGCAAAGAAGGATCTGCTCCAAACCAAGTCTGGATATCCCGCTTTTGGCTTTCTTCATTTTGATCATTCCATCTGACATCATCTATCCAGCAAATGCCAAACACATACTGATCTCGTTTTGAGTCTCTGGGGATCTTATATGACAGTCCGTTTTCCAGACAGACCGCTTCTTCACATTCGAGTCCGATAGACAATTTCTGATTGCTTTCGTTATAGAAACTCTGACATTCCAACCGTTCTCCGCTTTCCGGAGTCCTTTCATATGAAAAGTCAGAACTGAAGACGCAGGCTATGGTATGCTCCTCCATGTCAGGGGGAAAACGGACCGAAATCCGGTATCTTTCCGAAACATGCGGGCATAGTACGTCCAGTTTTCTTCCCTCTTGTGCAGAGAAAGGGACCGGTTTTCCATCTATCAGTACTGTGATTTCGCCAAAAGGGGTCGAGAGTGTATCCATATTCTGCTCCGCAAACGGCGTTTATCTCTTTGCATATAGTATTTCGAGATCCCCATCCACAAAGCCGCAAGCTACAGCCTTCATCTCCTTTAATCTGTGTGAGTACTTTCCAGCTTCAAGATACTTAACGACTATATCATTAACCCCGGATAATACTTCTTCCCAAGACGCATCTTCCTGCCACGAGAACGGATTCTCTCTCGTATTGAAATCTGTTGCTTCATCGCAGGCCCAGTCATCATCGCTTTCATCAACAGATGAAGTTCCTACGACTTCCGCGGCCCAATGACTATCCGTTTCCTCGTACAGGTTAAAAGCAATGCCTGCCACGTAATCCGGAATGCCTGCCTCGAACACGGCATCCAGCCATCTTGCAACATCGTCATATTTTAAGCCCATGTTATCCGGCCTATCTATTTTCAGAAATTTTCTAAATAATCCCATGATACTTATCTCTGCAAATAACTTTTTATTTATTTCTTCATAATCACGCCGGCTCTTTCACGACGGTATGGAACAGAATACCGTATACCGCTTCACAGTTCACTGACGGAAAACTCCCGGCTCATCTCCATCAGACTGGCGGAAATTCTTTCAGCCTCCGTGCGTATTTTTGCATCGTACAGAGGATACAACCCGTGGCAGCGTGAATTACAGTAGGCCGAAACATTGGCCATTGCGACGGTTTTTGCCGGAGGAAAACCTTCTGCGAAGCCGATCAGAGCCGCAGCAGTAGAGGCGTTTCCGCACCCGGTGGCATCCACAGATGTATCCGCCCCATATGACGGCACGAAGACAGCCCTGCCGTCTTCGATCCAGTAGGCCCCCGCCTCCCCTGCCCTCAGAAAGCACGGCATGCCGATCCTGCTTATGCTCTTTATGACATCTTTTTCATCAGCCGTTTCAAAAAAGGCTTTCCCTTCATTCATATTGATGGAAAAGCAGTCCGCCTGAGGGATCAGCCGGAGTATATCCGCTCTCAGGGCCGGTTCGTACAGGTCAGAAGCCTCGATCTCCCACATCAGCCTGGCATTCCCGATCACGCTTTTAAGCTCTCCGAAGCGGCGGACGATACCGGTATTCATGGCGGCTTCAAGATAAACGCCCTTCGTGTCTTTATCAACACCTCTTGAAAACAGCTCCGGTGTCAGTGCGCCAAGGATCCGCGCCTCGTTCTCATATCCATCGCCTTTCAGGCAGCTTTCCGTCCACGAGCCGTCCGGAGCATAGTGCAGGTCGTAATGCAGAGTCTCCTCCAGAGAGAACTCCATGAACAGCCTTATCCCGTTATCCCGGTAGAAGGGCCCGTAGAACTGACTGAAATCCTTGCCCGCAGTGCCGACGTATCCTACGCTGTCTCGCCACAGACGCATTCCGCCGGCGGCGTATGCGCTCCCTCCGGCATCGTTCATGCGGCAGGAGCCGTCCGCATAGTAAATATCTGATATCATCGTATATCCGCCGGCCAGGTATTCCATTTTCCCACTCCTTTTTTGTAAAATAGCATATCAGATCCTGCTTGTCAAATAAGGGGTGGGAAGGCATGGAATTCAGGGACGTTTTCGGCATAAATAAACCGGTGATGGCGATGGTGCATCTGAAAGGCTACTCGGGCGAGGACAAGCGCCGGCGCTGGGAAAGGGAGATAGGCATCTACTACCGCAATGATGTAGACGCAGTGATCGTCGAGGATTATTTCGGCAGCGTCCCGTACGTCCTTCAGGCGCTTGAATTCCTGCGGGATGCATATCCTGACAGGATATACGGCGTGAACATACTGGACGAACCGGAGATGAGCATGAGCGCAGCCCTTGAATACGGCGCTGCGTTCATCCAGGTGGACTCCGTGTGCGGGCATCTGCCAAAGGATGCCGATATCCATTACGGAAATATGATGACAGAGCTGAAGAATAACCGCGTCCTCATCATGGGCGGGGTAAGGTTCAAATACCAGCCTGTGCTGTCTGGCAGGAGCCTTAAAGAGGATCTGGAACTGTCAAAAGAGCGCTGCGGCGCGGTGGTAGTGACCGGAGAAGCGACGGGCGTGAGCACAGACGAGGACAAGATCAGGGAATTCCGCTCGATACTCGGAGATTTTCCCCTGATCGTCGGGGCAGGGCTCAATGATAAGAATGCATCGTCCCAGCTTACGGTCGCGGACGGAGGGATCATAGGCAGCTGGCTGAAGGACGGGCACACCGCCACAGGCGAAGTCAACGAGGGCTATGTGAGGAGTTTCATGGATATCGTCCTCCGGCTCAGAGAACGCTGTATTTAACGGAAAATTAACATAATAAGGGGTTGTCATTTAATACGGAAAGGCTATTATAGTATCAGAAAATTATACAAGGAGGATTATTATAAATGGATGAAGATAAGCTGAATGAAGAACAGCAGCCCGGCGTTGCTGAGACCGCAGATGAAAAGAAGGAAGAGCTCAAGAAGGAATTCGAGCATTTTTCCAAGGACGCCATGGATAAGCTCTCCGAAGTCAAGGAAGAGCTGGGAGACAAAGTCTCCGATGTGGTAAAGGAAGCTCAGGATAATTTCTCGGTCCTCCTTAAAAAGTACACTGCAAAGTATGCCGAAGCCAAGGATTCCGCTGCCAAGACCATCAATGAATGGGCAGGCAAAGCCGGCGAATCCATCGGCAAATTGGCGGAAGAAGCCGCTAAAAAAGGCAAGGAGGCAGCAAGCAAGGTCGTAAAAGCCGCCGCCGAAAAGTACAGCGAACTGAAGGGAAAGGCCGGTGAAGCAGTAGACAAGTTTGCGGACAAGGCGGGAGATGCAGTTGATAAGTGGACGGATGACGCCGCGAAGAAAGGCAAGGAGACCGCTGACAAGGTAGCCGATAAAGCAGGCGAGCTGTACGGCGAATTGAAGGATAAAGCGGAAGACGCCGTGGATAAATTCACCGACAAAGCCGCCGACGCCCTCGACAAATGGTCCGACAACGTTTCAGGCGACCTTAAGGAATTCTACGAGGCAGCCAAAAAGAAGCTCGGCGAACTGTCCGACAAATACGGAGACAAGTTCTCCGATGTCATCGAAGACGCCAAAGACAAGCTGGGCGATGTAGTCGCCAAGTACGCCAAAAAGGAAAAAGCAGAAGAGAAGTCGGAAGACACAACCGAAGAAAAATAAAGAATGATCTACGATCAACAGTAAAAAGAGAGGCGCAGCAGCCGCCTCTCTTTTGTCGTTTCAGCATGTTTTGCAGGTGTATCTCCAAATCGATACCGGTAAACAGGCCGGAATATGATTTCCCATAAACCGCCCGCCTGACAGCATGACGGCTCAGCGCATCATCTCTGTCAGCCCTACCTGCATATCTTCATATCTCATCCTGTCCAGATTCGGACACTAATCCCCTGGCCTGCTTGCCTGTCATATGTTCCACAGTCATCTCGAACATGGCAAGGCGTGAGAACTCTTTATCGATCTCGGAAAGCCTCCCCTCCGGAGTGTCTCCGGGATTATACTTTTCTGCCAGGGTCTCGGCAGAGGATATCATCTCGTCTTTTCCGGTCAGCGCGCGGATACGTCCGAACACTATCACGCTTTTGTAATATGTGGCATACTCCTCGGGAATAACGTCATCCGCAGAGACCACGCAGAATGAAGCCTTTTCGTCCTTCATGACGCTGTCCATGCGGTGCCCGCTTCTGGCCCCGTGGAAATACAGTCTGTCATTTTCGTACACGTAGCTCATCGGCACGGCGTAAGGGTAATCATCGTCGCCGTGAAGCGCCAGGACGCCATGGCTGGCGTTTTTGAGGATATCGATGCATTCCTCCCGGCTGAGTGCCTGGCCGTACCTCCTCATCTTCCTGAACATCACACTATACCCAGTTCACGCGCCGTCGCATATGCTTCTTTCCTGACTTTATCGATATCGAGCGTTTTGAACTCACCGAAAGCGTAAAGGACTTTCCCGTTGACGATGTTCAGGATCACATCTTCCCCCGTTGCCGAATATACCGCATCAGCTGCCGGATCGACGCCCGGGAACATATTGAAGCTGGCGCTGTCCAGGACGATCATATCGGCGTCCATGCCGGCCTTGATCAGCCCTGCATTGCCGAATCCCAGGGCCCTGTAGCCGTTGAGCGAAGCGCACCTCAGCGATTCCTCGGCGCTCATGGCTTTCGGGTCATTGAGGCTGCCTTTCGCGAGAAGGCTCATGGCCTTTGTTTCCCTGAACATATCGAGGCTGTTGTTGCTGGATGCCCCGTCCGTTCCTACGGCGATGGCAGCTCCGGAGCCCATAAGGTCCCTGACCGGCGCGATGCCGTTGCCCAGCTTGAGGTTGCTTAACGGACAGTGGGCGATATTCACGTGCTTTGAACCCAGCAGAGCGATATCGCTCCCGGTCAGATGCACGCAGTGGGCAGCTATCGTCGGCAGATCGAAGACTCCGAGCCTGTCGAAATACTCTACCGGAGAACAGCCGTGGCGTTCAACGCATCCGGCGACCTCGTACGCGCTTTCGGACACATGCACATGTATGCCTGTACCGAGCGAGGCTGCCGTATCCGCGGCGTAGGACACGATATCCTCATCGCTCGTATACTCGGCATGGATGCCCATATATACGCGGAGATTGCCGTTTGCGGCGCCGTCATGATCCTTAAACCAGCTTACGTGCGAATCGACCCCTTCCCTTGAGGAGCTGCCCCGGGTTATGTTTGCCCTGATGCCGGTCTCAAGCACGGCGTCGATAACGCTGTGCATATGATAATACATATCCGCAAAGGCTGAGGTCCCCGTCCTGATCATCTGGGCGATGGCCAGCATCGTGCCGTCATGGATCATCTGCGGAGTGTACATCTCTTCGATCGGGACCACCTTGTCCAGCCAGTCGTTGAGATTCTCGTCGCTGGCGACTCCCCTGAGCAGCACCATAGCCGCGTGGGTGTGGGCGTTGACCATCGGAGGCATGCACAGCCCTCCCCTTCCGTCGATCACATCTGCGCGGAGCCCGTCGGTCAGAGCGCTCTGAGCGCCTGCGTAGACGATCCCTCCGTCATCGAAAGCGACCGCCCCTCTTTCAAAGTATTCTTCACCCGTATACAGCCGGACATTCTTTAACAGCTTCATCTCAGTTTGCCGAATGGATGTACCTGTACTGTTCGTCGGTCAGGCGGTCGATCCTGATTCCCATGGTCTCAAGCTTCATCTCGGCCACCCAGTTGTCTATGTCTCCCGGGACCTCCTGGATAGTCTTCTCAAGCTTATCCGCATTCTTTGCCAGGTATTCGGCGCAGAGCACCTGGAGTGCGAAGCTGATATCCATGATCTCCGCGGGATGGCCGTCGCCTGCGGCAAGGTTCACTAGTCTGCCTTCCGCGATAAGATAGACGTAATGGCCGCCTTCAAACTCGAATCTTTCGATATTGTTGCGCGCGGCATAGGTCTTGACCGCCGCCTTCCGCATCTCGGCTACAGCCACCTCCACATCGAAATGGCCGGCATTGCACAGGATGGCGCCGTCCTTCATCTTTTCTATATGCTCCATGCGCACGACATCCTTGCATCCGGTTACGGTGACGAAAACGTCGCCCAAAGGCGCGGCCTGTTCCATGGTCATCACGGTAAAACCGTCCATGACGGCTTCAACGGCCTTGACAGGGTCGACTTCCGTGACGATCACCCTCGCCCCCATTCCCTTTGCCCTCATGGATACGCCCTTCCCGCACCATCCGTAACCGGCAACGACGAAGGTCTTTCCGGCAACGACCAGGTTTGTGGAGGCCATGATGGCGGTCATTACGCTCTGTCCCGTGCCGTAACGGTTGTCGAACATGTACTTCATCATCGCATCATTTACGCAGACCATCGGGAAAGGCAGCCCCTCGTCGGAAGCGGCCCTGGCCTTGAGCCTGAGCACGCCGGTCGTGGTCTCCTCGCTGCCCCCCTTGAGATTGACGGCCAGATCCGGCCTTTCCTCGCATAGGATATGGGTCAGGTCCCCTCCGTCATCGATCATGATATCGGGCTTGCAGGAAAGCGCCGCGACCAGGTGATCGTGATATTCCTGTTCCGTCGCGCCGTACCAGGCGTAGACGTTAACACCGCGGGAATCCAGAGCGGCAGCCACGTCGTCCTGGGTAGATAACGGATTGCTTCCCGTGGCATGGACCTCGGCTCCGCCGGCGGCCAAAAGCAGCGCTGTACGCGCCGTCTTGGCTTCCAGATGGATCGATGTGGTTATCTTCAGCCCTTCAAAGGGTCTTTCCTTCTTAAAGCGCTCTTCTATCAGGGCGCAGATGGGCATATGGTCATATACCCAGTCTATCTTCAGATTGCCGGCTGCGGCTAAGGATCTGTCTCTCAGAATACTCATTTCTTCCTCCGTAGATGTTTCAGGACACGTCGATGGTCTTTTTCCCTTTATTGACGGTCATTATGACCATTAAGGCTACCAATCCGACCACAACGGCGCCGATGACGAACATGAGGACAGTTTTTCCTGCAGGTTCTTTCGCAGGTTCGACGACATCTCCGCCGCCTCCCTGGTTTCCCGGATCGTCATTACCGCCGCCTCCCTGGTTTCCCGGATCATCGTTTCCGCCGGGGACGACATCCTGTACGGGATACTGGTTAACCTTGAAGCCGGTGTAATCGAACACGTTCTCCACCCATCCGTGCTGTCCGCGGTAGCTGATATAGAACCAGCCGTAGGGCGACTGATAAGAGGTAGAGAGCCCCGTGATGTTGAATACGTCCCCTCTGGGGATGACGAAGTCAGCCTTGCCGTAGCCGTATGAAGGTCCTTTGAAGACCGTGATGTCGTGGTCGCCTTCGACGCTGCCGGACCATTCGACTGCGGTAGGTATTTTGCTGTCGTCATACTGCTTCGTGGCCTGGATATCCGAGCATTTAACGTAATAATATCCGTTGTCGTAATTGAAGCTGGCATAGTAATCGCCATTGACAATCTCCTCATACGTTATGGTCAGTATGACTCCGGACTTCAGCTCGCCGGCTTTTACCAGTCCGTTATTGCCCCATTTGTAATAATCCGCACCGTTTTTGTTGACTATCTTCGCGTCATACGGGTCTATGGCCGGCGCGCCCATATCGGCAAAGACGGCGTTCCCTGACGCGATGATCACCAGAGTCAGGATAAGAATGAACAGTTTTTTCATGATTCCTCCTAATATATATAGTATATGCTTACAGTCCGTTTATGATAACGCCGCAAAAGTAGGACATGGCGTTGAGTACGATCGACAATACGAGAGGACGGAGCTTTTCATACCGTAAAAACCTCTTGTATACCGCCGCTTCCGAGAGCACCGCGAATGCCTCCAGTGCGGCAAGCGCCGCGTGGCGGGCGCCTATCCCGTATCTTATGTTCATATAGACCGGCAGGACAGCGACGACGGGATTGGTCATGACATTCACGAGGATGACATTGAGAAAGTCTCGTTTATCCCTTACCCCCAATACGGCTGCTCCGGCAGTCTCGATAAGTACGGTGCATACCAGGCACCGGGCCATTATCCGCGGGAGCTCGACTATGACGTTCATCGCTTCAAGCGCCTGTATGCGATAATAAACGAAACGGCGATAAGGAGCGCCAGCACTGCCAGGCAGCCCCAGAAGAAGGCGGCGTTCGCGGATAAATACCGCGGATCGAATACGAATCTTATCATCTTTCAGGCTCCTTCAAGATCCGGTTCAGCAGCAGCGAGCACACCGCCGACATGATAGATATAAAGGCTATATCGGCCCCTTTGGAAAGGCGGACGAAGAATATCGGCGCGGTGCCAAGGAACAGCCCTATCGTGGTCAGTCCGAATGCCAGGCCGGGAGTGTCGCTCATCACTGACACGAGTATTGCCAGGGTGACGGACATGGTCATCGAGAAGAACATGACGCCTATCAGAGAGACGAACATGAGCTTATCGCCGAGGCACAGAAAGGGTATCGCCAGCAGAGTCGAGGCGACAGCGACCTTCCTGATCCCGAATGCGTCCGAGAGTATCCCTCCCAGGGCTTTGCCCAATCCCATTATCACGAACATATATACCGACTGCGCAAGGGTCTTGTTCCAGGATGTCGGTATCCCGTAGCCCATATAGCCCCTGATGATCACGACGGCAACGGCTACGGCTGCCGCGCAGAGCGGCGACTTGCCGGGTTTGACGTAATCGAAGCCGCGAGCCTTGCTTTCCTTCGTCCCTTCATAGCCGAAGGATGCGGCGATAAACGGGATCACGGAGACGCCCATGAGCAGGACGAACCAGACAGGGACACCGTAGATCGCCAGGACGCGCCCTGTGATGACGCCGAAGGATCCACCGGACACGAAGATGGCGCTGTGGGACAGCCTGCCGAAACTGTTTTTCAGCGTCGCCTCCGCGGCATCCACGTGCACCAGGGCATTCCCCAGGCACATCAGCACGAGCGAGATGTATATACTGGCGGACATGAAGCCGAAGACGGTCAGCGACAGGAGCATAAGAGCGAAACCCGGTACAGTAAGCGCCATTCCCGGACGCCTGTCAGCGGCATAGCCGATCACGCCCTGAGGGACGAAGGCAAGGCCGTCGTATATGAAAGGGATCATCCATGCGTTCAGCACGCCCTTCGTTGCCCTCGTCAGGTAATAGAAGCAGATCACCTCGGTTATGAAGTGGATATAGCAGCAGATATAGGCTATCCCGATGTTCTTCAGTCCGTATAATCTCTTAATGCCGTCCTTCATCGACCATCAGATGTAGTTTACGAACTTGCCGTTCTTGATATACTCAAAGGCTATACCGGCTTCTTCATCGGTTATCTCTATGCCGTACTCAGCGGTCTTCTCCTTGAGCCACTGCGCGGAAGGGCATTCGATTATCTCCCGCTTCTCTTCCTCGCTCATGTTCTTTACGATCTTTCTGATCTTAGCTATCGTGAATAGATTCATTTTTCCACCACCTGCAGCAATTATACACTAACGCGGCTCACACGAAGGGATTATAATAGCGCGAACCGTTTATTTTAATCAAAATCACGGTTATGCCCAACAGACACGCGCACAGCAGCATGCAGATGTAATCCCCCGCCCTGAACGGCCTTGCGCTGTACCATGTTCGCTTGGGCTTCTCGCCGAATCGGCGCAGCTCCATTGCATTGGCAATGATCTCGATGCGGTCCATGGAGGACATGATGAGGGGAAATATTATCGCTGCGGCGTTCTTCAGCCGGCTCATCAGGCTTATCTTCCGGCTGTCCATCTCGATGCCCCTGGCCTGATTGGCCTTGGATATCTCGCGGTATTCCTTGGTGATGTCGGGGATATAGCGCAGGGCTATGGATACGGAATAGGCGATGCGGTAGCTTATGCCGATGCGGTTCAGGCTGGCGGCGAACTCGCTTGGTTGCGTGGTGGACACGAAAAGGATCACCACCGGCATTGAGGCGAAATACTTCAGTATCACGTTGAGCTGATAGAAGAGCTGTTCTTTTGTCAGGGCATATTTTCCCGGCAGGTCGCAGATAACGTTTCTGGTGCCGTATATCTCCACCCCGTGTTCCGGGGAGAAGATGAAGAGCATTATGGCGGAAAGCATCATGAAGCCCATGGTGAAAAGCAGCGTCCCCCTGATATCGGAGAACCTGATCTTCGAGACGGCAAAGGCGATTATTCCAAGCACTATAAGAAAACCGAGATACCTGGTGTCGAAGGTGGTCATGGCTGCAAAGGTCCACAGTACCAGACAGGTCAGCTTGGTCGCGCCGGTGAGCGAATGCACGGGAGAAGGCCTGTCTATGTAATTGAAGAAGTTATTCATGGCCCCTTTTCCTCCTGTCGTCATTGATGAAGGTACCCACGAAGCCGCCCGCGTCATCGATCCCGCACTTTATGGCCAGCTCATACAGCGAGGTCTCCTTTAAAGCCGCCTTTTCTATTATATCCCGGTCGGTCAGTATGTTCTCCGGCTTGTCATCAGCGATGATCCTGCCGTCCAGCAGCACCACGCTTCTTTCGCAGTACTCGAGCATGAGGTGCATGTCATGAGTGATCATGAGGATCGTGACACCTCTTGAATTGACGTCCTTTAAAAATTCCATTATTTCGGTGTAGTGTCCGAGATCCTGGCCTGCCGTCGGCTCGTCCAGGATGATCATCTCCGGATCATAGACCAGGATAGAGGCGATGGTGACTCTTTTTTTCTGACCGTAGCTCAGAGCCCCAACCGGCCAGTTGCGGTATTCGTACAGCCCGCACACTTTGAGCATCTCTTCGCTGCGTTTAGAGGCCTGCTCCTTGGACATGCCTCTCGCGATAAGGCCCCACGCGACCTCGTCGGCGATCATGGTCTTCGACAGCATTGAGTTCGGGTTCTGCATGACGTAGCCTATATGCATCGCCCTCTCCTTTATGGACATTTCTGAAGCGTCCCTTCCGGATATCAGGATGCTGCCCTCAGTGCTGTCCTCAAAACCGCATATGACCTTCGCCAGAGTGGATTTGCCCGCGCCGTTCTTACCCACAAGGCTGAGCATCTCCCCTTTTTTAATGTCAAGGCTGACGTCGCTCAGGGCTTTTTTTCCGGTCGCATACGTAAAGGATACGTTCCGCAGGGATACGATCGTCTCCCTCTCGGGCTTTTTTTCCGGGGCAGGCACGCTCTCCATCCATCTGACGACTTTTGCCTTATCCTCTCCGCACAGCTCGATCTCCCTGACGGAGGAGACCTTCATTTCGGGCTTCAGTTCCACACCGGCGTATTTGAGGGCGGTTATGTAAAGAGGCTCCCTTATCCTGTTGATGTTCAGATATGAAGAGCACAGCATCTCGTTCGGAGGCAGGTCCGCGGTGATCCTCCCGTCGTTCATCAGCACTATCCTGTCTGCCCCGCAGTACAGCGCGTCCTCCAGGCGGTGCTCAATGATTATGACGGCGGCGTTCTTTTCCCTTCGGATCTTCTCGATGAGAACCATGGCGCTCTTGCCGGTGGCGGGATCGAGATTTGCCAGAGGCTCGTCGAACAGGAGTATCGGCACTTCGTCCACCAGCACGCCCGCTATCGAGACCCTCTGCTTCTGCCCTCCCGAAAGCTCCTGGGGGGAATACAGGATATGGTCTGCAACTCCGACTTCGCCCGCAGCGTTCAGAGCCCTTGCCTTCATCGTGTCCTGATCAACGCAGTCGTTCTCCATGGCGAAGGAGATATCCTCCCCCACGGTGAGCCCGATGAACTGGTTGTCGGAATCCTGCAGGACGGTGCCCACGTATCGGGAGAGCTCGGCGATGCTCATCTCGCTCGTCTGCCTTCCGAAGATCCTCACAGAGCCCGTCATCTCCCCCTTGTAGGAGAACGGGACGAGGCCGTTGATGCAGTTGGCCAGGGTGGATTTGCCGCACCCCGAGGGTCCGGCCAGGATTATCTTTTCCCCGCGCCTGACTGTAAGATTTATGTTTTTCAGCGTCGGTTCGCTCTGGGCGTCGTATTTGAAGGAAAAGTCCTCGAATACGACGGCTGTTGATTCATTGTCCATCCTATTTAAAAAATGACAGAGGCTTTACGCCTCTGTCGGCTCCAAAAGTGTTTTATGATCAGTTTTCCTTCTTGAGGCTGCCCTTTGCGGGTCTTGACTTGGCATATGCGAAGCACAGCAGCGTGCCTACGATAGCCGTCGTGACGATGTTGGCCACACCCGCGGTCAGTCCCTGGACGAATACCTTGTTCGCGGGCTCCGCGTAAATGAGGATATCGAGGACAGGCGCGACTGCCAGCCATGCGACAAGATGAGCGATGACCTGGACGACGTTGAAGGTCACGATCTCCTTGCCGCCGAATTTTCCGTCGGCCAGATTGACCTTCTTGGCGGCAAAGCCCATGACGCATCCCGCCACTCCGGACGCGATGACCCAGCTCCACCATACTCCCCAGCCGAAGGAGAAGTCGGAGAGCGCGTGGCCTATGAAGGCCATCAGGGCTGCGGCGACAGGTCCGAACAGGACGGCCATGAAGCTCAGAAAGCCGTACTGGATAGAGATATTGGTATTGGGCACCGGGCTCGGGATCGCGACGAAGCGCGAGAGCACGAAGAACAGGGCTGCGCCGATGCCGACGGCAACGATAGTGACAACAGGTGTTTTTTTCATGATTTCCTCCGAATGATATGTTCTTTTATAATAACTTCAATGAAACGGGAAAAGGCTTTCCCGCAAATAGAAAGATAGCACTTTCGGGTGAACGATTCAACAAAAGACGCTCATATTTCCTCATTATCCGCATCGAACATCGGCTCGTCCGGTGTGAGGACGCGCTGTCTTACGAGCTTATTGTCGATTGCCTCGTCGATGAGAGTCTTTATGACCGAGAAGAACGGGATCGCGACGACCATCCCGAATACGCCGCAGATACTGCCGGAGACGATGACGGTGACGAAGACCCAGAAGCCGCTCAGATCCACCATGTCGCCGAGGACCTTCGGCGTGAGTATGTTGTTGTCCAGTATCTGGCCGGCCTCCACTATGATGAGGACGATTATCATCTTGTCCACTCCTGCCAGAAGGGATATCAGCCCGCAGATGATGCCTCCTATCCACGGACCGACGATGGGGATCATATTGCTCACGCACCAGATCAGTCCGATCATCGGCGCGTAGGGCACGCGGAATATCAGGCAGAATATGCAGGCGAAAAGGCCTATGACGGCGCTGGTGGTGATCTTGCCCTCGAGGTATACTGTGAATGTCCTGTCGAAAAGGCCGGCGATATAGGAGACCCTGTCGTAGCGTCTGCCAAGGACGGCTCTGAAGGCTCTGGAGAAGTCCTTCTTAAGCTGATCCCACTCGAGGTTCATGTATACCGAGATGACGAAGCCGATGACGAAATTGTATAGGAAGGCCCCGGTGTCCAGCGCAAAGGAGTAGATGTAGGTGCCGATATTGGACAGGTATTTCTGCCCCATGCCGATCAGATCCATTATCAGAGTGGTCGGATCCGAGCCGGCTATATCGATGTGAAACAGACTCATGAGCCTGACGAAAAGCTCGTTGCGGGCAAGGCGGTAGTATATGCGTTCCAACGGTGTTCTCAGGTCCGTCATGCGGGAGATGAGAAGGGTGATGCTGTCCACCGTATTGGGGATGACGGCGAAAAGGAATCCAACGAGAAGAGCCATCGCAAGAAAAGAGGTCAGAAGCACCGAGACGGTATGTGCTCCTTTCGGACGCTCCGCGAAGAATCTGCTCTTCATCAGAAGACCCTTTATCTTTCGGCCAGGGTTCTTGAGCAGGTAGGCGATCACCGATCCCACGATGATGGGAGTGATGACTTTGACGAATTTTCCCAGGACCTTTCCGAGCCAGCCTAGGAATTTCGGCAGGTCGCTGGATACCTGGTAAAAGGCTATGATGAGGCATACTCCGAGAACTGCGGCCCAGAAATACCTGAAGACCTTCTTCTCATCTTTCAATACATTTTTCATCGCTCGCTCCGATTTGCACACTTGTCATGTTTAATTATACCCTGCGTGCTATAATCAGATAAAGGACTAATCGCATTAAAATGAGGTAAAGAATATGTGGTTCATTCTTATAACCGCGATAATGCTCGCGGATCTTGTAACGAAATTCGCCGCCTTCAGGCTGCTGAGAAATAAAGTCGGGCTCACGCTTATCAAGGGAGTGATCGACCTGGAATATGTGGAGAACACCGGGGCGGCCTTCGGCATCCTCCAGGGGAAGAGCTATTACCTGGGGATATTCAGCCTTGCGGTATCTTTCGCGCTGATACTGTTCATGCTCATAGAGAAAAAGCGCAACCCCGGCAAGAGATTCTTTTCATACACACTTGCGATGATCATAGGCGGGGCTCTTGCCAACGGGATAGAACGCGTCTATCACAACTACGTCACTGACTTTCTGAAGTTCGCGTTCATCGATTTCCCCGTATTCAATGTTGCCGATTCATTCATCACCGTCGGCGGGATACTGCTCTGCCTCATCCTGATCTTCGACAGACAGATCGAACTGTAAGCCCATGGAATTATTCAAGGTACATAGCGAATACTCACCTGCAGGAGACCAGCCCAGAGCCATAGAAGAACTCTCCCAAGGTATCCTTAAAGGGATGAAGGCCCAGACGCTGCTCGGAGTCACCGGCAGCGGCAAGACGTTCACCATGGCCAAGGTCATAGAGCAGGTCAAGAAGCCTACTCTCGTCCTGGCGCACAACAAGACCCTTGCCGCGCAGCTATACAACGAATTCAAGAGCTTCTTCCCGGAAAGCGCGGTGGAATTCTTCGTTTCATATTACGATTATTACCAGCCGGAAGCATACGTGCCCGGCAGGGATCTTTACATCGAAAAAGATTCCTCGATCAACGACGATATCGACAAGCTGCGCCACTCGGCAACCTGCGCCCTTTCCGAAAGGGAGGACGTCATCATAGTCGCTTCCGTCAGCTGCATTTACGGCCTGGGCAACCCTATCGATTACCGTACGATGGTCCTATCCCTGCGCCCGGGAATGATAAAGCCAAGGGAGGACATCATCAGGAAGCTGGTCGACATCCAATACAGCAGGAATGAGACGGACTTCAAGCGGGGCACCTTCCGCGTCAAGGGGGACACCATAGAGATCTACCCCGCCGACAGCGACGGTTATGCTCTGAGGATAGAGCTGTTCGGCGATGAGGTGGATGAGCTTTCCGAGATCAACGCCCTCACCGGCAAGGTCATACGGAAAAGAAACCATATAAGCGTATATCCCGCCAGCCATTATGTCGCCGGGGCGGAGGCTCTGGAGAGGGCCATAGGGACCATCCAGACCGAACTGGACGAGAGGGTAAAGTATTTCAAGGATAACGGGAAGCTGCTCGAGGCGCAGAGGATCGCGCAGCGCACGAATTACGATATCGAGATGCTCAGGGAGATCGGCTACTGCAAGGGCATCGAAAACTATACGCGCCATATGAACGGCACAGCGCCCGGCATGCCTCCGTATACACTGCTGGATTATTTTCCCGATGACTTTCTGATGTTCATCGACGAATCCCACGTCACGCTCCCCCAGGTGAGAGGGATGTACGGCGGGGATTACAGCAGGAAGAAGAACCTGGTGGATTACGGGTTCAGACTGCCTTCGGCCTATGACAACCGCCCTCTGAACTTTTCCGAATTCGAGGGAAAGATCAATCAGGTGGTCTTTGTGTCCGCCACCCCCGGGGATTACGAGGCAGAGCATTCCGAACAGACTGCGGAGCTCATCGTACGCCCGACCGGACTGGTGGATCCGGATGTGAAGATCGTTCCCACCGAAGGACAGATCGACGACCTCATCGGCAGGATCAACGAGGAGACCTCCAAAGGAAACAAGGTCCTGGTCACGACCTTAACGAAGAGGATGGCGGAGGACCTGACGCAGTTCCTTTCCAAGGCCGGCATAGCCTGCCAGTACCTCCATTCCGACATCGACACCGTGGAGCGCATGGACATTATCAACGACCTGCGCAGCGGCGTATTCGACGTGCTGGTGGGAATAAACCTGCTCAGAGAAGGACTGGATATCCCCGAGGTTAGCCTGGTGGCCATCCTTGACGCCGACAAGGAAGGCTTTTTAAGGAGCGAGACCTCCCTGATCCAGACCATCGGGAGAGCCGCAAGGAACGTGAGCGGCCACGTCGTCATGTACGCGGACGAAGTGACCGATTCCATGGAGAGAGCGATACGCGAGACCGAACGGCGGCGCGATAAGCAGAAGAACTACAATGAAGAGCACGGCATCACGCCGAAGGGGATCACGAAGGCGATATCTGGAGGGATACAGGACGCCATCGCGCCGAAAGAAACGCAGAGAGCCAGGGGACGCAAAGATGACAGGCCCCTGCCGAAAACGCTTGCCGCAAAGGACGTCTCAGAGGTGATAGCCCAGCTGGAGGAACAGATGAAGCAGGCAGCCAAAGCCCTCGATTTCGAAAGGGCCATGGTGCTCAGGGACAGGATAAAGACCATTAAGGGGCAACTTGGCGGGGATGAATGAGTTTACTGTCAGACTGACCACGTCGTTCGGCCTGGAGAGCATACTTAAAAAAGAGGCGAACCGCCTGGGATACGCCCCTGTAAAGACAGAGGACGGATCTGTATTCGTCAAAGGCGGCTATGAGGATATCCTCAGGCTGGACCTCAGCCTGCGCACGGCAAACAGGGTGCTCATTCAAGTCGCAGAGGGGAAAGCCTCATCTTTCGACGAGCTCTACGATCTCGTATACTCAATTGACTGGAAGGAGCACCTGCCGAAGGACGCGGCCTTTTCAGTCGAAAAGATCACGAGCGTTTCTTCCGCCCTGTTCTCCAGAAGCGACTGTCAGGCAATCATCAAAAAGGCTGCCGTCGAAAAGCTGAAGAAGCAATACGCCGCAGGCGCCATAAGCGAGACCGGGCCGTATTATCCCTTGATCGCAAGGATAAAGAACGACGTCTGTTCGATATACCTCAACGCCAGCGGGGAGCCGCTGAATAAGCGGGGATACCGCCTCAATAAGCTGAAGGCGCCCATCTCCGAGACCCTGGCTGCCGGGATAGTGCTCCTTTCGGGCTATACGGGCAAAAGAGAATTTGCGGACATAATGTGCGGCAGCGGGACGATAGCCATAGAAGCCGCGATGATCGCATCAGATATGGCTCCGGGGCTCAACAGGAGATTCTCCGTAGACGATTGGCATGTGGTCGACACAAACAGGTCAAAGGAGATCCGCGAGCGGGCAAGGGATATGATCCACAGGCCGGATTACCGCATCCTCGCGTC
This sequence comes from Eubacteriaceae bacterium, assembly GCA_017551505.1. Taxonomy (GTDB): domain Bacteria; phylum Bacillota; class Clostridia; order Eubacteriales; family Anaerofustaceae; genus JAAYHF01. The sequence continues at coordinate 17,501 of JAFZLL010000050.1, forward strand.
GGATATAGACAGGAACGCAGTGCGCACCAGCATCAGCAATGCCAAAAGGTGCGGGACAGACAGCTTCATCGCCTTCCAGAAGGCGGATATGCGGGATTTCCGCAGCAGGGCAAAGTTCGGCACGATAGTCACCAACCCGCCATACGGAGAGAGGCTCTCGGATCGGAGAGAAGCGGAGGAGCTCTATAAAGACCTGAGAAATGTCTTCGATTCGCTGACAGGCTGGCAGATGAGCATAATAACGGCAAACCCGGAATTCCAGCGCTGCTTCGGCAAAAAGGCCGACAGGAACCGCAAGCTGTATAACGGGAACATGCTGACATACCTATATTCATATAATGAGAACACAGGAGAAAAATATGGATGATACAGACGATATCCTGTTCAAGGCAGCGCCGAGCGACCTGGATGAGATCGGCCGGATGTTCGACGACGCCATCGCGGAGATGGAAAAGAACGGGATACACCTATGGAACGAGCATTATCCCAGGGAAGTCCTCCCGGAGGACATAGAAAAGCAGCGGCTGTATATACTCAGGCGCGGCGGGAAGGTCATCGGGGCGTTCGCTCTGGCTAACGATGAAGACGAGGAATACGAGCCCGGGACATGGGAAGACGATAACGCCCCGTGCAGGTTTCTGAACAGACTGGCAGTCGATCCTTCATGTCAGAGACAGGGCATCGCCAGAAGGCTTATCGCCGATGCCTGCCGGATCGCAAAGGATGAAGGGGCCGGATACCTGAGGCTTTTCGTCGCAGACTTCAACCAGCCCGCGGTCAGCCTGTATGAAAAGACCGGCTTCAAGCGCAGTCCGGTCATTAAAGAGGCTTACCTGTATAAGGACAAAGTCGTAATGTTCGGATATGAAAAAAAGCTGAGCTGACAAAATAAACCGCCTTCGGCCCGGATGCTGAGATGAGCAGCTTGCCTGACCAAAGGCGGTCTTTTGTTTTATTATCGGAATTACGTTTTAGAAGCCTTCGCGGCCTACGTTCTTGCTGCCTACGTTTCCGCCTGAGCTGACGCCGATCGTAAGCTTCCAGCTGCCTGCCGTAAGCTTGAAGGAGGTTGCGCCGCTGATATCGAGCAGCATATAGGAACCGTCGTCACCGAACATCTCCTCCGTGCCGTACCATTTGGTGCCGGCTGCTTCCTTGATCGTGTACGTGCCTGCGGGGACCTTGACCGTCCCGCTCTTGTCCGCAGCGATGAAGGCGGTCGCTACCAGATCTCCCTTCTCATTGTACATCTTGATGTAATAGTTCTGGGTCCCGCCCTTTACAGCGATGGTGAGCGAAACGCTCTTGGAGGAATATGCGGGATTCCTGTAGACCGTTCCGTTGGAAGGATTGGGCTGGACGCATTTGTCTATCATCTCCGAAGCATCCATGAAGCCTGCGATATCCTCGAAGATCTCATGAGCGGAGTAATACAGTCCCTTATCCATAAAGCTGCGGGCCTCCGCATATTTCGAGATCTTGTAGGAATCAGCGTAATCAAGATCCTTCAGCGGAGAGGCCAGTTCCACAGCGGCGTCATAGCTGCCTGCACTCAGCTTTTCCATCGCGAGATCATACTGGGCTTTAAGGCACGCCTCGGCTCTTTCAGATGCGCCTTCGACAGCGGGAGCATCCGTAAAGCAGCCATAAGCTTCCATATAATATCCGTTTCTCATGGCGTTCTCGCCGTTGATGAAGTTCACATAGGAATCAGAGTCCTTGTAATCCTCATCGGAGAGCGGTGCAAGCAGCCCGAAAGCCTGATCATAATCCCCTGAAGTGAAAGCGCTGACGCCTTTTCTGTATGCCAGCTCCTTCTTCAGGTACGGATACCCGAACACGGCTCCGCCTATCAGAGCTGCGACAAGGAGCAGTAAGACGACGACTGTTCCCGCTTTTCCCTTCTTCTTTGCCGGCTGGACATAGTCCGGAGTATACCCCGTATATGCGCCGTATGTATTGCCGGCATTTGACGGGCTCTGATACCCTGTGCCTGCCTGGCCGGGCCGGCCTTCACCCTGAGCGGGCTCAGCGGCTGCCGTATCAGCGGGAGCTCCTTCGAATCCGACCTCTCCCCATGTCTGAGGGGCTTCCTCTCCCTCGCCGCCTTCGGCGGAAAAACCTGCCGGCTCGCCTGCCTCGGCACCCGCAGGGCCTGCCTGCTCGCCTATCATCGTGCTCTCGGCCACGTGATCCGCGGTCTCAAGCCCGTAGTCTCTCACATCCTCTGCGGTATCCTGAAGGCCTTCCGCAATATCCTCATTCTGCACTGCGCCGCAGTATATGCAGAATTTTGCGTCGTCCGACAATTCTTTTCCGCAATTACCGCATTTTTTCATTGACATGCTCCTTTCTTTTCCAATGACTTATGATACTGGATCAGCAGACTTTTTTATAATGCTTTTAAGCTTTTTATTGAATTCATTCCTCGGCAGCATGACTATATGAGAGCATCCGAGGCATCTTATCTTTATGTCGGCTCCGGTGCGTATGATCTCCCAGAGACTGCTCCCGCAGGGATGGGGCTTTTTCATCCGCGCCGTATCACCGACGGAATAATCGTTTATCATATCAATCGAACAGCATACTGATATAGAAGTATTTGATCAGTATGGAGTTGTTGATCGCCGTGGACAGTGAATCCATGTGCAGGAATACATTCAGCGAATAGATGACTGTTGCGATGACGAACAGGAACAATGCCCCCTCTGCGGCGCCGATGACAAGGCCGCCGAGGCGGTCTATGAACCTGATAGCGGGCACTTCCGTCAGCTTCCCGATTATGAAGGAGACGAGCCATCCTGCTATCATGACAGCCAGGAATATCCCGAGGAACGATATGACGTTCATGATGAGGCCTGCGGCGTATTCGCCGAAGGCATCCGCCCCTCCCCCCAGTGCATTCCCCGGCTTGTTTAAGTATTTGGTTATGAGATTCCACAATGCCCTGGGGATATTGTGGAGCTCGGCCGAATCCGTGACGGCCTCTGAGGTCGCCTCCCCTGCTATCCCGCTGAAGATGGACCGGTACTTATCCGCAACATATCTCTTTATGCTCTCGAAAAGATCGCTCTTTTCCCTGAGGATATCCGTGACTGCCGGACTGAAGACTTTGGCGGCAATGCCCGCGCCGATCACCAGGAACAGGGATATCACGGATTTTGCGAATCCGCGGATAAGCCCGGAGATGGCGCACACGGCGAAAACTATCAGGAATAAAATGTCTATCCAGGAGAAATTCATGATTCCCTCTCTGCCGGATCTTCTGCTGAAATCCGACAGCAATATATTATAATAAAATCCGACCATATGCAATAATTAATTGCGCTGCAGCCGCCCGGGCTGATGACCCGCATCACCGTTTCCGATCCCTTCCCCGGCAATCCCCCGATTGCCAGATTTGCTGGGCGGGATATGAAAAAAATGCAAAAAAAGCTTGAAAACAGCGGAGCAGATGGTATAATAACTTCTGCAAAGGCGAAGAGCCTTTTTTTAGTGTGAATTAAAGGATCAAGGAGTTGACGGCAATGAGAGTAAAGATAACGCTCGAATGCACAGAATGCAAGCAGAAGAACTACGACACGAAGAAGGAAAAGGACAGCCCGAAAGAAAGGCTTGAGATCAAAAAATACTGCAGGTTCTGCCGCAAGCACACGGTTCACAGGGAAACCAAATAGGACATAAAATGGCAAAGAATACAAAGAGCAAAGACGCAGCCAAAAGACCGTTCTTCCTCGTACGCTGGTTTATAGCCATAAAGGATTACATAGCCGGCAGCATCAAGGAGCTTAAGAAAGTCACCTGGCCCACGAGAAAAGAGCTTATCAAAAGTACCTGGGTGGTATTGATACTCGTACTTATCATCGCAGCACTCACCTTCGGATTCGATACGTTATTCGACATAATAACCGGCTGGGCCTATGACCTCGTATAAGGAGGGCGCGCGATGAGCGAACAGAAAGTCGACAGCGGTCCCAAGTGGTATGTGGCCCATACCTATTCCGGATACGAGAACAAGGTCAAGGCGACCATAGAAGCCACGGTCCAGAGCCGCGGCATGGAGGATGTGATACTCGAGGTGGTCGTTCCCCTGCACGATGTCGAGGAAACGAAAGCCGGAGTGCGCAAGACCGTTTCGAAAAAGATATTCCCAGGATATGTACTGGTCAAGATGTACATGACGGACGAATCGTGGTATGTGGTACGCAACACCCGCGGGGTAACAGGATTCGTAGGGCCTGCCAGCAAGCCCGTGCCTCTGACCGACGAGGAGCTCACGAACCTCGGCATAAAGAAAGCCCAGGTGGTCCCCACGATAGATGTCAGAGTCGGTGAGAACATATCGATAATAAGCGGACCCTTTGAGGGATTCGACGGCATCGTCGACGAGATCAATCCCGCAGGACGCAAGATCAAGGTGACCATTTCCATGTTTGGCAGGGACACCCCTGTGGAACTGGATTTTTCCCAAATAAAGAAAGCAACATATTAATTTTCGGAGGATAGTTAGAAATGGCAAAGAAAGTCGTAGGGATAGTCAAGCTGCAGATAGCTGCAGGAAAAGCGACACCGGCTCCGCCGGTCGGACCGGCACTGGGCAAATACAGCCTGAATATCGCGCAGTTCTGCAAGGAATACAACGCAAGAACTGAGAAAATGGCCGGATACGTGGTGCCGGTAGTCATCACGGTATATCAGGATGCATCCTTCACATTCGTGACAAAGATGCCCCCTGTGGCGGATCTCATCAAAAAGACTCTCAATCTGGAGAGCGCTTCCGCAAAGCCCAACACCACAAAGGTCGGGACTCTGACAGCACAGCAGGCCAGAGAGATCGCCGAGCAGAAGATGCCGGACCTTAATGCATCTTCGATCGAAACAGCCATCAAGATGGTAAAAGGGACAGCCCGTTCGATGGGAGTCCTGGTAGAAGACTGATAAACTGATAAAACAATCATAAACGCCGTTAAAGTGGAAGGCGAAAAGACCACAGAAAGGTAAACAATGCAGACACAGAAGAATTACCTCAATAAGAAAAAGCTCATCGAACCCGGAAAGCTATACGATTTTGACGAAGGCGTAGCCCTCTTGAAGAAGCTCGCATCCGCAAAATTCAACGAGACCGTGGAACTCCACGTACGCCTGGGCGTTGACTCCCGTCACGCCGACCAGCAGGTCAGAGGCGCCATCGTGCTGCCGAACGGGACCGGAAAGACCACCAGAGTCCTTGCATTTGCCAAAGGCGCCAAGGCAGAGGAAGCCAAGGAAGCAGGAGCCGACTATGTCGGAGCTGAGGAACTGGCAGAAAAGATCCAGAAGGAAAACTGGATGGAATTCGACGCCGTAGTCGCCACCCCCGACATGATGGGCGTAGTCGGAAGACTCGGTAAGATCCTCGGACCCAGAGGCCTCATGCCGAACCCCAAGACCGGAACGGTCACCCAGGAGATCGGACAGGCAATAAAGGACGCCAAAGCCGGTAAGGTGGAATACAGACTGGACAAGTCCAACATCATCCACTGCCCCGTCGGAAAAGCCGACTTCACGGATGAGGCGCTGCTGGAGAATATCAACACCTTAGTCGATACTATCAAAAGAGCAAAGCCCGCCGCGGCCAAGGGACAGTATTTCAAGAGCATCACCCTCGCATCGACGATGAGCCCCGGCATCAAGCTTAATGTATCCAAGATAGTCTGAGCTATTGACTATTATCCGAAAATACGCTATATTATCAATTGTATGAAACAGCCGCAGACAACAGGTGCTTGAAAAAGCTTAAATATCCTGTCGAGGTGAACAAGAGTGCTTAACAACGAGCGCTTCGCCTGGCGGTGAAGCGCTTTTCTTTTTAGCTTATCGCTGCTGTTATCATAAATAATCAAAGGAGGTACAGCATTGGCTAACGAACAGGTTTTAGACGCGAAAAAGGCCGTTGTCTCCGAGATCGTCGACAAGATCAAGAAAGCGCAGTCTTTCGTAATGGTCGATTACAAGGGCCTTACGGTCGAAAATGCCACAGCGCTCAGGGCGAAAGCCAGAGAGATGGGCGTAGATTACAAAGTCTACAAGAACACTTTGATGAGATTAGCCGCCAAAGAGACCGGTTATGATGACCTCATTCCATTACTCGAAGGCATCACCGCGGTCGCGTTTTCCGACAGTGACGCTGTCGCGCCGGCAAAGCTCATCTACGATTTCGTCAAGGACAAAAGACTCAACACCCTCACATTCAAGGGCGGAGTCGTTGAAAACGAGATCAAGGACGCAGACTCCGTCGCACAGATCGCGCAGCTGCCCAGCAAGGACGTGCTCATCGCCAGAGTGCTTGGAAGCATCAACGCTCCTCTGTCGAAGCTCGTGTACGTTATTGACGCTATTGCGAAACAGAAGGAAGAACAGGCGGTCTGACCGCAAAATCCAGATAAGGAAAGGAATTCATAATGGACGAAAAATTTGAAAAGATCATAGAAGAAATCAAGGGAATGACCGTTTTAGAGCTCAATGAGCTCGTGAAGGCTATGGAAGAGACATTCGGTGTCTCCGCAGCAGCGCCCGTAGCAGCCGGAGGACCCGCAGCTGAAGCTGCACCCGCAGAAGAGAAGACAGAATGGAACGTCGTGCTCACCGATGCCGGTCCCGAAAAGCTCAAGGTCGTCAAGGCCGTCAGAGAAGCCACAGGACTCGCCCTCAAGGATGCCAAGGCCCTCGTTGACGGAGCGCCCAGCACCCTCAAGGAAGGCGTATCCAAGGAAGAAGCAGACGCCATCGTCGCCAAGGTCGCAGAAGTCGGCGGCAAGTGCGAACTCAAATAATAATTTCGGATCACAAAAGCGGATCGAAAGATCCGCTTTTTATTATGCTCTCGACCAAGGCAGTCCTTCCCTTCTGGGATCTGTTGACAAGTAGTGCAATTATTCTCATATACAGCGGCATTAACAATTCATCTAGGGTTCAACAGCCTAGTATCTTATTTCAAGCCGGCCGATCTTCAGGATAATATATAATGAAGCAATGACTTATCCGTTTATGACATAGCAGCTGGCTTTGAAGATGAACCGACGGCTTCAGGCCCGGCACACAGCCACTTGCTTTCTTCGCTTTATGCTCATCTCTCTACTCTTTTTTGCAGTAATCTGCGTCATGGTGGTCACCCCGTCAAGCGATGTTTTTATTCAGCCTCATATGTCTTCATAAAATACTCGAATTTCATTTCTGCCCAACCAAGTATGTTGCCATAATCTACACCTTCTTCTGGCAGATAATAATCCGGACCGATCTGAAGATAGTCGCTATGGAAGGAGACCACGATCTCCTCGCCGTTGATCACCTTTTCCTTTGGATTATAGGTAATACGATACAGCCAGTCATCTTCTTTGTCGGTAGGCTCCAGAGGATGTTTTTCTATCCGCATTGATGCGAGTGAAGCAAGGTCCAGCCTACTCCACACATAGATCTTGCGTCCATCTGATGATTCCATTAAGGCAACCGGGCTTTCCAGCATTTTCTCAAACACGGATTTCTCCTTTTCTTTTGAAAAAGAACAGGCAGTTAATCCCGCGATCATTATTATAGTCAGTAGCACCAATAACGTTTTCTTCATGTCTATTCCTCTAGCAAACAGATATTATATTTCAGTTATTATATTATGTCAAAGGATGATTTGACGCAACATCCTAACTATAAGTACACGAGCGACTACAATAAAAACACCTTTGACATCAGAACTATCTGCACCGGAGCATGAAGCTGAGAGCCGATGATGAATACGATGCCATGAAGGAAGCCTTTGCGCCGTCTCTCACAAACGTTTAGAATAATATGGTATAATGATGCCGGATTTGAGGTCTGTATCATTTACAGATCACAACTTATTAAGGTAAATTCTGATGTACAAGTATGAATATAAAACGATCGAATCCAGCTTCTCCGGCTGGCTCCCATTCGCCGGCAACATATATGATACCGATAATTATAGGGATCTGATCAACAAACGCGCATGGGTGGATGGCGGTTCGTCTGCATCGTGCCGACTACTCAAAGAGGCACCGGTCATATAGAGGAAATGGACCTGGTTTTCGAAAAACAGTTTTGATCATAAACCGGGATAAATCTACACTTGAGAGGAAGAAATGGGTAATTACAGGATCAATGCCAGGTCTTTTATCGCCCCGGGACTTGTCTGGGCGGCGGGGCTGATCGTTGTCGTCATATATGCTCCTAAGACTGTTTACCTGAACGGCATGGTCGCGTTGGGATTTCTCATGCTGTGCGGCGCTACCTTCTGGGCACTGTATACGCTATATAAGGAATACGACAAGACCGGGAAAGAATGGCCGGCAGATCTCGACATGTTTTTCCCGAATTATCCGATCGTGGATGACAGCAATGAACTTATGCAAAGGCTGAGCGGGTTCCGCAGGAGCTACAGCGCTTTTTTATCAGCAGAGCGGGAAGAACAGAACAGCGCTCTTCAGAATTATGCGTCCCTGCTCATGTGGCACGGCGCTGCGCTTCAGAAAAAACGCCTTATGAAAAAACATCTGACGCTTGAGATGGATTCCGTGCGCAGAGCCTATTCCGACAGACGCAGCTGCGTCAGGGAAAACGAATACTTTGACGGAAGATACCGGGTAAGCGATATATACGAGGAGATCTCGGCTGTAAGGAAAATCAAGCAGGACGGCAGGATCATCAAACGCATCAGGGACAGTGAAGTGGCGCACTTTACTCTGCTTTCCGCGGATCAGGCAGGGGGTGACATGATAATCTGCCCATCATGCGGGAATACGACTACAAGAGAGAACCTTCTTGACGGCTGTGATTATTGCGGAACACGATTTACCGTCGAAGATATGCAGAACAGAGTCGACAGTTTCGGATTGAGACGGGATTTCCATACAAATGCCAGCAAGAAAGAAGCTGTCCGGGAGCTGCTGTTCCCCTGGACGACTCTGATCGTGATGCTGCCTCTGATCTATTTCGGGCTGATCGGTGCGTTCGTATATATGCCGGACACCAACATCTTCCTCAGACTTTTCACGGGGCTTCTGGCCTCCGGCCTGCTGGGGCTTCTCGGCTGGAGCCTCAAGTCGATATTCCTGACGCTGATAATGCCGTTGCTGCTGATCATCAGCTGTTTTTCTAAGTCGATGGACCGTAAGATGATCTACAGCAGCAAACAGGAAAATGAACGGGAAAAGAGGCTGGCGGAGCAGGTCCGAAAGACAGATCCCCTCTTCTCTCTCCAGAGCTTTTACGGCGGTATACAGAACAAGCTTTCCGCCATTCATTACGCGGAATTCCCGAAGGAGATCAACGCCTTTTCCGAAAAGGACTTATCTAAGCTGATAGAGCTATATAAGAACGTAGTGGATGTTGATATTCTGAAAATCACGATGGAATCCTACAGCGCGGACGAAAAGCTGCAGAGCGCGGATGTGAGCGCCGACCTTCGCCTTTTGGAGCTGAAGGGCGGAAGGATAATAGAACGGTACGAAAGACTGAAGATGAAGATGATAAAGGATGCCGGATGCAAGACTCAGGCTGTCTGCGGCCCTTCTGTGCTGAAGTGCGGAGGCTGCGGTGCAAGCATCTCGCTGATGGAAGGCAAGACCTGCAGCTACTGCGGCAGGGATCTGGATCTAAAATCATACGACTGGGTTATCGATAAATACGACATCGTGTGAAGTGAATAATCACCAGGATAAGGTGCGACAGGGATATAAACAGTCAAAGGGACGGGACCGATGATCCCGTCCCTTTCCCCTTATACCTTTGGCATTTGGGTATAACACGGGGATAAAGATCTGACAGGCGCAGCTTAAATCATCCATATCGGCACGATCAGAAGGATCGCGGAATAGGACTTGCTCAATTCGAGGATACAGGATTCCATGTGTCGACTGATATATTCCATGTTGATCACCTTTCGGCTGATCTGTATTTCGACCATGTTACAGCCGAAATACGAGTGCTTATCAACAAGATTTAGGCAGTTTTTTGAATTTGCTGCAGATCTGCCGCAACACCGGCTGGATTCCAATAGTGCCGCGATTCGGAACGGCGGATTGACGGAGGGAGTTATAAACACCTTCAAATCTGCAGGAAAGGATTATTTTATTTGATTATTCCTGCAATGATGATATAATCTTCAAAAGGAGATTTTTGAATATGGAACACATCGATATTTGCGATCTGAAACGCGATTATGAAAAGTATAAAGACGGCGTCGTGACCGTCTGCGGATGGGTCAGGACGATGCGCAATTCAAAGCAGACATGCTTTATCGAGCTGAATGACGGGACGGCGCTCAGCAACGTACAGATAGTTGTAGACAAGAATACTTTCAGCGATGCAGACAATATTGTCAGGCAGACTATAGGGACCTCACTCAAGGTAGAAGGCGATATGGTGCTGACCCCCGAGAACAAGCAGCCTTTCGAGATCTCCGCACGCAATATCGAAGTACTGGGAGAATCTCCTTCGGATTACCCGCTTCAGAAAAAAGCCCAGACGCTTGAATTCCTGCGTACCATACCCCACCTGAGGGTGCGTACGAATACCTTCAACGCGATGTTCCGTTTAAGGAGCGAGCTCGCTTACGGGATACATGATTTCTTCCGTGCGAACAACTTCACCTATGTCCACACCCCGATCATCACGGGAAGCGACTGCGAAGGTGCAGGCGAAGTGTTCAACGTTACCGCACATAAATACGGCGAGAAATTCGAAAGCGAAGAAGAATTCGACGCCACTGACTTCTTCCGCAGAAAAGCCTACCTGACCGTTTCGGGACAGCTGGAAGGCGAAACGATGGCGATGGGACTTGGCAAGATATATACCTTCGGCCCCACCTTCAGGGCAGAAAACTCCTATACACCGAAGCACGCTGCGGAGTTCTGGATGATCGAGCCGGAAGTTGCTTTCGCAGATCTCGAAGACATCCTGGACCTGGCGCAGAGGATGATAAAGCATATCACAAAGCACTGTCTGGACAAATGCGGCGATGAGCTGGTCTTCTTCCGCGATTTCTACGAGAAGGGACTGCTCGACAAGCTGGATATCGTCGCAAACAGCGACTATGCCATGTGCGAATACTCTGAAGCTGTTGAGCTTCTCAATAAAGCCGATAAGAAGTTCGAATACCCGGTCAGCTGGGGGACCGACCTGCAGACCGAACATGAGAGATACCTGACTGAAGAGATCTTCAAGCGCCCGACTTTCGTCATAAACTATCCGAAAGACATCAAGGCCTTCTATATGAAGCAGAACCCGGACGGAAAGACCGTTGCTGCCAGCGACCTGCTCGTTCCCGGCATAGGAGAGATAATCGGAGGCAGCCAGAGGGAGGACGATTATGACAAGCTCACCTCCGCGATGACGGACAGGGGCATGGACCTTTCCCTGTACACTAACTACCTCGACCTGCGCAAATACGGCAGCGTCCCCCACGCCGGCTACGGGCTCGGCTTCGACAGGATGCTCATGTATATCACGGGCATCGGCAATATCAGAGACACTATCCCCTACCCGAGAACAACGGGCAGCATGGCATAAAGGAGAACACAATGATCAGAATATCCGAAGCGAAACAGCATGACGGCGAAATCATCGAGATCGGAGGCTTCGTCAAGCAGGTAAGGGACTTAAAGAAGATGCAGTTCGTCATCATCGAGGATGTGAGCGGGCAGATCCAGCTTTCCCTGCAGAAGAACGAAGAGAACGCAGAACTGAATCAATTATGCACTTCGGTCACTCCCGAAAGTGCGGTGAGAGTGACGGGCAAGGTGCACGTCGACGATTTCGTCAAACTGGGCGGAGTAGAGATCTGGCCCAGCGAGATCGTTATTGAAAGCCTGAGCGATTCTCCCCTGCCGATCGATATGGGGGACTATATCACGACCAACCGTGACCTGCGTCTGGACTGGAGATACCTTGACCTGAGAAGGCGCGACCACAGACTCATCTTCAAGGTACAGACCGCAGCCGAGATGGCAATGAGGGAATACTGGATCGCAAACAACTTCATCGAGATCCATTCCCCGAAGATCGTCGGAGCGGCAACGGAGGGCGGAGCGGAAGTCTTCAAGATCCAGTATTACGATAAGGATGCCTACCTGGCTCAAAGCCCGCAGTTCTATAAGCAGATGGCCATAGCCGCAGGCTTTGAGAGAGTATTCGAGGTCGGACCTGCCTTCAGAGCGGAAAACTCCAACACCAACAGGCACGCAGCCGAATTCATCAGCCTGGATATGGAGATGGCCTGGATCAAGAGCCACGAGGACATCATGGCCTTTGAGGAAAGATGGCTCAATTATACGATAGCCAAGGTAAAGGAACTCTACGGCGAAGAGATCAAGGAAGTCTTCGGCAAGGAGCTGGTAGTGCCTGAAGTGCCTTTCCCGAGAGTCACCATCGAACAGGCGAAGAAGATCATCGCCGATTACGGATATACAGTACCGCCCGAGACCAAAGGGGATCTGGATCCCGAAGCCGAGAGGCTGATGGGCAGATATGCCAGGGAGAATTTCGGGCATGAGTTCATCTTCGTCACAGAGTATCCCGCAGCCGTGCGCGCTTTCTACCAGATGCGCAGGGAGGATGACCCGACAAAGACCAAGAGCTTTGACCTCATCTGGGACGGCATCGAAGTGACCACCGGATCCCAGAGGGAGCACAGATACGACAAGCTGCGTGCTCAGGCGATCGAAAAAGGCATTTCGCCCGAGTCGCTCCAGAGCTACCTCGATTACTTCAGGTACGGTTGCCCGCCTCACGGAGGTTTCGGATTCGGAGCAGCACGCTTCATGATGAACCTGCTCGGTATCGACAACATAAGGGAAGTCGCTTTCGTTCACAGAGGAGTCGACAGGTTATTCCCCTGATAAAGACTGCATATGATCAGATACCACCTATACACGGGTGGTATCTTTTTTTGTTCTGTCAATCGAATAACTCATGTAATAACGGTGTTTATGATAGAATACTTTGGGATAATTCCCGGGATAAGATAATATGGGCGACACATACAGGATAAAAGATATACTTAAAAATGTCATGAAACCTTCCCGGTATACCGGGGGCGAGTTCAACGAAGAGACCATGAAGGAAGGGGACGTCATCAATTATGCGCTCGCCTTCCCCGACACCTATGAGGTCGGCATGTCGCACCTCGGCATGAAGATACTGTACCATCTTCTGAACGGAATGCCCAATGTCAACTGCGAAAGGGCTTTTGCCCCGCAGGACGATATGGCTGAGGAGCTCAGGAAGCATAATATGCCTCTGTTTTCACTGGAGACCTACAAAAGCCTCAAGGATTTCGATTTCATAGGATTCTCCCTCCAATATGAAATGTGCATGACGACCGTGCTCCACATGCTCTCCCTCTCAAATATTCCTTTCTACCGGGAGGACAGGGGCATAGATGATCCTATATTAATGGCAGGAGGCTCGGTGACCGTCAACCCTCTCCCATATAACAAGATCTTCGATATGTTCATCATCGGCGAAGCGGAGGAAGTCCTGCCTGAACTGATGGATCTGTACGACTCTAACAGGAATAAGGAAGCTTTCCTAAAGACCGCAGCGCAGGTGGAGGGAGTATATATTCCCTCTGTCCATGGGGAAGAAGCGAGAGTCAGGCGCCTTTATGTGAAGGACATGGATAAGGCTTTCTTTCCGGATAAGTTCATAGTGCCGTTTACCGAGGCCATCTTTGACAGGGCTGCAGTCGAAGTGATGCGCGGCTGTCCGAGAGGCTGCCGTTTCTGTCAGGCGGGGATGATCTACCGCCCGGTAAGGCAAAAGAATGTCTCCACACTTTACGATCAGGCTGAAAAGCTGATCGCATCCACCGGCTATAACGAGATATCCCTCTCATCCCTGTCCACAACGGATTACATGGGCTGCGAGAAACTGGTGAATGATCTTTATGACAGGTTCGCATCGGAAAAAACGACCGTAAATCTGCCGTCCCTGAGGATAGACGCGTTTTCGATGAAGCTGGCAAAGAAGCTCCAGACAACGAGGACAATCGCCCTCACCTTTGCCCCTGAAGCGGGGAGCCAGCGTATGCGGGACGTGATAAACAAGAACATCACGGAAGATGAGATAATGGCGACCCTCTCGGAGGCCTTCGCCTCCGGCTACAATAAGATAAAGCTTTATTTCATGATAGGGCTCCCCTATGAGACTGACGAGGACGTGCTCGACATAAGCCGGCTGCTGAAGAAGATCTACTATTCCTATAAAACTGCAGCGCCGAACGGTAAGCCTCTGGCGCTCAGCGCCAGTGTCGCCTGCTTCGTGCCGAAGCCGCATACCCCGTTTGAATTCTTCCCGCAGGACTCTGCCGAGGAATTCAAACGCAAGATAAGGCTGCTTCTGGACAGCGTCCCCAAGAAGATCAAGCTTAGTTATCACGAGCCGGACCTGTCGATCATCGAGGGGGCCTTTGCCAGGGGCGACGAAAGGCTGAACGATGTAATCGTCAGTGCGTATAACAAAGGCTGCATCTTCGATTCATGGACGGATCATTTTGACGCCGGCAAATGGGGGGAAGCCTTTGCGGACTGCGGTCTTTCCGTCAGTGAATTCGCCGAGAGGAGATTCGGATACGACGAAAGGCTGCCTTGGGATATCATCGATATAGGCGTGAGCAGGGCTTTTCTCGTCAAAGAGGCCGAAAAGGCCGGGAGGGCCGAGACGACCCCCAACTGCTTTGAAAAGTGTTCGGCCTGCGGAATAAGCGAAAAGGACGGTAAATGCCGCTTTGAGATACAGGATTAATTACAGGAAGATCGCTTCGGCAATATACATTTCCCACCTGGATATCCAGAGGGCTTTCCAGAGGGCTTTCCACAGGGCCAAGCTCCCCCTGGAATACACGATGGGCTATAACCCCCATGAAAAGATGAGCTATTCCCCTCCCCTGCCGCTGTTCGTTTCCAGTGACGATGAATACCTCGATCTGGACCTTGCCGGCGACGAACCGGCAAAGGAGATCTACGACAGGCTCAGTCCCCAGATGCCCAAAGGATTGATCCTGAATGGGGTAACGAAGCTTCTGCCGACTGAAAAGCCGCTTTCCAAGACCTTCAAATGGGCTGATTACGAATTCACGCTGGAAGTGGATGACCCGGCCGGAGCCGCCCTGGAGACGAAAGGATACTACGAAGACCCTGAAAAACCTCTTGCGACTACCAAAAGGACCAAGACAAACAAGGAAGCCCTCGTGGATATAAGACCTCTGACCTGCGAATTCGATGCCAGGGAATCTGACGGCAGGCTGATAATCAGCAGCTTCCTCAATATGTCCAACGAATCTCTGCTCAATCCTCTGACCTTTTTGAAAGCCCTGCAGGAGAACATACCCGCGCTCAAGGAATCAGAGACGGTCAAAATTCATAAAATCAAAGCATACCGCTAAAACAGATATACAAAGATGCGGATTATATGCTATACTGACTAAGTAATTGTATTATCAGATAAGGAGAATAATATGGTATCAGCAGGTGATTTCAAAAAAGGCGTAACATTCGTCATGGACGGTGCCGTTTATACGATAGTGGATTTCCAGCATGTCAAACCGGGCAAGGGCAGCGCATTTGTCAGGGCTAAGATAAAGAACATCATGACTGGCTCCACCACCGAGCGCACTTTCAACCCCGAAGAAAAATTCGAGAATGCCGTTATCACGACCAAGGAGATGGAGTACCTCTACAACGACGGCACGCTCTATTACTTCATGGATCCCGAGACATATGAGCAGATCCCCCTGGGAGAAGACCTCGTAAGCGATGCCATGCAGTATATCAAGGAGAACATGACGGCCACGATCAGGTTCTATGAGGAGAAGGCTTTCAGCGTCGTCCCGCCCAACTTTGTGACTCTGCTCATCACCGAATGCGAGCCCGGAGTAAAGGGAGATACGGCTACTGGAGCCAACAAACCCGCAACACTGGAGACCGGAGCCAAGGTCAACGTTCCCCTTTTCGTGAACGAAGGCGAATACATCCGCATCGACACACGTACGGGCGAATATATGGAAAGAGTTAAAGAGTGACCGAAAACCAGTCTGATCATCAAAACCGGCGTGCCAGCGCACGCCGGTTTTTTTAATGCAATAAAACAGAGGTCCTCAATGACGAGATGATCATCTCATCCGGCAGAAATCGATCAGAACGATGACCGGAATGCCACAGCCATGTTCCGCTTTCCGAAAAGAACCGGTCATCTGCGCGCCAGTGAACACAGAGTCTTCGTCATTATCATAAACGCGTCCTGATCTTTCAAGGCGCTCGTTTTGAGCTTCATATCGACAGCGGCCAGCTCGCTGATCGCCTTGAGTGAATCCGATGCGCTCATCCTGCTTTTTTCAAGCGTCTTTTTCACAACATAGGGATTTGCTCCGTATCTGGAAGCTATCTTCGCCTCTCTCTCCCCTTTATCGGCGGCGTTCCTCCACAAAGCGTTGTTCTGCATCACCCTGGCCGTGTTGTATATTATGAGCTGCATGGGCACCTTATTGAAGCTCAGCCTCCACATAGCCCTGCAGGCTTCCCTGAAATCGCCGGAAATGACACTGTCGGTATATTTGAAGATATCCGAGG
Source organism: Eubacteriaceae bacterium (assembly GCA_017551505.1). Classification (GTDB taxonomy): domain Bacteria; phylum Bacillota; class Clostridia; order Eubacteriales; family Anaerofustaceae; genus JAAYHF01. Next base: position 34,114 of record JAFZLL010000050.1, read on the forward strand.
AAACGTTCTCGCTGCACACGGAGGCGATCATCTCTTCGTCTATAGTCTTACTTCCAGCGAAGCTTACCAGCTTATCTATCTCGTTTTTTACATACCCAAGGTCTATCTGGCTGTCCCTCCCGTTATAGTCACAGTAGCTTAACAGAAGGCTCACCGCTCTGGGCGTGATCTTGCCTTTTTCCTTTGCGACCCTGTTGTTCACCCACGCAGTAAGCTCCCTGTCCAGCAGCTTCGGAAATTCCACCACTTTTGCGCCGGAGGCAAAGGCCTTGTACAGCGACAGCCTTTTATCGGCTTTAGGGGTGAGCACGATAAGCACGCAGTTTGCCTGGGAGACTGCGAGCGAGGAGATATAATCGGAGATCACATCGGCCACTCCGAGATTAGAGCAAAGGGCGCTCATGGAATCGCAGCGCACCAGCACGAATCTCGCGTTCCCCATCACGGGGACCGCGTACAGAGCTTCCCGCAGGGCGTCGGCATCCACCTTTTTGTCCTCAAAAACACTGCGGTTCACGGAAGCAAATTCGCCCCTGGTGACCATGTCCCTGATCAGCCGCACGTAGGTAGAGGCTATATAGCCGTCGGAATAGACGAAGAGGTACGCGCCGGTGACCACACCGTTATTCAGTTGTACTTGCAGGGCCTTATAATCCATCGCCGGTATACCAGTCTCACACGGCACAAGCCTTTTATCCCTTCGGGGCGCCACGAAGGCTCTGCCGTGAGTAAGTTATCGATATCTCCATTATATCATAAAGCGATTCGCCTTTTGCAGATTAAGAGGCATGACGGTTCATGCTGATAATCGATGCAGGGCGTTATTGCAAATCGCTCACTCAAAATGTATAATACCGGGGAGGTATACTGATGAAGAAAAACGCCATCCTCGAAAAAATAGCTCTTCCCGTCACTGCCGCAGCATCCATGGCAGCTCTCCTGCTGCCCGGCTATTATATGCAGGCGAACTGGGGGACATTAGGCCTTGTTGCATCCGAAGTGCTGCTGCTCATCGTGGCGGTCCTTTCGGTCGTCATCTTCAACGGCTCATTGAAGGGGGCTTTCCCCTTTAACAAAATATCGCTGCGCTCTGTCTTCGGCAGCCTGCTGACGTTTGCCGGCGGATACATACTGATGATAAGCGCCACGATCGTCGTCTACTACTTCTTCCCTGAGGATTTCGTGAAGGTGCAGGAAAGCCTTGCCCATGTCATAGACAGCGATTCGATGCTCGTATCGATGGCAGTCGTGGCCCTGACCCCAGCCATCTGCGAGGAATCACTGTTCAGGGGGGCTCTGAGATATTTTTCCGGGTGGATGAAGAACATCTATCTGAGGAGCCTGGTGATCGGGATACTGTTCGGCATTTTCCATATGAACCCCATCAGATTCGTGCCTACCGCCATACTGGGTGTCGTCCTCACCTTTATAGCCCTGAAGACCGACAATATGATCTACCCGATGCTGCTCCACTTCACGAATAATGCTCTGTCCGTACTGAGCTCTTTCGTCTCGGGCACTGAAGCTGCTTCCGAGATGGCATATATCCCCAAAACGGCTGTGGCTTCCTACATCACGATATGTGCTGCCGCTCCGCTCCTCATCCACGCAGGCTCCCGCCTGATGGACCCCAAGGGCGAAGGATACCTTAAATACGTAAAGGGCGGGGCGGATGAGAAGACCAGAAGCATAAGGAAAAGGCGCGCCGTTGCATTCATCTGCGCGCTGGCGTTTTTCATCACCGGCACCACGCTCATGTACAGCGAGATGACCAGCCGCAGGCCGGCTCTCAAGACTGCATTCACCAGAAGCGTCAACTGCGACACTTCCTATGACAGCCTGAGCTTTTCCATCAATGAGGATAATGTCTATATCTTTTCATGCAGCATCTCCAACTACAGGGGGCTCATCGAGATGCAGGTGCTCGATGAGAAAGGCGAAGTGATAGAACGGGAGATATTCAAGGATATCAACGCGCAGTGGCAGTATTATCTGACAAAGGGCGATTATTCGATAAAGCTCATCTACCATATCGCCGACCTTTGGGATTTCTGCAGGGAGAACGACCTCGGCTACACCAGAGAGGGCGACCTGATCGAACTGCATATGGACGGGGACTTAAGCGAATACACCGAGGTCTCCGTTGATATAAAAATACAATAATAGAATATCCGGCAAGGATACACATTAAAGGAGGCATAACGATGCTTTGGGTATTATTGGTTATAGTTGTCCTCATAGCGGTCTACGGGATCGCGACGTACAACTCTTTTGTCAGGCTCTCCAGCCAGGTGGATGAAGCTTTTGCGACTATGGACGTCTATCTCAAGAAGAGATATGACCTCATCCCCAACCTCGTGGAGGTCGTTAAAAAGTACGCCGCCCATGAGGCGGACACCCTGACGAGCGTAGTACAGGCAAGGAACGCGGCCATGGGCGCGAACGGGATGGCTGCCCGTGAGCAGGCCGAAGCCGAGCTCTCTACCGGACTGAAGAACATCTTCGCCATTGCAGAAAGCTATCCGGAGCTTCGCTCCAGCGACAACTACGCAGCCCTGCAGGAGCAGCTGACGACCACAGAGGAGGATATCGCTTCCGCCCGCAAATACTACAATGCAGTGGTCAAAAATCTGAACAGCAAGCTGATGATGTTCCCCGCAAGCTTCATAGCAGGCACTTTCGGCTTCCAGCCGAGGGAATTCTTCATGGTGTCTGCTCCCGAGGAAAGGGAAAACGTCAAGGTACAGCTGTAAACAGCCATGAAAAAAAGACTGATGACGGCGCTGCTTATCTTTGCATGCGCCGTTTTGCTTCTGATCCCCTCAGAGGTCAGTGCTCAGGAGGCCTTCAATATCAGCGGGTTCGATGTAAATATCGATATCTCCGCAGCAAACGTGCTCTCCGTAAGGGAAACGATCAAAGTCGACTATACCGAATACCGCCACGGGATCATACGCTACATTCCTGCCAGGACTTACAACGGTCTGAGGGTAAAGATAGGCCACGTCAACGTGGAAGGATACAAATTCCAAACGGAATATGAGAACGGGTATCTGCTCATACAGATAGGTGATCCCGACCGTTATGCCGATGAGCATGAGGTATACGTAATAACCTATACCTACGATATCGGTGATGACAACTGGGAAGAGGGAGACGAGGTCTACTTCAACCTGATCGGAGATCAGTGGGACTGCTCGATAGACGATATCACCTTCGATATCACTCTCCCCTACGACTTTTCAGCAGAGCCGAACTTCACTCACGGAGCCAGGGGATCCAAGGACAACACCGGAGTCAAGTACAAGGTAAACGGAAGGAACATCTCAGGGAGATTCCCGCACCTCGACAACAACGAGGCATTGACGATAGCCTTAACGCTGCCCCAGGGATACTTCGACCAGGTCAAAAAACGTGTGGATTACTCCCCCTACATACTGTGGGGAGCGTTCGCTGCGTGCTCCGTCATCGGAGTCGGCCTTTGGCTCAGGCTCGGCAAAGCCGAATTCACGCCGGTGGAAACAGTGGAATTCTATCCTCCCGACGGCCTGACGCCCGCGGAAGCGGGATATATCGTCGACGGGGCCGTCGACAGCTACGACATAACATCCCTGCTGATATACTGGGCCAGCAGAGGCTATATGCGGATCGACGAATCCAAATGGAAAATGCGCAAGACCTATATCTTCACTAAGCTGGCAGACCTTCCTCAGGATTCAAAGGCCTTCGAGCGCATCATGTTCTATTCCATCTTCAATGATTACGGAAACGGGACGGCTGCGGACAGCCGCAGGATGGTCAACAAGTTCTACAAAACGGTCAATACCGTAAAGGCGAGGATCACTTCCGATTATTCCGAAGGAGGCAGGAACGGCATTTTCGCCAAGGGCAATCTTTTCTGTTCGATCATGCTGATAGTCCTGGGAGCCCTTTCCTTCGCAGCGGTATTCATGACAGGTATCTACGGCTCGGGGGAATTCTTTGGAGTATCTCTGGGTCTCGGAGGGCTTCTTTCGATATTCATGAGCGCTGCGATGCTGTATTCGGTCTACCTTGTAGATAACTGCTTCCCTCTGAGAAAGTCAGCTTCATGGCTACTGAAGATCCCCTTCGCGATGCTGTTTGCAGCAATCGTGCTGTTTGCGGCCTATGCCTTCAGTGTGAAGATCGCTCTGCCGGCATACTTCTGCTGCCTTGCAGGAGGGATACTCCTGTTCATCCTGAGCGTCAACTGCAAAAAGCGCACGTATTACGGCGCGCAGATCTACGGGAGAGTCAGAGGCTTTAGGAACTTTCTGGAAGCGACCGAAAAGGACAGGATCAGGCTTCTGTGCGATGAAGACCCTCAGTACTTCTACAAGATACTTCCCTACGCCATGGTCTTCAGGATAACGAAGAAATACGTCAAGGCTTTCGAAGGGCTGACCATGGAGCCTCCCGACTGGTACGGACCCTATGACAGCGGATACTTCAACGCAACAAGCTTCGTGCGCGACATCGACAGCAATATGCATTCGATATCAAATACCCTGTCGTCGTCGCCCTCCAGCGATTCCGGAGGTTCCTCCGGCGGAGGTTCTTCCGGAGGCGGAAGCGGAGGCGGAGGCGGAAGCAGCTGGTAAAATCGTATAAATAAGCCGTGAAAAAATGAGAAATAATATATTGAACTGACCATAATAGTCAGACTTTTGCTCCAGCGAGAGATCGCTGGAGCTTTTCTATGCCTTTAGTCCACAGTTCCTCTGTTTCAAATGGATACATGAAGCTTCTGTCACTGCTGTTGTACGACGCAGATACCGTTCTGCAGTACTTCTCCTTTGCAGTGAAACTGAAGAATAAAAACATAAGGAAGCATAATCATGCCTAGCGCATTATAAAATCAGTCCGCTAGACTGCTGAGGCTTGCGGTATGCCTGCAGGGCCTTTCTATATATAGGCACGAAAACTCGAGAATAAAGTTCAAAGAAACCAGATCGGTTGTTTGGAAATGTTTACATTTTGAAAGTGTATTTTTATAGGTTGATTTTACCAGGAAACGCTGCGTTTTCTAATGAATTGTATTTCAAATACACAAAATACCATCAAAAATCGCCATGTTTAATCCGACTTTTATATGTATCAAAAGGTAAAAATTTTGATACGTGCAGAAAATTATAAGGAGGCTGAAAAATGGATCTGAATAAGATCAGGAACACCGGCGAAAACATTTATTCCAAGGCATTAATCTATTTAGGTTGGGTAGTAATTGCATGTGGCATATTTGATTCATTTTGGCTTGTTGTCTATTTTAGCTCCATCCGTGCTACAGGGGGAACGGTAATCATGGTATTCCTTGTATGTCTTGGTGCAACTGCAATGTCAGGACTTTCGTTTTTTGGATTAGCTGAGGTCATTACTATCCTGCATGACAGCAGAAGGCTGTTGGCTGAAATGGTTCAGAACAATAATGTGGAAGATGGATCGGCTGGCAATATCGATGAAGAACTGCCTGACCTCTAATCTGATTTAGGAAAGGAAAAAAACAATGGCAGAACGTTTTCAGAGACTGTTTGCTCTTCCATCCGATCTGTACTCCAAGGATTGCCCTGTGATGATTGAAGCAGGGGCTTTACTTAAGGATACTTTAAACAATAAAGTGCTGGCACAGGTCAAAATGAAGAATATTGGTGGTAAGACTGTCTCATCATGCAAAGTGTCCATTAAAGCATATGAGAATAACGGCAATGAAGTCGAGGGAGTAAGCGATTTTTCATACCTGGATGTCAATGCGAAAGCAGGAGAGAGTTTTGGAAACAAGACCCCTGTATATCTTCCTGAGCAGATAACGCGGAGCTATTCGGCTTTCGTCAGCGAAGTAGTGTTTGATGACGGAACTGTTTTGAATGTACAGGAGGATGGTTGGCGCCCGGTGCCTGACCGCAGGCCTGTGACGGAAGAACTCTCATCAGAACAGATACAGCTGCTTTCACAGGAGATAGGACATGAAGCGAAATTTGTTCCTGAGGTCAAAGACGGACTGTTCTTATGTCCTTGCGGAGAGATCAATCTTGAGAGTGTTGAGAGATGTAATTGCTGCGGCAATTCAGTTAAATCGCTGAATGGTCTGAAAAGCTGGATTGAAGAAATCAAAGCACGCAAAGAAGAGGAGCGAATTGAACAGGAACGCATTGCTGAGCAAAGGGGTGAGCAAAGGCGCATCGCGGCGAAGAAGCTCAAGCGGATCATCGCCATCACCGCACCGATAGTTGTAGCATGCATAGCGTTCTTGATTGTTCTGACAACGGTTATCATCCCTCAGCACAAACTGAATAAAGCAATAGCGCTGATTGATTCCGGAGATTATAAAGCCGCGTATCTTCTTCTAGACGAAATAAATTACAAGAACAGCAAGGATCTTCAAGAAAGCATCAAACCGCAATACCAAAAAGTGTTGTTGTCCGAAGCTAAAATCGGTTCTTATTTCGTGTTTGGCGCATTTGAGCAGGATAACAATACTTCAAACGGAAAAGAAGATATAGAGTGGATCGTACTTGCCCGGGAGGGTGACCGAGTTCTCTTGGTCAGTCGTTACGCTCTGGATTGTCAACCGTACAATACATCCTTAAAGACATGGGATACCAACTGGGAAACCTGTTCACTACGTAAATGGCTGAACGGGACGTTCCTGAATTATGCATTTACTGAAAGTGAAAGGAGTATGATTCCCATGACGGGTTATGAAACAGTTAATTTTACGACGACGGACCAAGTGTTCCTGTTAACTTATGATGAAGCAATAAAGTACTTTCATACGGATAATGCTCGTCAGTGCCAAGGAACAACATATTGCTATGCACGAGGTGCATATGAATACAATCTCAATTGCTGTTGGTGGGTGAGAACGGGCGGCATGGGAAAATATTCCGCTGGGATTGTCTTTTTCGACGGCCAAACCTCATATGGTGTCGATAGCGGCGAATTACTCGACGATGTTGCAGTTCGGCCCGCTTTGTGGATAAATCTCGGACATTGACTTATTAAACCTTCAATCTTAAACAACTCTAAAGGCGATGATTTGAAACGAGTGAAGCTTGCAAATAAGGGGATGCGATAATAATCTCGCATCCCCTTTTGCTATATAGAATGTCATGCTTTCTTTGCGACCTTTGTGAACTTCTCGGCGATCCTGATGATGAGCTCGACGCCCTGTTCCATTTCTTTGACGCTGGCATATTCCATTACGCCGTGGCAGTTGCCGCCTCCGGTGCCCAGGTTCGGGCACGGCAGGCCCATGAACGACAGCGTACATCCGTCCGTGCCTCCCCTGACGGGAGCCGATACAGGTTCGATCCCCATCTCCCTTAAAGCCTCGAAAGGCAGATCGATGAGGAACATGTTGGGCAGGATCATCTCCCTCATGTTTCGGTAGTTGTCGTTTGTTTCAACAGTAACCGTCCCCTCGCCGTATTTGAAATTCAGATAATCCGCGGCTTTCTGGGCAACGTCCTTGCGGTGATCCAGAACAGTCTTGTCATGGTCCCTGAGGATATACATCAGCTCAGCATCCTCCACAGAGCCTTTCATGAACACCATGTGGTAGAAGCCCTCATAGCCTTCAGTGTATTCAGGCTTTTCATTCTCAGGCAGGAGGCTGTTGAATTCCATGGCGATCAGGGCTGCATTCTTCATCTTGTTCTTTGCGGAGCCTGGATGGATGTTGAAGCCCTTGACAGTGACCTTGAGCGAGGCCGCATTGAAGGTCTCATAGCTGACCTCGTTGACATAGCCGCCGTCACAGGTGTAGGCATAATCCGCGCCGAAAGCCTTGACGTCGAACTTGTCTGCCCCCCTGCCTATCTCTTCGTCGGGGGTAAAGCCTATGCGCAGCCTGCCGTGCTTGATCGAAGGATCGTTTATCATCCTCTCGCACGCGGTCATTATATTTGCTATGCCCGCCTTGTCGTCAGCGCCGAGCAGGGTCGTGCCGTCCGTGACTATCAGCCTGTCTCCCTTGTAGCGCTGCATCTGGGGGAAGCTTTCCGCCTTCATGACGATATTCTTTTCCGCATTCAGGACGATATCCCCGCCGTCATAATCCTCTACTATCCTTGTCTTGATATCCGCATAAGGCACATCACGGACCACATCCATATGGGAGATGAACCCTAAAGTGGGGCAGTCCGTTTCGCAGTTGGCTTCAAGTGTCCCGAAAACGTATCCGTTCTCGTCGATGGTGACGTCCGTCAGGCCGATCGCTTTCATCTCCTCAGCCAGTGCCTTGCCGAAGACGAGCTGCTCCGGGCTGCTCGGGCAGTCGGGACAGCTGCTGTCCGAGCCTGTCGCATAAGCGGTATACCTGATAAGTCTTTCAAATGCTTCCATATTCCGATCCTCCTTTTATTTATCCAGTGAATCGCGTGGCCAGATCCCCTCGATCACAGCCGCACACTTTTCGAGCTCTGTCTTTTCTTCGCTTTTGAAGCGTCTCCTTACAGGGCTGTCTATATCGAGCACGCCGATAAGCTTCCCGCCGGCATACATCGGCACTACAGTCTCGCTCAGGGAAGCGCTGTCGCAGGCGATGTGACCAGGAAAGAGATGCACGTCGTCCACTACGATGGTCTTTCCGCTCTCGGCGGCTTTCCCGCATACGCCCTTGCCCATTTCTATCGTAGTGCACGCAGGTTTGCCGCAGAAGGGCCCGAGCTTTAACAAGCCATCCCTCCACAGATAGAATCCTGCCCAGTTGACATTGATCATCTCATCGTAGATCAGCGCCGCCGCATTGGCCAGATTGGTCATTATCCACAGATTGTCATCTACGATAAGGGCGAGTTTCTCCGAAAGGCTCGGTCCGTCCTCACCTTCCTTGATGCGCTGCCAGTCTTCGCTCATCATGATATACTGGACAGTGCTCAGGACCCTGCCGTTATACAGCCGGTAGCTGTAATTGAGCATCCCTTCTTTTCTGAAACCGCACTTTTCCAATACGCGGCGCGATGCGTCGTTGCCGGGAAAATGCGCAGCGCTTATACACCTTAGCCCTGCGGTCTCGAATCCGTAGTCGATGACCGCTCTGGCAGCTTCGGTCATAAGCCCCATGCCCCAGTAATCTGCTGAGAGGGCGTATCCGAGTTCCCTACAGTCCACATCGCGTCGGGCAGCATCCTTATCGAGACTTATGGAGCCGATAACCTTGTTGTTTTCCTTATACTCTATCGCCCAGACGCATCCGTTCTTTATGAAATCAGCCAGCACCACGACGGATTCCTCTTTGCTGAAGTGCGGCTTCCAGCCTGCAGGCGGGCCCACCCTCATATCGGAGCTGTAGTCGTGCAGATCCTCGAGATCATCCGCCTCCCACCCCCTGAGGATGAGGCGCTTCGTTTCCAATGTATCCATTTATTTCCTCTTTGGGCTATTATAACACCATGAATAATAATTCAGGAAGAAATGAGAATAATAATGGAATTGACAAAAATAGGGCAATGCTGTAAAATTGGAAAAAGAATATAACTAAAAGGAGCAGGTATGGGCAAATTTGAAGTTAAAGCAGCGAATAACGGCGGATTTGTTTTCAATTTAAAGGCCGGAAACGGCGAAGTCATCGGGGTCTCCGAGGTCTACACGACAGAAGACAACTGCAAGGCGGGAGTTGAATCCGTCAGGAGAATAGCGGCAGGCGCGCCGGTCGAAGACCAGACAGTGGAGGGCTTCGCCACGGAAAAGAACCCCAAGTTCGAGGTATACAAGGACAAGGCCGGAGAATTCCGCTTCAGACTCAAGGCCAGCAACGGACAGATCGTACTGACAGGAGAAGGATATAAATCAAAGGCAGGATGCATGAACGGCATCGAGAGCATCAAGAAGAACGCTCCCGATTCGCCGGTCGTAAAACTTGACTGAACGAACCAGGCAGGATTCCGTATTATACATACGGAATCTTTTATTTTTTTGCCATAATTGCTATAATTAGCTATCAGAAAGAAAGAAGAGAGAAAATGGATAAACAAAAGGTCGTGATCCTCGATTTCGGGAAGAGCGTCAAACAGCTGACTGCGCGCAGGGTGCGTGACATGAAAGTGTATTCTGAGCTGATGGCAGGCGCTTCCTCCTTAGACGACATTAAAAAGGCCTCACCGATCGGCCTGATCTTCACAGGCGGGACATCGAATGATTATACCGCAAAGGAAAGAGAGCTTTCCGAGCTCGGTCTTCCGATCATGAAGGTATTCGGAAGCGAACCTGCAGACAGCGAACTGGAAACATTCCTCACCGACAGATGCAGGGCTGCCCACGATTGGAACATGAGGCAGTATGCCGAAGTATTGGTGGAGGAGATAAAGCAGCAGGTCGGAGACAACAAGGTGCTGCTGGCCCTGTCCGGCGGAGTGGACTCCTCCGTATGCGCCGCACTGCTCTCGAAAGCCATCGGCAAAAACCTGACATGCATACTTGTCAACCACGGGCTCATGCGCAAGAATGAGCCTCAGGAGGTACAGGACGCCTTCAGGGACAAGGACATGAACTTTATATACAAGGACGCCTCTGACAGGTTCTTGGCCAAACTGGACGGCGTCACGGATCCCGAAAAGAAAAGGAAGATCATCGGGGAAGAATTCATCAGGGTCTTCGAGGAAGAAGCCGGAAAGATCGGCAAGGTCGATTACCTGGCCCAGGGGACCATCTATCCGGATATCATCGAAAGCGGTCTGATAAACGGCGAAGGACTGATCAAAAGCCATCATAATGTCGGCGGGCTGCCTGAAAACATCGGCTTCAAGGGACTCATCGAACCCATAAAGCTGCTCTTCAAGGACGAAGTGAGGGCACTGGGAAAGGAACTGGGGCTGCCTGAGAACATCGTAACGCGCCAGCCGTTCCCCGGACCGGGACTCGGAGTGAGGATCATCGGACCTATCACAAAGGAAAAGCTCGATATACTGCGCGATGCGGATTATATCTTCCGTGACGAGATCGCCAAGGCGGGACTGGCTCCGGATATAAGCCAATACTTCGTGGTACTTACAGACACGAGATCTACCGGGGTGGACAGGGATACACGTACTTATAAATTTACAGCAGCCTTAAGGGCGATAATCTCCTCGGATTTCATGACGGCCAAATGGGCGCGCATCCCGTTCGACGTACTGGAGAAAGTCTCTGAGAGGATCACTACTGAGGTCACGGATATCAGCAGAGTGGTCTATGACATCACATCCAAGCCGCCTTCGACTGTAGAGTGGGAATAATACACTTCTTGACTCAACATGTGCTGAATTATCCTGAATTGCTTGAAACAGCAGACATTCTTCGGAGTGTCTGCTGTTTTGCGTTATCAGCGTTGATACCGATTTGATAACAGAACCAAATCAATCTCCACCGCTTTCGTCCCCGCACAAAAAAAATTCAGACAGCAGTTGATTTTTCACGATTTCGTGATATAATATAAGTGACTACAAACAGGAGGTTTCAGCCATGCCGGTATTGTCCAGATTCTACGGGATCATTATTCGTATGTATTTCCAGCAGGCGGAGCATAACCCGCCGCATATTCACGCACTTTACAGCGAAGATATGGCAGCCATTGACATTCAGACGGGCGAGGTGCTGGAAGGTCATCTGCCGCCAAAGGCGCTTGCTATGGTCCGGGAATGGGCGGCGATCCACAAAAACGATCTTCTGCATATGTGGGAGACGCAGGAGTTCAAGGCCCTTTCTCCCCTTGAGTAAGGAGTTGATACTATGTTCCATAAGGTCAAAGCGGTCAACGCTCTGCCGGACTATCGCCTAAGCGTTCAGTTTACGGAGGGCGTAACGAAAATCTATGATGTAAAGCCCCTGTTTGTAAAATGGGCGCCGTTCAAGGCGTTGGAGAATGCTCCAGAGCTGTTCTCCGGTGTGGAGGTCGATATGGGCGGCTACGGGATCATCTGGAATGATGATCTTGACCTGTCCTGCGACGAGCTGTTTGAAAACGGCGAGACGGTCAAGACGCCATTTGACGGGCTCATGGCCTTTACAGACGCCACACAGCTTTGGGGGCTGAACGAAAGCACGCTGCGGAAAGCGATTGCCTACGGCAAGCTGGTCAACGGCGTGGACGCATGTAAATACGGCAAGCAGTGGGTCATTTCAACTGAGGCTATGAAGCGGGAATACGGCCAACCAAAAGCAGTGAAATAGAAGAGGATCTATATTATGGGCAGAACTCGCTGTTACGGACTGCAATAACAAGTTATTGGTTATAAGTGGAGACAAATATGGAAGACTGTGTATTTTGCAAAATAGCTTCCGGTGAGATACAGGGACTCAGAATCTGTGAGGATGACGAGGCTCTCGCATTCATGGACATCTCAAAGGATTATGACGGACATATTCTTGTTATACCCAGGAAGCACTATCGATACGCGACAGATTGTCCAGAGAATGTGGCTTGTAAGGTTTGGTCCATGGTACAGAAGGTCAGTAAACATCTGACTGAAGACTGCGGTTACGACGGGGCCGATATCATGTCAGCCAACAGTCCCGTGAGTCAATCACTCCCTCATTTTCATGTACACATAATCCCGAGAAAAATCGGGGATCGACTAGGAAATCCTGGAGAATGGCCTACACCGACAGGGGCTAAGGAAGATTTGCTCGTTATGCATGAAAGGCTGAAAATGATCTGATGTATTCAAGGATGATAGGAAAGAAAAGCGTTTTCTTCCCTGTTCATTTCCTTTTGAATGACAAGTCTTGCTTCCGGTTTGTATTGCGCTTCTGAAGTGAATCAAGTATAATATTGGCACAGTTGTCCGCAACGATCTCCCGTCTCTGTTATCAACGCTGATAACAAAATGATAACAGATAGGGTGATAGGCTGGATAATATGGACAGATCAAATAATCAAAGGAACTACGAACAGGACGAGCAATAATTCCTAAACGGAATCAGTTAAGTCCTGTCGAGTGGGAGTAAAGCGTACAAAAATCATAACAGTGGGTGCATGAAGTGTGCCCACTTTTTTTTGTATCTCCTTTTCTTGACTGTTAGTTAGACTTTTCCGAAAATCATATATATCCCGCCTTGGTTTTTCCGAAAGATAGAGTAGTGTGCAGGTGGTGAAGTCAGTGGTCAATTGTCCCAGTCAAGTGACCAAGCTCGAAATACCACAGTTCATCTTCCGTTTATTCCCCAGATCAGAAATCGCAAACCGGGGAATAGTATTGGGGAATAAACGACCACGTCGTGGTCAGCTTTTTACCACGAAATAGCAACGAGATTTTTCCGAAACATAGAAAAGTGGCGAAAACAGTACCGTTTTCAGCCCCTGAACACATGATAATCCCGTGTTTTTCGTTCTTCGTGACCATGAAATGTGCCGTAAACGGCCTCGGCGGGAGAGTGGGAATAATATAGATCGATTAACCAGAGCCCGGAAGCCATTTTTCAATGGATTCCGTGCTTTTGTTTATTGTGTGAGGCGGATTCTCAACGCTTATACAACATGAAAAGCCCATTTGTCGATTAAAACTATAGTCGACTATTGTTTTAATCGAATCCATATGCTATTCTATGTTTGGGAAGGCGGTGGAGACAGCATGTACATGAGAAGAGATATAGAGAAAATCTTGTTAAAGGCCGCAGAGTCATTCCAGGTAATCACTTTGTTTGGCAGCAGACAGGTGGGGAAAACGACCACAGCGGACCATCTGTTTGGTGATGAATTCGGTTTTGTAACCTTGGATGATTCCGATGAACTGATTTTGGCTCACAATAATCCAAAAGGGTTTTTCGAGTCTCACCCATGGCCTCTCATTATCGACGAAGTCCAGAAAGAGCCCTGTCTCTTAAGTGAAATCAAAAGAATCGTGGATGAGCAGCGACGTATCTGGATGCGGAACGGAGAACAGAGAAAACTGATGTTCGTTCTGACCGGATCGAATCAGTTTGAGCTTCAGGAGGGAATATCTGAGTCGCTTGCCGGGAGGACTGCCGTGATCAATATGGCAGGATTTACACAAATGGAGAAAAGAGGCATAGAAGGTTCCCTATTTGAAGTTGATTTTGAAAGCTCAATCGCAAAACAACATGCACATCCGGATTTTTATAAAAGCAGTATAGCTGTATTTGAGGATATATTTCAGGGAGGAATGCCGGATGTGTGCACCGGAGAATCTGAACGGAATACGTACTATAAAGCATATGTTGATACATACATTGAGAAAGATGTCCGAAAATTTATTTCAGCATCCAGCGAGATGCAGTTCAGACGTTTTATTGAAATACTGGCACTTAGGACTGCCCAGGAACTTGTATACAGCGATATTTCGAGGGATCTGGGAATCAATGTTGACACATGCAAGAGATGGATCTCGATATTGCAGACATCTGGGATAATCTACCTGCTTCAGCCATATATGTCAAATATGTCAAAGAGAATAATTAAGTCACCTAAGCTGTATTTTATGGATACAGGCCTGTGTTCATTTCTGTGTAAATGGCCGTCTGCCGAAATGCTGAGAGATGGAATAATGAACGGAGCGTTCTTTGAGACTTATGTAGTAAGCGAGGTGATAAAGAGCTTTCTGAACAATGGTGTGGATCCGGCTCAGTATTTGTATTACTACAGGGACATAGATAAAAAAGAGGTAGATATACTTCTTGTAAAGGAAGGAACACTTTACCCTGTCGAAGTAAAAAAAGGCATTTCCCCCACAAAACCGACAAAGAACTTTACCGTGTTGAAAAAATACGAGATGCCGATCGCTCGAGGAATGGTAATAGATAACACCGACGCAGTAAGGGCAATAAACGATAAAGCTTTCTGTTTCCCTGTTTCCCTGTTAGGAGTGTAACACCATAAATGCTGTGTATATAATGACAGTGGAAGGACAACGCTCGGGTTTAGTCAGGCATTATACCTTCCAACTTATGACGCCGAAGAGCGGCTGGATAAATCGCTGAATCAGTATTTATAGGGAAACAACATGGATAATTGTGAATGGTGCAGACTATCTGAAGAAGAAAAGCAGTTTCAGGTATACGAAGGCAGATCATGGTCTGTCTTCCTGTCTGATTAACAAGATTATATCGGACGGTGCATATTGGTCTTGAAGCGTCATTGCAGTTCATTGTCAGGACTGACGGATGATGAATGGGAGGAGCTTCGCGATCTGGTCTGCAAAGTGGAGGCATGCCTGAAGGCTGCTTTGGGAGCAGCTCTATGTAACTGGAGCTGTCTGATGAACAGTTTCTTTGAACACTCCCGCCACTTAGAGAAGTGGGGGATTCCTGCTTCAACGCTGCAGCTTACATACGGCGACGTATCGCCGTATACAGAGGCCGCCGGCTCCACAGGCGTTGTGGATTCGGACAGTTCCTGCCCTATCGTGATGGTATGCTGTATCACATGCCTATGCCGTATCCCTCAGGTACTCTCTGAGTCCTTCTTTA
>JAFZLL010000051.1 GCA_017551505.1 Eubacteriaceae bacterium
GATCAGTTAAAAAAGGACGAGGCATTTGCCCGCAGCAGATGACATGAGATTCTTTATTTTTACATTGGGCTGCAAGGTCAACCTCTGCGACAGCGAAACGATAGCATCCCGTCTGATGTCTGCCGGAATGGATCGCTGTGACAGACCCGAAGAGGCAGATCTCATCATCATCAATACCTGTGCAGTCACTGCGGAAAGCGAAAGGAAATCCCGCAATTCGATCAGACATTACGCGTCGGTCAACCCGGATGCGCTCATCGCTGTGGGCGGATGCTGGACAAGAGTGGGAGGCAGGGAAGAGATATCTGGGGGACCGGATTATATATGCTTCAAACAGACTGACGCAGAAGAAGCCGCTGCGTTCCTTCTTGCCAAGCTGAAGGAGCGCGGCTTCATTCCCGGTGAAGAGGGTGGTCAGTACAGGGAAGGCATCTACCGCCAATCCCGTACCAGAGCTTCACTGAAAATACAGGACGGATGTAACCGGTTCTGTACCTACTGTATAATCCCATATGCCAGAGGCAGGCTGTCCAGCATGGATGCCGATTTCATAAGGACATCCTGTGATCAGCTGGCCGGGGAAGGGTTCAAGGAGGTCGTTCTGACCGGTATACATATCGCCTCATATTCCTTTGGGGAAAAGACGCTCACTGACGCCGTCGAGGAGGCCTCCCGTTCGGCCATCAGCCGCATTCGCCTTGGTTCTCTGGAACCGGTTTTCGTGGATGAGGATTTTGCGGCGAGGACTGCAGCCACAGGCAAGCTATGCCCTCATTTCCACCTCTCCCTGCAAAGCGGGAGCACGGAGGTATTGAAAAGGATGCACCGCCGATATACGAGGGAGGAATACATTGAAAGTGTCCGCATTCTGCGCAACTATTTCCCGGATGCCTCCTTCACCACTGACATAATCGTCGGATTCCCAGGGGAGAGCGAGGAGGAATTCATGGAGAGTGTGAGCATCGTGGAAGAGGTTGGCTTTGCCCACGTGCACGTATTCCCGTTCTCACCACGCAGAGGCACTCCCGCTGCCGAGATGCCTTTCCAATTGACAAGAGCTCAAAAGCACGACAGAGTGCTCAGACTCATGGAAGTTTCGGAAAAAACAGGCACAGAAGTCAAAAAAAAGCTGATTGGGCGAACGTTGAATGTCCTTCCAGAATATGTTAACAGCAGCGGTCTCTATGAGGGATACAGTGAAAACTATATCCGATGCGTTTTCTCTTCAGTAATAGAATGCATTAATGAGATCGTTCCGGTGAAAGCCGTGTCTCTTGAAGGCGAGAGTTTATATTGCGAAAAAGTATGAAAATAAATAGATTTAACCGGAATCTTAAGTGACTCCCTTAACATGCGGTCAGAGGATCGTGCCGTATGGGAACCAAAGAGAAGAGACTGCGTTGAATGAGAATAGATCATGGCGACTGATACGCCATGATCTATTCTTTTAATACTGTCTCTTGCTAAGTTCAGCATATTCTTCAGCAGCATTCAAGAAGTAATCGATGTCATCTTCATTATTGAATCCACCCAGTGATACTCTGATGTAGATTTTGCTGGAACGGCTTAAGGCGATGTTCTTCGAGCGGAAGAACTCAAACATCTTCTGCGGATCTTCCGGCTTCATCGCAATGATTCCCAGATGCTCCGCACCGTTTTCAGGGGTGATAAGAGGATACCTGAGCTGTTTAAGCCCGGAATAGAGTTTCTCGTAGAGCTTCATGATTTCTTCGTAGATATTTTCGACGCCCCTTTCAAAGATGATTTCAAGAGCGTCGTGAAGAACATAGATGCCCGGATTATCAAGCGAGCTGTTTTCCATCTTGCGGGCGTTCTCCTCATCCTTGCATATGATCTTCCATCCATCTTTGGTTTTGGTGATGTCTGTACAGAACCCAGCTGCCACATATGTCGGATGGACCTTTCTGAGAAGTTCTCTGGAATATGCCGTGAAAGCGATGCTGATAACGGAATTCAATCCTTTATATCCAGCGGCGTTGACGGCTGAAACATGCCATTTTCTCATGTCAAACGGTTCAAGGCCAAGGCTCTGGATCGCGTCAACAATCAGGTAAATCCCTCTTTCGTGGCACATGTTGCCAAGTTTCTCCAGATCGATGCGATAGCCATTCTTGGATTGAACATGGCTTACGAGAATCATTCTTGTGTTCTCGTCAGCGAGGGCGATCAGTTCTTCAGATAGAATCTTTTCGTCTTTTCTGGTGGGAAGAACCTTTACTTCGATTCCTCTTGTCTCTGCAGCTCTTAATGCCGGCATGAATACAGATTCATGTTCTATCTCGGCAGTTATGATGTTATCGTTTTTCTCAAATTCAAAGCCCTGCAGGATCGCGTTGAGTCCTTCGTTGGTGTTACGGGTAAAGGCAATAAGATCAGCGCTTTCCGCATTAACCAGCCTGCGGATCAATTCTCTTGTCTCATCTGCAACGATGAAGTGCGATAACCTTCCCGGACCCCCTCTTTCGACGTTAACGGCGGCATTATTCCAGTCACTGAAATATTTTTCCATGGCCTTGATGCCAAAGAGCGTGCTTCCGCAGTCATAAGCCTGATCGAGATAGACGCAGTGATTGCATGCATAAAACAGCTTACGGTATTCTTCTTTGTTCATGGTATCAATCCTTTCCCAATACATAATCGGCAGCGGCGAGATCTTCAACAGCCATTCCTAATGATTCAAAGATCGTAATCTGATCAGCGGATGTCCGTCCTTCTATCTTTCCGCAAAGAAGCTCTCCAACGGTTCCCAAAAGGTGTCCTTCGCTTATAAGTCCTTCTTTCAGCGGAAAGAGGAAATCTCCGCTTTCATTCATTACGGATTCAACGCTGTCGCAGTAGAAGCGGCTTCTAATAACGAGATCTGAAGGCAGTTCCCTGGCATCCTTGGAACAGGCACCGACCGCATTGATGTGACATCCCTTCTTTATCCAGCCGCTTTCCAGAACAGGGGTTTTGGAAGAGGTAAGAGTACAGACGATGTCGGCCGTTTCAACAGCTTGTTTTACCGATGAACAGGCTATGACGTTAACGCCGTATCTTTCGGAGGCATCTTTGGCAAAGCTTTGGGCTTTTTCGCTGATCTGATCAAAGACCCGTATTTCCGTCAGATCTCTGATTTCCTTTATTGCGGCAAGATGTGACCATCCCTGATGTCCGCATCCTATCAAGGCAAGCACTGAAGCAAACGGACTTGCGAGCACATCGGTCGCGACGGCGCTGCAGGCTCCGGTTCTGATACCTGTGACAGACATCGCATCGACCAGGCCTTTCAGGCTGCCTGTTTCACCGTCAAAGACAAGAATTTCTCCCTGATGAGAAGGCAAGTTACGCCTATAATTTGAAGGGTAGACGCTGAGGATCTTTGCGCCGAAGAAGCTGTTGAAATCAGCGGGCATGACTCCCATGACGTTTCCTGTTGAAAGCGCAAAGACCGCGCGCAAATACTGTTTGCTTTTCCCGTTTTCCAAATCGATGAAAGTCTGTCTCATCAGATTTACGCATTCTTTTGCGTTTAGTCTCGCGTTTACGTCTTCTGCAGTTAATGAGCGAACAGAGTTCATAAAGACACCTCATTTCTTTATACATAATTCTACCTTAAAACGGTACTGATAAAATGAGAACTGAAAGATTATTAATAAACAAACCATCCGCAAACGACCGGCGGAAATGCTATGCGAAACGTTATTGATATTATGATCGTATGTTGCTTCTCAACCGGCTTCATATTTGATTTTTTAGGACGTATCCATGATGAACTCTTCTTTGCCGTGGATTTTGACGTCAGGGAAGATGTCATAGTTTTCCGGATCGTCAAACGGATTGGCATCATGGTTTTCCAGCATATGCTGACGCTTGGGAAATGTATTGTTCATTCCGGAAGGATCCATGTCTATCTCAAACGAGATTTTTTACTGTAAAATAGTATGGTAAAATAGATCATAAACTGGAAACGAGGTGGATTATGGACGATTGTTTGTTCTGCAGGATAGTGGCAGGGGAGATCCCTTCCGATAAGGTATACGAGGATGAATATGTGCTTGCTTTCAAGGATATCGACCCCCAGGCACCTGTGCATGTGCTCATTATTCCCAAGAAGCATTACGATAACGTTCTTTCTGTTCCCGCAGGCGACGATATTATGGAGAAGATTAATGAAGCCGTCAGGATCGTTGCTGAAAAATGCAGCGTTGACAAAACAGGATTCAGGGTCATCACAAACTGCGGTGAAGATGCCGGGCAGTCTGTTAAACATCTGCATTTCCATCTGATGGGCGGGCGTGTCCTGACTTGGCCCGCGGGCTGAAAAGTTAAATATCTTTAATTATTCATTGACTTAACCTCACCGTTTGATATAATTAATTGTCCTTCTTCTAAGAAGGGCTAAACCAATGCAGAGGAGGTGTTGAAAGTGTCTGAAGTCAAAGTGCGCGAAGGAGAATCTCTGGAAAGCGCTCTCAAAAGGTTCAAAAAGAAGACTGCATTGGCAGGCATAATGGCCGAGATCAGAAAGAGGGAGCATTACGAAAAGCCCAGCGTCAGATTAAAGAAAAAATCCGAGGCTGCCAGAAAGAAGAGAAACAAGAGATGATCTTTCATCTTCCGCTTGAATCCAAGCGGAAGATTTTTTTAGAGAGGGAACATGAAAAAAAAGACGGCGGTCTCCGCCTGCCTGATAGGAACCGACTGCAAGTATTCAGGCGGAAATAATCTGAGTGTGAAGGTCATTAAATATCTGGAAGATAAGGAATATATCACCGTCTGCCCAGAGTGCAGAGGAGGGCTTTCGGTACCTCGTATGCCATGCGAAATCAGAGTGGCGGACGGGGTCCGGCGCGTTTTTTCCTCCGATGGAATTGAATATACTGATGAATACTACAAAGGAGCTGAAAAGGAACTGGAGGCGATCCGCTCATTCGGCGCTGCGGAATGCATTTTGAAGGAGAATAGTCCTTCCTGCGGTGTCCACCGCATTTACGACGGAACATTTTCCTCCGTAATCATCCCGGGAAGCGGAATCGCAGCGGAGATGTTCATGAAAGCGGGAATATGCGTTCTCAGCGATGAAGACATCCCGGACTGACGATCCTTTTTCGTATTTCATTTAGCTTTTGTATCGTGCAGGTCTCCTCTTTTCAGGGGAGACCTTTTGATAGGTGAGGCAGTTCCTTTAAACAGTGAAACAACATAAGACATTCTTGAAAAGCAATTATCATTACTTGAAACGATATCGTCATGAATACCATGTCAGGAACAAAGAGACTGGGTTTATGTATTAACATGGAATGTCGGGAAGTATGCAGGTATGACCGAATCGGAGGCTTTATGCGTCTGATGAATTGGTCAGGTAGAACTGTCTGGGCTCCTTATAAGACGATGGAAAATGCTGCCCGAGCATGCATGGCGGCCATGATCTGAAAAGATTCATTCAGAAAAGTGGAAAGAAAAGGAATGGCTTGACTTGAGGATCAGGCCATTCCCTGAAAAGCATAAAGAGTTCTGATGATGCAGTATTCCAGTTGTCAGGATTCAAAGTAACATTCCATCAAGGTCTTATGCAGCATCGCGACAGCATCTGCCGCACCCGCGGTGTCAGTCAGGAATGAATATGCGATTCCTTCTATCCGGACATCTGCAGCCGAAATTCCGTTTTTTTCGATAGCGGAAGCTATCAGGCTGCTTTCTTCCGATGCATCGGGGAGCATGAATACCGTTATCCTTGTCATGTTTCCTTCTTCGGATTTTGCAATACCGAGAAATGGCATGTCCGATATCGTTTCAGTGCCTATGATTGTATGCGGTGTGCTCCTCTCCTTTGTCGTATTCATCACGCAGAGGGGGACCTGCCCCTGTTTGGCATGTGTCACTGCTCTCGGATGCAGGACTTTCGCTCCAGATCTTGCCATGGCAAGTACATCGTCATAGCTGAGCTGCTCGAGCAGTCGGGTCCCCTCGACGCTGTTTGGGTCCGCGCTGAATACACCATCCACGTCTGTGTATATCTCCACGGCTTCAGAACACAGATACCTGCCGAGAGCTGCCGCAGTAGTATCGCTGCCGCCCCTGCCCAGGGTAAGTATCTCACCCATTTCGTTCATCCCCTGGAAACCTGCCACGACAGGCACTTTCCCCTGACTCAGTATTTCATCCAATCTGGAAGTGTCGATCCTGATTATTTCTGCGTCACCGAATCTGTCGTCGGTAAGGATGCCTGCCTGAAAGCCTGTCATCGGATAGGCGTCAATCCCTTTTGTCTTTAGGTCCTCGCTGACCACGACAGTAGAGATCACCTCTCCGCACGAGATGAGCAGATCCGAAGAACGTTTGTCCGCCCTTTCCTTTTCTATGATCGAGAAAAGAGAATCTGTGGCGTATGGGGACGGGTAGCGCCCCATTGCTGAGACGACTATGACAGGAATTGCTCCTTGGGCAAGGACATCCCTGGCTTTTTTTGCGATCATTTCTCTTTTCTCTGCAGTATTAACGCTCGTGCCGCCGTATTTCTGTACTATAGTTTTCATTTTCAGCTCCGTTATTGTATGAAAGCAGGTCAGGCTGTTTCTTCAGATGTTCACTTTTCGGGATTTTTGAACAGAAACATGGCGGAAAGCTTCCTCGTTTTTCACTAAGGCATATTTCCGCCACCCTATAAGGCATTTCATTTTCATATAGTCTATCGGTTCCCCGTATGGCCGAAGCCGCCGGCTCCTCGTTCAGTATCATCCAGAGTTTCTTTGGCGTTAAACTCTGCTTTGACGTATTCACAGAACACCATCTGGGCGATCTTTTCTCCCGGAGAGACTGTATAAGGCTCATTCGAGATATTCGTGATGATCACGCTGATCTCACCACGGTAGTCACTGTCGATGGTTCCGATGCCGTTGGCAACGACGATGCCGTGTTTCAGTGTCATGCCGCTTCTTGATCGTATCTGCGCTTCAATCCCTTCCGGCATCTCTATAAAGATACCTGTTGGGATGGCTGTTATCTCCCTCGGGTTTATTACGATTTCACCTGCTATGTTTGCTCTCAGATCGACCCCCGAAGAGCCCGGGGTGGCATACGAAGGAGCGGGGTAGGGAGACAGGTTCACTATCCCCACCGAAGTCTTATTCATTTCCCTTACTGCCTGTATTTCCTCTGCCGTTATTGTTCCTGCTGCCGTTACGGTTCCCGCTGTTGCTGCTGTTTCTCCTTGGCTTTTCCTCTGTTGAAGCTCCGGCCTTCTGCGGGAGCAGAGCCTTGCGAGAAAGATTGATCCTGCCCTGTTTGTCGATTTCGACGGCTTTGACCTCTATCTCGTCTCCGACCTTGACCACATCTTCCACCTTTTCGACTCTCTCGTTTGCCAGCTTGGAGATATGGACCAACCCTTCCTTGCCATTGGGCATCATTACCATTGCGCCTATAGGAAGTATCCTGGTTACCTTGCCTGTGAATACCATTCCGACTTCTATATCCCGCACTATGTTCTCGATCATCTCCAAAGCCCTGGCAGCTGCTTTGGCGTCGGAGGATGCCACGTATACAGTGCCGTCGTCTTCGATATCGATGGTTGCTCCTGTCTCGGCAATTATCCCGTTGATGACCTTGCCGCCGCTGCCGATGACTTCCCTGATCTTGTCCACAGGGATTGTGATAGTCGTAATCCTCGGTGCGTATTCGGAGAGCTCGGCCCTGGGCTTGTCGATGACTGCGAGCATCTTGTCCAGTATATAAAGCCTGCCTTCCCTCGCCCTCTCCAGGGCTGTCGTGAGGATGTCCGCGTCGATGCCGTGTATCTTTATATCCATTTGGATAGCGGTGATGCCCATTGCTGTTCCCGCGACCTTGAAGTCCATATCTCCGTAAAAGTCTTCCATGCCCATGATATCGCTGAGTACGGTGACCTTCTCGTCAGTCTTGACCAGTCCCATTGCTATTCCCGCCACCGGTGCCTTGATGGGAACGCCGGCGTCCATGAGCGCCAGGGTGCTTCCGCAAATCGATGCCTGGGAAGAGGAACCGTTTGAACTCAGGACTTCAGATACGATCCTTATCGTATATGGGAATTCTTCAGTGGAAGGAATGACGGGCAGAAGGGCTCTCTCGCCCAGTGCGCCGTGTCCGATCTCTCTTCTTCCGGCACTGCGGAAGGCTCCGGTCTCGCCTGTGGAGAAGGGCGGGAAGTTGTAATGGTGTATGAATCTCTTGTTGGTCTCTTCGGTAAGACCGTCCAGGAGCTGATCCTCTTTCAGAGTTCCCAGAGTAAGTGATGACATGACCTGGGTCTGGCCTCTGGTAAACAGTCCGCAACCGTGGACCCTCTTCAATTTGCCTACCTCGCAGGAGATGGGGCGGATTTCCTCCGGGGTCCGCCCGTCTGGGCGGAATCCTTCGTCATTTATCTGCTTCCTGACGAGTTCCCTCAGTATCTTTTCCGCGATCTCGTTTATATCCATGACGTTATCCGGGAAGAGAACGGAGTATTTTTCGTTCAACAGAGCCTTGACTTCGTCGATGCTGTCTGTGCGAGCCTTCTTGTCAGGCTCGTGCAGTGCTTTGTCGAACATCTCTGCCGCTTCGTCGTGCATTGCCTCCGCCAATTCCTCACTGGGGCGGTAGTATTTGAGAACTGCCTTCGGCTTATTGACTACGGCAATGATCTCCTCTTCGAATTCGATGATCTTCTTGATCGCTTCATGGGCAAAGAAGATAGCTTTGACCATAGTATCTTCGCTGACTTCATTTGCACCGGCTTCCAACATGAGAACTGCGTCTTTAGTACCTGCAACCGTGAGGTTCAGTACGCTCTGCTCCTTCTGTGCACTGGTGGGCATGAGGACGAATTCTCCGTCTATCATGCCGACATTCACTCCGGCCACAGGACCGTCGAAGGGAATGTCCGATATGCATAGGGCGATGGATGAGCCGATCAGTCCGGCTATCTGCGGCAGGTTGTCGTATTCCACGCTCATGATCGTACATACGACCTGGACTTCATTTCTGAATCCTTTGTCGAACAACGGGCGTATGGCTCTGTCGATCAGGCGGGCATTGAGCGTGGCGTTGTCGCTGGCTCTGCCCTCCCTTTTGAGGAATCCTCCGGGGATCTTGCCCGCTGCGTAAAGCTTTTCTTCATAGTTTAC
The DNA here is from genome assembly GCA_017551505.1 of Eubacteriaceae bacterium. Classification (GTDB taxonomy): domain Bacteria; phylum Bacillota; class Clostridia; order Eubacteriales; family Anaerofustaceae; genus JAAYHF01. The sequence goes on from JAFZLL010000051.1 coordinate 9,147, forward strand.
AGTCAGGGGGAAGAAATCCTGCCCCTCTCTGGCTGTCTTGGACATACATGCGGTGACCAGTACGCTCGTGTCCCCGTAAGAGATCAGCAGGCTTCCGTTACACAGCTGTGCGAGCTCCCCGGTCTCGACCACGAGCGGTCTTCCCGCAAGGTCGGTTCTAAATACTTGTTTCAATCTGATTTTCCTCCGTGATTACCTAAAAAGAGGCTTCCGTAACCTGAATACGGGCAACTTTTAAGCAAATATATATACTCGTCAATATTACCACCAATATGCTGTTTTATGAAGAATTATCCGCTAATTAATCCCATATCCCGAGTAAAAAGAGCTATATCCCGGGCCACAGGCTAAAAGACCGTTACGTTCCGTTATGAACGGCATCCGTTCGCTGTCTTACGGGGCACTCATCGTTACAGAACTGAAACTGGCTGCAACAGTACATGGATGCATCTGCTTCATTACTATGGGCCATATTTGAAATAAAGAACGGCGCAACCGAAAGTTGCGCCGTTTCTTTAAGTACTTTTCTGAATTCTGTCAGAAAGCTTTTGCTTCCTCCCGCTTATACGCAGGAAACCATTATCGATATTACTTTCTGAGTCCCAGTGATTCGATGAGCTTACGGTAGGCTTCGATGTCCTGTTTCATCAGGTAGTTGAGAAGCCTTCTTCTTTTGCCGACCATTTTGAGAAGCCCCATCCTGGAATGGTTGTCCTTGGGATTCTCCTTCAGGTGCCCGTTGAGCAGGTTGATCCTCGCTGTCAGGATAGCTACCTGAACTTCGGGTGAGCCTGTGTCGCCTTCATGTTTGCCGTATTTTTCGGCAATCTGCTGTCTATCGATCATATTTCCTCCTGTATGGATAGATATCCGCCGCTGACCGGACACGCGCTGGAGGAGCGCCGAATCAGGTCAGGGTAGCTTAAAAATTATATCACCTTTCTATGGCTAAGCAAGCTTTTTTGCCAATTTATAGGTCATAAAGATCGGTATATTTTTCCGTAAGGTAATCGGTGAAGTAATGGGGATCGAATTCCTCGCCGCAGGCCATCTTCAGCAGGTCTCCGGGATCATACATGCGGCAGTGCTGGTAGATGCGTTCAGTCAGCCATCCTGTAACTCTGGAAATATCTCCCTTTGCAACATCTGCTGTCACGTCAAAGTCCTTCTTCATATGGTAGAGCATCTGCGCGCCGTATGCAGAGCCGAGTGCATATGAGGGGAAGTAACCTATGCTGCCTCCGGACCAGTGTGAATCCTGAAGTACGCCGTTCCTGTCGTCCGGTACGTCTACTCCGAGATATTCTTTCATCTTTTCGTTCCAGAGCTCCGGCAGATCCTTGACTTCAGCCTTTCCGGACATCACCGCTTTTTCGATCTCGTAGCGCACCATGATATGCAGGGGGTATGTCAGCTCGTCTGCGTAAATCCTTATGAGAGATGGTTCGCTTTTGTTTATCGCCCTGTAAAAGTCCTCTGCAGTGTGTCCTGCTGTCTGTTCCGGGAATATCTCGCTGAGCTTCGGGAAGATATAGCCTATAAATTCCCTGCTGCGCCCGATGAGGTTCTCGTAAAAACGGGACTGGCTTTCATGGATGCTCATCGAACTCCCTCCAGCTATGGCCGTTCCTTCGTATTTCTCTCCTGCATGAAGCTCGTACAGAGCGTGGCCTCCTTCATGGATCACCGAGTACATCGAACGGGTAAAATCGTTCAGATGGTAATGTGTGGTGATGCGGACGTCCTTCTTGTTGAAGCCTGTAGTGAAGGGATGTTCTGTCTCACCTATAATGCAGTGGGTCTTGTCGATTCCTATCACATCCATAAGGTAGGAAGAGAACTCCCTCTGCTTATCGATGGGGTAGGCCAGATTCACGAAATCGGAATCGATCTGTTCTTTTTCGGAAATCTGCTTGATCAGCGGAACAATCTTTTCCCTCAATCCGGAGAAGAACTTGTCCAGCATCTCCTTGTTCATGCCTTTTTCGTATCTGTCGAGCAGTACGTCGTATGGATCCTCGTCAGGCTTATAGTATTTGGCGAAACGCTTGTTGGAATCAAAGATCTCCTGCAGCAGAGGCTCGAAGGAAGCGAAGTCGCTGTTTTCCTTAGCTTTGTGCCATACCGCGTCAGCGTCATTGAGAAGCATACGGTAGCGTACGTATTCGTCTGCGGGGATGCTCCTCGTGTATTCGTTCCTTTTGTCGAATTCGGTCACCTCCCTGGCAGTAAGCTCGTCAAGTTCGTCCAGATGTTCTTTCAGATATGCGACTGCCTGCTGGGTCTTTTCTCCGGCTGTGAGGTCATAGGTATAGCGCGAAAGTATACCCATCGATTTGCCTCTGCCTTCAGCGGAATCAGAAGGCGCTGTAGTAAGTGCGTCATACGACATGATGCCCATGGCGTGCTGGAATGCGTGGAGTTTCTCCACAACGTCCCTAAAATCTTTTTTGGCTGTTTCAAGATCCATAATATCCTCCTGTGTTATTTATATTTGAGGGAATGCCGTTATTCCCGATGTTATCGTCGCGTATACCGAACAGTCTCTGCGGAGTATCACTATGTCCGCGTCTTTCCCCTCTTCCAGGCTCCCTTTGCGGTTTCTGACGCCTGCGATTGCCGCAGGGTTAGCGGTAAGAAGCGGCAGCGCTTCTTCCAGTGACAGTCCCGCAAAGCTCATGAGATTGGCGAGTGCCCTGTCCATCGTCAGTACACTGCCTGCCCTTGTTCCGTCATGCAGCATAGCGTCAGGGCCTTTTACTGTAACGGCTCTTCCTGCGAGAACATATTCGCCATCCTGCATCCCCGCTGCCTGCATACTGTCCGTAACTGCTGCTATGCGGCTCAAACCCATGCATTTTAGTGCGATCCTGACGGCGGAAGGATCTGCGTGACGGCCGTCGCATATAAGCTCGCATGTCAGGTTACTGTCAGAGGCTGCTCCGAGTATTCCCGGCCCCCTGTGATGAAATGGAGCCATAGCATTGAACAGATGGGTCACGCTCTTTGCACCAGCTTTGTTTGCCGTTATCGCCGTCAGATAATCAGCACCGCTGTGCCCGATGGCAAAGGTCAGACGGGAAGAGTACTTCTCTATCAGACTGATTGCACCGGGCAGTTCAGGAGCAATGGTCATATACCGTACGGCTCCTTCCCCGGCTTCGAGGTATTCCTCAAAAAGCTCCTGATCCGGATTTCTTAATTTTCCGGCATCGATAGCTCCGGCGTGGTCTGCAGAAAGGAAAGGTCCTTCCAGATGGATACCGAGTATTTCGGATCCGATGCCCGTCTTCTGCATCTCATTGCGCCACACTCTGATGGCTCTTATCGTGTTTTCTCTGCTGTCGGCTGCTATGGTGGCAAAAAAAGCTGTCACTCCGGCTGAGGCGAAGAAACGGCGTATCTTTTCCGCGCCTTCTTCATCCGCGGAGTTAACGTCTATGCCGGCTCCGCCGTGGGTGTGTATGTCTATAAAACCCGGGCAGACATACCCGCCCTCTGCATCGATCGTTCCCGCATTGTCTGCAACAGAGGATGCGATCTTTCCTCCCGATATGCAAAGGTCTTTTCTAACAAATCCGCCGGATGAATATACCAGCCCATTTTTGATGATGAGATCGGCTAGGCTTGCCATGTTTTTATTCTATCACACATACCTCTTTTATTTATATAATTGCTGTGCATGGATCTCGTGGGCGGATTCTTTCACTTGAAAACGGCATGATCATGTTGTATAATACTTAAGATATGGACGTTACGGATAAAACCCGCAGGCTATGCGAAGAAATACTGAATATGTGCCGTGCCAACCTCTTCATAAAGCTGAGGTACCTTGATATAGCTATATTCAATTTTGAATTCCTCTGCGATGAGTTTACCGATACCGTCGCCGGCGACGGAGTGAACTACCACTACAACCCCGAATATATTTTCGCTTCTTATAAAAAGGGCAGGGGAAAAGTCGCCGCGGACTACCTGCACTGTGTGCTGCACTTTGTTTTTAAGCACCCCTTTGTGTCACCTTCAATAGACCGGCGGCTGTGGAACCTTTCCTGCGATATAGCCTCGGAGACCATCGCTGCATCAATAGGGATAGACGACAACGAGCCGGAGAGACGTGAGGAAGAAAAAGCCGCCTCGGAAAAGATAAGATCCGTTACAGGTCTGATTACCGCAGAAAAAGTGTATGACTACTTTCATACCACTCCGGTCACTGAGGACGAGCTGGTCAGTCTGGAGGAGCTTTTTACGCGCGATTCCCACGAGCTCTGGTATCCCGAAGAGGACAGGAGCAAAAGCGAAGGGAACGGCAGTGAGAAGAACGAGACCGGCGGAGGAGGAATGCCGAGCCTGACCGAACAGGAATGGGAGGATATCAGCCGCCGCGTTCAGATCGATCTGGAAAGCGACAGCGATAGGTACGGAGACGCTGCGGGAGGTATCGTTCAGAATATCGAGGAGGTCACCCGCGACAAAGTCGATTATTCCTCTTTTTTAAGGAAATTTGCCCGCAGGCGTGAAAGGATGAAAATAAACGAGGACGAGTTTGATTATATCTTCTACAGCTACGGGCTGCAACTCTACCAGAATATGCCATTAATAGAACCGTTGGAATACAAGGAGATCGATCAGATCAGCGAATTCGTGATCGCTATAGATACTTCCGGAAGCTGTCACGGCAAGACTGTGCAGCAATTCCTCAACAAGACCTATTCGATCCTGATGGACACCGAAAGCTTTTTCACAAAGGTGAATATCCATATCATTCAGTGTGACGCGGCTGTACAGAACGATTACAAGATCACTTCCAGAAAAGAATTCGATGACTATATCAGAGATATGCCGCTGTCCGGATTCGGGGGCACTGATTTCCGTCCCGTGTTCGAGTACACGGACAGGATGATTGAAAACAAAGAGCTCAAACGCCTCAACGGGCTCATATACTTCACCGACGGCAGAGGCCGCTTTCCTCAGAAGGCGCCTGCTTATCCGGTGGCTTTCATCTTTGTAGAAGAGAATAAGAAAAAACCGGAGGTCCCTCCCTGGGCGATGCAGCTGGTGCTCACCGAAGGAGACATAGCGAACTTAAGATGAGCGATTTCGTTTTCAATGGCAGCGTCATAGTTTCCTATTCGGGTACCGCTTCCTCAATAGTCATTCCTGAAGGCGTGACAGGGATCGCCGCCGAAGCTTTCCGTCGAAACAAAGCCATCACGAGCATAGCGATGGCAAAAAGTGTTGAGATCATCGGCGAAGGTGCATTCAACGGCTGCGAGAACCTCGAGAGGGTATCGTTGTGGGGCGGTGTTAAGGAGATATACAGGGAGGCTTTTGCCAATTGCCGCTCCTTAAGAGAGGTGAATATTCCCCGCCACTTGGAAAAACTGGGGGCTTTTGCCTTTTATAATTGCCGCGGTCTCAAAAACGTGACTCTTCCCAGAACCCTTGCGGAATTGGGGAAGAGCGCCTTCGAGGCATGCAGGGGGCTGACCCAGCTGACTGTATCCCAAGGGATAACAGCCCTTCCGGAAAGAGCGTTTTACGGATGCCCGTCACTTTCCATCGTAAACCTGCCGGAAGGCCTCACGACTATAGGAGTGGAGTGTTTTTCAGGCTGCCGCAAACTGGATGGGATAGTCTTTCCCCAGTCCCTGACGCTTATCGACCGCCAAGCGTTTTTCGACTGTGTAGGGCTTTCTTCCCTTAAGATATCCAATCCTTCTATGATCATTGGCCCCGGTGCATTTGCCGGATGCGTATCACTCAAGGAGGTCAGTCTCCCTGAGCAGGGCTGTCGCATATCCTCAAAAGCGTTCAAGGACTGCATAGGTCTTAGAGACGACAGGGGGCTGGTGACCGTTAACGGCACGGTCTTTTCCTACTATGGTGCGGAAGCGTATTACGAAGTCCCTGACGGTATAAAAGAGATCGGAGACGAGGCTTTTGACGGCTGCACTACCATCCACAGGATAGATCTTCCCGACACCGTCAGGCGGATTGGAGAGAATGCCTTCCGCGGATGCGTCAATATGAAGAGCATCAATGTCCCGTCCTCGCTGAAAAGGATCGCCTCAACCGCTTTTGAGGGCTGCTGCCCGGAGAAACTGATAATGCCCGACGACAGCCAGGTCGGACTGCGCGACATAGGCATGCTGAGGTTCCTAAATCTGAACGGCGACCCGTTCTTGGACTTCGACGCTCTTGCTGAGAATATCTGGCAGTTCACTGATAGCTCCGTAAAACGAGATATCCTATCGGAGCTTTTTGAAAGGAGAGAGTCCCTTAAGGATTCTTCCGTGGAAAAATGCGAGGATCTCATGATGCGGTATTCTGTATACATCGACGACGCCAAGGGCGTATGTGCGCTTTTGGAAGACGGGGGCAGGTTCATAGACCCAGCATGCTATGCGGCGCTGGCTGCTGACTATTCTTCGGCAGAGGCAAGCGCGGCTATACTCAAGTACCTTGCTGCCAGAGGAAAAGAAGTGTACGAATTGAAGGAAGATATCATGACTCCGGGCAAATGCTGCGTTATGGTGCTCTTCGACAATATGGAAACAGTCAAATGCAACAGCTCCGTTCAGGTACGTGTAGGGGACAGTGTCGAGGCGGATGGCCGATACGAGGGAATCAGGGGCAGAGTTGTTCAGATAGTGAACGACTCGCAGAAATCACGCTACAGACTGCCTGATATACTCAGGGCTTACAGGATAAGCTATACAGCAGACATGGAATTATAAGGGGAGGCTGAAGATGAACATCAAACAGGCAAAGGACCAGGTGGAAAACGCTATACGCGCATATCTCAGGAAAGACCGCTTCGGCAGGTATCTGATACCGTCGGAAAAACAGCGCCCGCTGTTCATAGTCGGGCCTTCTGGCATCGGCAAAACGGCAATCGTACGCCAGACTGCGAGCAAGATGGGCATAGCTCTCGTGACTTACTCGATGACCCACCATACCAGGCAGAGCGCCATCGGGCTGCCTTATATCGTCAAGAAGAATTACGGGGGCAGAGAATACTCGGTATCTGAATACACGATGAGTGAGATCATCGCGGCTGTATATGATGCGATGGAAGAAACAGGTCTGAAGGAAGGCATCCTCTTCCTGGATGAGATCAACTGTGTATCCGAAACTCTTGCTCCGGCGATGTTGCAGTTCCTGCAGTACAAGGTGTTTGGCAGGCACAGGGTCCCGGATGGCTGGGTGGTAGTTACCGCAGGCAACCCTCCCGAATATAACGATTCCGTCCGCGAATTTGACATAGTGACTCTGGATCGTCTCAAGATCATCAATGTCGAGGCGGATCTGAATGTATGGAAGCAGTATGCCTACGAAAAGGCAGTCCACGGTTCGATCATGGCATATCTGGAAGTAAGGAAGTCGGATTTCTATATCTTCGAATCCACTCCCGAAGGAAAGAGCTTCGTTACAGCCAGAGGCTGGGAGGACCTTTCCGATATGATAAAGCTCTATGAGCTGTTGGACATACCGGTGGACTTCGACCTTATCAGTCAGTACATACAGAACAAGAAAACGGCAAAGGATTTCGCCGTCTATTACGAGCTCTACCGCAAGTATTCCGCGGATTACAGGGTAGGGGAGATACTTTCCGGCAATGCTTCCCAGTCGATAAGATCAACTCTGCGTCGCGCGAGGTTCACGGAAAGGCTCTCCCTTCTGGGTCTGCTCATCGATGATATCTCCGCCAGCTGCAGGGAACTTGCTTCCCTTAAGTCGCTGCTCTCGGAACTGTACCCTATGCTCATGCAGATCAGGGAGGCATCCATGTCAGGAAGTGAGACTTCCTCCCTGCTTGAAGAGAAGATCAACGCACTTAACGAAAAGGTCATGACGCTCAACAAGGCCGGAATACTCACCAAGGAAGAGAGCGATATGCTGTCTTCAGCCAGGGAGTTCTTGGAGGACTGCATGAAAGCGGTCTCTTTCGGCAATTTCGCCGACGAAGCTTCGCGCTTCCAAACCGTTCGCGACGCTTTCTCCAAAAAGATCGAAGAAAAAAATGCCCTCGTTAAGGAGATAGGCATCAAGATGGAGAATATGTTCGCTTTCCTGGAAGACGTATTCGGTGAGGGCCAGGAGATTCTGGTGGCTGTCAGCGAGCTCACCGCAAACCCGTACAGCGCTGTATATATCGCTTCCTACGGCTGCGAGAGCTATTCGAAACACAATAAGGAACTGCTCTTCTTTGAAAGAGAGATAGAATTGGCAAGCCAGGCTGACGAGATCAGCGAGATATAAAGATAGTATCGGTTATTTTTCGTAGAGGTCTACGCAGGTCTCCCCGTCTATAGAGGCGACCTTCACTGCGATGACCTCTTTTTTTGATGTTGGTACGTTTTTCCCGACGTAGTCGGCTTTGATCGGCAGTTCGCGGTGTCCGCGGTCTATCAGCACAGCCAGCTGTATCGTGGCGGCCCTGCCGAGGTTCATCACGGCGTCCATCGCCGCCCTGGCTGTCCTTCCGGTAAAAATGACGTCGTCCACCAGTATCACATGCTTGCCGGTTATCTCGAATGGCACATTGGTCTTGTTTACAGTCGGGTCCTGGTACTTGAGGGTGATGTCATCGCGGTAGAAAGTGATGTCAAGTATCCCTACGGGGAGCTTTGTTCCCTCAATATCGTTAATATTTCCTGCAATTGCATATGCAAGAGGCACACCGCGGCGGCGTATGCCTAGGATCACCAGACCGTCTGTACCCCTGTTGGCTTCTATTATCTGATGGGAAATGCGTTTCATTGCCCTGTTGATATCGGCTTCTTCCATTAAACGGGATTTGAATTCCATGGTCACATGATAACACAGTTTCCTCCGAAGCATGATGATTTTAGCACGCTTTTTCTTGCATTTGGGTCCGGTGTGTTATATAATCATGAAGCTTTATAGATGGGATCGATTCGGAGAAGTACTCAAGTGGCCGAAGAGGCGCCCCTGCTAAGGGTGTAGACCGTTAATAGCGGTGCGAGGGTTCAAATCCCTCCTTCTCCGCCATTATCATTAGCAAACGGCTGAAGGCCGTTTTTTTGTCCGCCGCTGATAGAATTCGGCACAAATGTGTCTTTGCGGTTGCTACATGGGCAGATAACCTGTATTATAATCTCAGAGGTCGTAGGTTGGGAAAACTAAGATACCGCACGGAACTGAAATATCTCATAGATCTGAAGGAATACGCCGTCCTTAAGAGCGGCCTTTCCGCCGCCTTCAAGCGTGACCCGTATTCTCTTGAGAACGGAGGGTACGGCATACGCAGCCTTTATTTTGACGACGTCTACGATACGGATTATTTCACAAAGCTCTCCGGAGTGCTGGAAAGAAAGAAATACCGCATCAGGATGTACAACAACGATCCGTCCCTGATCAAGCTTGAGAAGAAAGTCAAGGTCAACAACGCTTCATATAAGCTTTCCACCACGATAACTAGGGAACAGGCGGAGAGCATGATCTCCGGGGATTACGGTTTCATGCTGGACAGTGACAACGAGCTGCTCAATGAGATCTACGTCGCCAATGCGCACAGGGTCCTGCGCCCAAGCGTAATAACCGATTATTTCCGTGAGGCATTCATCTATGAGCCGTTCAACGTACGCATAACCTTTGACGAGCATCTGGCAACGGGGCTTATGAGCGACGACTTCTTCCTTCCTGATCTCTCTCTGCTGCCGGTGACTTCACCGTCACAGATGATCCTGGAAGTCAAATATGACGAGGCACTGCCTACGGTGGCCAAGGATCTGCTGAGCTGCGTGGATAAGACAGTCATAGCCGTCTCAAAGTTTACGGCTTGTAAAAGATATATAGCCTTGAATGGCTGGGAGGTAGAAAAATGGGGATAAAGGATATCTTCAACAAACAACTATTCGATGAATACATGACCCTGAACGCTCAGATCACACCTAAGCTCATGCTGGTGACTTTGGCAGTCGTTGCAGGACTCGTCCTGCTCCTGCTGGTCGTGTACAGGCTCACTTTCAAAGGGGCGCTCTATTCTTCGTCTTATGCGATTTCCATGCTCCTTTCAGCCATGGTGACCGCGCTTATCATTATGCCGATATCATCAAACATCGCACTTTCAATAGGCACCGGCGGCGTATTGTCGATGGTGCGCTATCGTACTGCCGTGAAGGATCCCCGGGATATCGCCTTCATGTTCTGGGCTGTAGCTATAGGACTGACATGCGGGATCGGATTCTTTCTGGTCGCACTTGTCGGATCCGTTTTCATCGGCGCCCTGATCATCGTGGCCGACCTGCTGGCCAACCTTTCCAAGGGCGTCTCGCCCTGCGTGGCGGTGATACGCCTGTCCGACTCTTCTGCGGTAGAAATGGTAAAGAAGATCCTGAGTTCCTCGAATATCAAGTCGATAACACTCAATAACGACACTACCGAGGTCACTATGGAGCTTAAAAAGCTCCCCGGCCAAAAGGCACTGAATGCCCTCAAGGCAAGCGACAAGGTCATAAATACTGCCTTCATCAAATATAACGGAGATCTGGCTTTATAATATGCAGTCTGACAACAAAGCTAATAACAGCAAAGGAAATAAGGTTAGGACGGTCTCTTCGCCCGTTAAAAAAGTCCGTACAGTAAGGAAGAGCGCCTCTTCCCGCACGAAGCTTTTCATCAAAGCCACCATGGTGGTCTTCCTTTTCGTTGTCCTTGGCCTGATCCTCACTAAATCACCCAACGGGACCTCCGAGGTTCCCGAATACCGGATGAGCGTAATCATCAGTGAGGTCTGCTCTTCAGGCCAGAAGTCGCTTTATGACGATGACGGGGATTTCTCAGATTATATCGAGCTGTACAATACTACAGACGAGGATATAGACCTGACAGGATGGTATCTTTCGGATAATCCCGCAAAACTGAGGAAATACGTTATCCCTTCCTGCACTATTAAAAGCGGAGAGTATTTGATAATCTTTGCTTCCGGCAAGAATAAGAGCACGGGGTATATCCACTCGAATTTCAAGCTTTCGGAAGGGGAATTACTGTCGCTCTATTCCCCGGGACTGGTAAAGGCGGATTCCGTCACTGTTCCTCATATGCCGGACAATATGTCCTACGGACGGGATCATGAAGACATCACCAAATGGAAATATTTTACAGTTCCTACACCAGGGCTCCCGAATAAGACAAAGGGCTTTGAAAGTATCGAAGAAGCGGCCGGCCGTAAAGGCGGGCCGTTAATTATCAGTGAGGCGGTCAGCGCCGTTACGGGCGGAGAAGACTGGATAGAGATCGCCAATATCAGCGGCGAGGATGTGGATCTCACGGGATGGTATCTCTCCGACAGCTTCAACAAGCCTCAGAAATGGGCTTTCCCCGATGGAACCAGGATCTCTGCGAACGGTTATCTCATCGTTTACGCATCAGGTCGGTTCAACCGTGTGGAAGGGGAGATCAACGCTACTTTTAAGCTGGACAAATACGATGAGGAGATAGTCATTTCCTGGGGAAATGTCGTGATGGACGTAATGGAATACGGGGTCATGCGTGCCGATACATCGATCGGAATCATCAGTGCTGACGATCCTCGCAAAGTCTATTACACTACTCCTTCTCCCGGGAAGGCCAACGGTGAAGGTATCGCGGGCTTTTCTCCCCAGGTCTTTTTCCGCAACCCTACGGGACAGTACAAGGACAGCGTTACCGTCGATCTGTTCTGCCTTGAGCCGGGCGCGGTGATCCACTATACGCTGGACGGCTCCCGCCCGACAAGTCAATCCAAAGTCTATACCGGTCCTTTCGAAGTCACCGCCAATGCAACGGTCAGGGCTATGTCCGTGATGGATGGACGTCTGGACAGCTATATCACCACAGCCAATTATCTGATCAATACACACCATGCCCTGCCTATAGTATTCATAGCATCGGAGCCGAATAACTTTTTTAACGGCGGCATCTATAACAGCATATATTCGGACAGACGCAGGGTCCCGGTCAACGTTACACTGCTGGAGACAGACGGTTCCGGTTTCAGCGAGGACGCCACGATCAATAAACATGGCAATATGACCGTTTTTGAAGCGAAAAAATCCATGAGCGTCAACTTTACGGAGACCGTCGGGCATTCTCGGATCGAATATGACCTGTTCCCCGATGATGATACAAGGGCAAAGGATTTCGGGAATTTCCTCCTTCGTTCCGGAGGAAACGACTGGGACGACCTGATGATCAAAGACGGTGTGCTCCAAACGCTGGGTGCTACTCAGATGGATCTGGATTATCAGGGTTTCCGCCCGTGCGTCGTTTATATCAACGGCCAGTACTGGGGTCTGTATAACATCAGGGAAAAGGAGAATGAGGAGTACCTCAGCAGCTACTACGATATCAACGAAAAGAATGTCGATATCATATCCTTCGGCCACGGGGTCCATTCCGGCTCATATACGGAATACTGGAAATTCATCGGATTTATCCGTAGCGCAGACCTGAACAACGCGGACAACTGGAAGCGTGTAGAGAGTATGATGGATGTGGACAATATGATCGACACCTACCTCATGCATATATACTACTCGAATTTTGATACGGTCAACCTGAAATGGTGGCGTGAGAATAAGGAAGGCGCTAAATGGCGCTGGTTCACCTACGACCTGGATTATGCGATCTATGTACCGGCACAGAACAACCTGCAGCTGATCACAAACCCTGCCGGCCACGGTGTCAATAACTATTTCGATTCATCGCTAATATACAACCTGATGAAATCCAATTATTTCAGACAGAGGTTCCTGGAACGGCTATCCAGTTACTGGCCGACGATCTTCAATACTGATCAGATTCTCACATACTGGTATTCCCGTTTCGAAGAGATAGCTCCTGAGGTGAACGACAATCTGAAAAGATGGAACATCAGCCGTGCCCATTTCCAGTCTGAAGCTCATCAGGCCTATGATTTCCTCTGCCGCCGTCCGGAGCTTTTCCGCCAGATGGTCAAGAATTATTTCGGTTTATCCGATGCTCAGCTCAACAAGCTTCTCCCCAAGCAGACGGTGACAGTTAAGGAGATGGATGTCCTGAAGGTCATAGACGAGGCGGAGGAACGCGTGAAGAACGGACAGCAGTAGCTGATCCGATGTAATAAGGAAAAGGGCGGCAGATTACCAGCCCAAGAATATAGCCATCTGGTTCCAACCAGATGGCCTTTTCAAAAACAAGGATATTTACAGTCTATTTTTAAAGTGTTCAGAGCTGTTTTTTATATCGCCAGGACTGTCAGTTCTTTGGGGTATGCGTTAAGCACCCTGCAACCTGTTTCTGTAACGAGGACAAGATCCTCGATACGTACTCCGTAATCACCGGGCAGATATATACCTGGTTCGCAGGAGAATGTCATCCCCGGCTCCGCGATCCAGTCGCTTGAAGAGGATACGTCCCCGTATTCATGTTCGGTAAGACCAATGAAATGCCCAAGGCGATGTGTGAAGTATTTGCCGTAGCCGGCCTTTGTGATTATATCCCTTGCTGTTTTATCTATATCTGACAGACGGACTCCCGGGCGGATCATTTCTTCCGCGGCCAGATTCGCTTCCAGAACGGTATTATATACTTCCTTCTGCTTGTCGGTTGGCGGTGCGGTAAAGAAGGTCCTTGTCATGTCAGAACAATAGCCGTCATATTTCCCCCCCACATCGAAAAGCACGCACTGTCCTTTAGTCAGAACAGATCTGCCGGGTCCGTGATGAGGATCAGCTGCGTTCATACCGAAAGAAACGATTGGGGAGAATGAAACGCCCTGGGCTCCTTCCTCCTTGTATATATCCGGTATAAGGGAAGCTATCTGGCTTTCCGTGAGCCCTTCCTTGACCAACAGTGTGAAGCGTCCCATTGCGCGGTCGTTGATCTCAGAGGACTTTATCATTGCTTCCTGTTCATCTGGAGCTTTTACTGCTCTCACCAGGTCAACGTTTCCCGACGCATTTACATATCCTGAAGCGGCATTTTTCTCCATAAGGCTGATGAGAAAACGCGACGGCATGTCCTTGTCGATCCCCAGCGTCTCGTTTTCGTTGATAAAAGGCACCATAAGCGAAACGGCGTCATCCGAGTCGTTGTAGTAAACTGTCTCCCAAGGTCCGTTTTTTGCAGTGAATAATTCGTTCAGAAAGAGGACCGGTTTTTCGCCGCGTCGCAGCAGCAGCGCCAGCATTCTTTCACCGGGATATATCCTCTGCCCTGTGAGGTAGTATATGCTCATCGGATCGCTGACTGCCATCTGCATGAGCCCATTTTTCTTCATTCGCGCCATCACGCGTTCCAGTCTGTCGCTGTTCACTTGTTTTCCTCCTGTGCAGTGTATTTTCATGTTTATCTTGAATGTATTATACTCCATAATCCGGGAGTCGAAAGACCCGGTTGGGGAAAAAAGCTTAAATAGACCGCTTCCCGGATGGTCATATCCATGGCTTGGATAAATATGTTACGGATAACTTCTCTAATATTGAGCAGTACACGTGATACTTCTGTGTCACTGCGGCTGAAGCTCATTTCCGGGCTGTTTTATAAGAGGATTATCATATGATTAAAAACGTAGCCAACATTATCAGCAGAATATATACTGTTTCATAGGATTAAGGAGCCTGATTCTTATGAGAAGGACTAGATTCATTTCCGTTGCAATCTTTGCGGCACTTCTTATGACTGCAGCGGGCTGCGCCGGCAGATATCGATTGGATCTGCCCGTCGAGAGCAATGCAGAGGAAAGCAGCATATGGGCTGTTAAGTCAATGGAAGTGGAGATAAACGGGAAAACCGTGGAGATCTCCGGGCAACTGGAAAACATATCGGGAAAAGCACTGAGCTTTATCGATATGAATGTGACTTTGCTTGACTGTTCTGGCGCGATCATAGGATCAGGAGATGCACACATCCTTTTTGAAACAGCTGTCGATGACGGGAACTCAGCAGACTACCGTATAACGATAAATAATATCCGCCGTCCGGAAGATATCTGCGAAGTGGATATGATTTTTTTTGAATGAGTTATCATATAAAAGCTCCTCTCAGAAGGTCGGGACACCCGGCTTCATGGGAGGAGCTTTTTGTATTATTCGTAAATGCTCAGACTTTTCATCACTTCTTCAAGAAGAGCACTGAAGGAAGCAAGTTTTTCCTTTTCCTTGGCTATGACATTTTCCGGTGCCTTGGAGATGAATTGTGGATTGTTCAGTTTGCTGTTCGTAACTTCAATCTTTTTCTCGAGATCTGCTTTTTCCTTATTCAGCCTATCGATCTCCTTTTGCTTATCGATGAGTGAATCCAAAGGAATCAGATATTTGGCTGTATTTGTGACCACGGTGAGCGCATTGTCACCTGATGTATCCTTGTCCGCAAAAGTGACCTCGCTGCAGTAGGCAAGCTTTGCAAAAATGTCCTCGCTGCCGGCGTAGATGCTCTCTTTCCCTTCGTTGGGGATGATAAAGAGGGGTGCCTTCTTGCCCAGAGGAATATTCATCTTGGCTCTTGCATTCCTTATGCCCCTGATACCATCGATGATCTCGGACACCTCTTCCTGTTCTGCGGGGAAGGAATTCATCTCGTCGTATTCAGGCCATTTTGCTATGATGAGCGGTGACTCGCCATCTGTCAGGTGAGAGTATATCTCCTCCGTGATGAAGGGCATGAACGGGTGGAGCAGCTTGAGTATCAGTGTGAATACATCGAACAGAGTCTGCTGCGCTGCATGCTTTGCGTTCATGTCGTCGCCGTAGAGACGGCTCTTGGTGAATTCTATGTACCAGTCGCAGAACTCGCTCCATACGAAGTTGTAAAGTTTCTCGAGCGCGATACCGAGCTCGTATTTTTCCATATTCACGGTCACCTGGGATACCATCTCGTTGGCACGTGAGATTATCCATTTGTCGATGTTGGTGAGGTAGTTCCTTGCGGCTTCCCTGTCATTTTTAAAGTCGGTGAGGTTCATCATTATGAACCTGGCGGCGTTGTTGATCTTGTTGCAGAAGTTGCGGCTCGCCTCAGCCTTGTCGGGGATCCATCTGGCGTCGTTGCCCGCCGAGTTTCCTGTCACAAGAGTAAAACGCACAGCATCAGCACCGTAGGTCTCTACTGCCTCTATGGGATCCACCCCGTTGCCCAGGGATTTGCTCATCTTACGGCCAAGTTCATCCCGGATGATTCCGTTGATGTAGACATGATGGAAGGGCGGCTTTCCGAGATATTCGATGCCGGAAAAGATCATCCTCGCGACCCAGAAGAAGATGATGTCAGGCCCGGTGACCAGCACGTCGTTCGGATAGAACTTCGCGAGGTCTTCGGTGTCGTGCGGCCAACCTAAAGTGGAGAATGGCCAAAGCGCCGAGGAGAACCAGGTGTCAAGAACATCCTCATCCTGATGGAAGGAACTGCAGCCGCATTCAGGGCATTTCTCGGGGATTTCTCCCGCGACTGCTATATGACCGCAGCTGTCGCAATAATATGCGGGGATCCTGTGCCCCCACCACAGCTGGCGCGAAATGCACCAGTCCTTTATATTGTACATCCAGTTGAAGTAGATCTTCTTGAACCTGTCGGGCACGAAAGTGACTTCGCCGTCCTCTACGGCCTTTATGGCCGGCTCTGCCAGCTTCTTCATGCTCACGAACCACTGGAGTGAAGTGATCGGTTCTACTGTTGTGTGGCAACGGTAGCAGGTGCCTACGTTGTGCACGTGCTTCTCTGTCTTTTCCAGTGCCCCTGTCTCCGTCAGGTCCCTGATGATCCTTTCCCTTGCCTCGTATCTGTCCAGACCGCAGTATTTTCCGCCGTTCTCATTGACCACCGCCTCATCGTCAAAGATGCGTATCTGCTCAAGGCCGTGGCGCTGGCCTACCTCAAAGTCGTTGGGGTCGTGGCATGGGGTGATCTTCACGCATCCGGTTCCGAATGAGGTGTCCACGTAGTCGTCCGCTATGATGGGTATCCTGCGTCCTACAAGAGGCAGGACCGCAAACTTCCCGACGATGTCCGCATATCTTTCGTCATCAGGGTTCACCGCCACTGCAGTGTCTCCGAGCATCGTCTCAGGACGGGTAGTGGCGACGGTCACGAACTTGTCTGTGCCTTCGATCGGATATTTGATGTACCACAGGCTGCCATCCTGTTCCTCGTATTCGACTTCAGCATCGGATAAAGCTGTCCTGCAGCTGGGGCACCAGTTGATGATCTTGCTGTCCCTGTAAATAAGGCCCTTGTCGTAAAGGCGCTTGAAAGCCTCATGTACGGCCTCGTTGCAGCCTTCATCCAGAGTGAAGCGCTCCCTGCTCCAGTCGCAGGACGCACCTATGGTTCTGGACTGTTCGGCGATCCTTTTACGGTATTTGTTCGCCCATTCCCAAGCCCTCACCATAAATCCCTCGCGGCCTATATCCAGCTTGGTCCTGCCCTCGGTCTGGTAGATGTTGTCGATGACCTTTACCTCCGTGGCGATACTGGCATGGTCCTCTCCGGGCAGCCAGAGTGCAGCATATCCCTGCATACGTTTGTAGCGGATCAGGATATCCTGCAGTGTAAAGCAGAAGGCGTGTCCAATGTGCAGCTGGCCGGTGATATTCGGCGGCGGCATCATTATCGTGTAGGGCTTGCCTGAAGGATTGACCTCCGGCCGGAAATAACCGCCCTTTTCCCACATCGCATAGATGCGTTTTTCCACTTCCTTCGGGTCGTAGTTTTTGTTTAATTCTTTCATCTTACCTCCCTTTACGAATTCCGCGGTAATAAAAAACCGCGAAATCAACGGGACGGATTGCTCCGCGGTACCACCCGTTTTAATTCACGGCGAATTCACTCGTGGGCTTAACGCGCCTTACACGCCTTTTCAGGTCAGCTCCTGCGCGACGTTCGGCAAGTATCCCGGGAGCTCTCGCACCGGCGTCTCCTCTCTGGACGGGAATTCCAGCTTACTCTTCGCATTCAACGCTGTATTAATATATTGTCATTATAGCTTCGGCAAAAGGATTTGTCAATCTTTAATCTTGCATACAAAAGCCGCCAAAGGTATAATCAAAAACAGGTAAAGAACGTGAGAAAGAAGATCGCTGTCCTTATAGTATTGACGCTGCTCGCTTTCGGTCTCACCGCATGCGCTGCAGAGGGAATGGGCATAAATTACAGTGAGATTTACAGTGTGGACTGTGAGTATTATTTTTATGTGCCCAAACGATACGAAGACAGCATCTCCAACCTCGGGTACTACGATACAGTCATCGTCCGGTTTACCAACAACGTCCATGCTCTCATCAATGCAGAGGAGTATTATTCAAAGCTTACCGCCGAGCAAAGAGGAGGCTATAAAGAGAACGAATTCACTATTGGCTCACCGGCTGTCGATGCAACGTTCAATAACAAAGATTACATAGAGGTCTTTTTCAATAACTATTTCAAGTCCATCAGTTCGTATACTTACCGCAGCCAGATCAGCCAGGAGGAGTTCAATGGTCAGAAGTACTGGACCTGCCGCTGCTATTCCTTCTATTCGGGCTACAACCCTGATAATGACGATTTTGGCAGTAAATTCAAGGGTGAAACAAAAGCATATTACACGATACATAACGGCAAGACCTACTTTATAAACGTGACATCCACCGGAGGCACCTTCATAGACGACTGCCTGGAAGCCAATAGATTCATGGAAAACTTCCATGTCGGCATAAGACTCAGAAAGACGGTCTATTATGCTTGGGCTGTTTCGGTATTTGCAGTTCTCATGGATATCATATTCCTGTTCTCCGTCTTCTTCAGACTTGAATGGGAGCCTCTGTATCCAGTAAACGAGCCTTCACTGAACATGTTGTCGGATGGATACACCCTTCTGCCTTTTACGAATGGCATTACCGGCTATTTCAGTCTGCAACGCGTGAAACAGGGTATTTCTGCAGACGCTCTTCTGGAACGCAAAGGTACAGAGTCAGCCGGGCAGGCTGCACTTGATGGACTGGAGTACAGATCATTTACCGGGTATGTCGATGAAGCCATGGGCAGGACGAGCAAATCGTTGATCAGAGCTCCTCTTACCGACAGGGATCTGAAGAGTGCTTTTGCGGAAAATGCCAAGATGCCGCCCCGGCATATCGAGATTGCGCAGATCACGGATGAACCGTACGAGGCGTCTGTTTCTTCCCTTACCGCCGTAAGTATCGGAATGCGATTCTGCGATGCGGTCTTTTCTGCCTCTAAGAATACGGCGGCTGCCGGCAGATCTTTGGGAAAGGCTGCGTCAAGAGGTATCAGAACCATTACTTCCGCAGTCAGGCGCTGTCTTGTTTCCGTGAAGACCAGACTGAAAGGAGCCTATTACTCTCGGAAGATCAGCGAAGAGGATGTACGCAAAGCCGAGTACCTGACATGGCTCAGCAGTTTGGGGGAGAAGAATTCCTTTGGCAACCTTATCGACAGGGTGATGCTGCGTACGTTCTCAAGCAACGTGGACGATATCCTTGAGCGTTATATTTGAGGACACAACGGTCTGCTCCGCGATACAGGGCGGGCCGTTGTTTTAATTGGAGGGTTATTATGAAATTGGGGATCATAGATATCGGATCGAATACAATCAAGGCATATCTTTATGATACAGCCGATGAAGCGCTGGCTCCTGTATGCCGGGTCTCATTCTACGCTATGCTCTCTTCACATGTGGCAAATGGGGCTATCGACAGCGAGGGCCTTTCAGTATTGGCTGAAAGCTGCATCAAATGCCGTGACTTCCTTCTTGAGAATGGAGCAGATGAGATTCGTGCCTACGCCACGGAGGCTTTGAGGAGTGCATCGAACAAGGTTGAAGCCGTTCAACTGCTCAAAGAAGAGACAGGCATCATACCCGATATCCTGACCAGGGAACAGGAAGCAGAATGCGATGCGATCAGCCTTATGTATTTTTCCGGCAAGACCGAAGGCATCGGAATGGACATCGGCGGGGGAAGCGGACAGATATTTGAGTATAAGGACGGCAAGGCGGGCAGATCCATCAGCGCACCGATAGGGGCCCTGGCTTTGAAAAACAGGTTCGTGTCTTCGGATATCCCAGTCCCTGAAGAACTGGGAAAAATCGACAGTTTCGTAAGAGGCTTTCTGGATGTGTTTGGCAGCATCACCGTCCCCGAGATAGACGTAATGGGCGGCAGCGCATCCAGCGTTACAGGTGTCCTGGCGGACGGAGATGGAAAAGTATCCTTAGAAGATCTTGATGATTTTATCGTTTCCGTCATTGGGCGAAGTGATGCCTTCGAGTATATTTCATCCTTTGCCGGAGGAAGGGAAACGACGCTTATCCCTGGACTTGAGGTTATCAGGGCATGCGGGGAATGGTTTCGCGCTTCTTCAGTCAGGATATTCCTGAGCGGTTCAAGAGAAGGGTATATAATAAAAAACGGCTATTTGGGATAATAGCCGTCTGTACATATCGATTGAGTGTCTACTCGTTTTCAGCCGAGGCTTCGCCCCGGCTGATTGCATGGTATTTCCTTTTTGTGATCAGTATGGCTGTCAGACACATGACAAGCGTCATGAGGTCGGTCACCGGATAGGTCCACCAGACGCCTTCGATCCCCATACCGAAAGTGTAGACCAGAGCAAAGAGCGTCACGATGACGAAAACTGTATTTTTGAGTATTGTCATGACTGTCGCTGTTTTTGATTTATCCACAGCCTGGTAGAAAGCCAGTACGCAGTGAGCTACCGATGTGATCGGCATCGTGATGAGGTTTATCCTCGTCGCGTGCACTGCCATATCTATGAAATCTTTCTCGGAGTTGTTAATCACCATTACGATCTCCTCGCAGAACACGATGCATATAGCGGTGGCGATCAGTCCGAACAGAGTTCCGAGGAAGATGCCGTATTTGAGAGTTTTCATCACCCGGTCTGTCTTGCCGGCGCCGTGATTGTAGCCGATGATGGGCGTGATTGCATTGGCGACTCCATAGATTACGAGCCAGACGAAATTTATTATCGTAAACATAGTTCCCATTGCAGCGATTGCTGTAGTGCCCCCCAGGGAACGCAACGTCCGGTTAAGGAAGATCGAAGTCAGCGCCCAGGCGCTTTCAGTAAAAAAGAAAGGTATTCCTGTACGGAAAAGGTGCCCGAACTCACTGAAACTGAACTCCATCCGGGTCAGCTTCAGATCCAGCTTGGAGGATGGGCGCAGAAAATGAGTCAGGTATACTGCGCTGGAACTGGCCAGAGCGATTCCCGTTGCAAGTGCGGCACCGGTCATCTTCATCCCGAATCCGTCTAAGAAGACGAATTTCAGCATGATGTTCACTGCCGTTGTCGCGGCTGTCGCGTAGATCACGACTTTGACATTCGCGTCGTTACGCACGAACCTGCTCATTATCGTATTGAAGCAGTCAAATACAAGAAACGCCATACGAATGCGGATATATGGTATACCAAATGGCAGAGCTTCCTCGGTGCAACCAAACAGAAGGCAAAGTTCCTCGGTGAATAACATTACAGCTGCTGCCGTGACTATGACGGTGGCCATTGCCGAAACGACAGTCATGTAGAACATGTTGCGTGCTTTTTCGTTCTCGCCTTCACCCAACAGGATAGCGTTCAGCGTACAGCCGCCTGAGGCAAACAAAACTTCAAAAGCCCATATCCATGAGATGATCGAGGCGGTCGAATTGACCGCGGCAAGCCCGACTGAACCTATATACCGTCCGATGAATATCGAATCAATCACTGAGTGGAGGGCTTCCACCACCATCGACAGCACTGAAGCTACGATAAAATGCCGCATCAGTTTGCCGATAGGGTCGTTCTTCAGATCAATCTGTTTTGTTTTCATTTACTTCATTAGCCCTTTTTGTCAGGAATTTGCCGTCTGCCCAGAGTTTCTCCAGATCGTAGCGACGCCTTTCATCGTCTATGAATATATGAACGATAATATCGCCGTAATCAGCGAGGATCCATTTGCCGTCATCATATCCTTCCATACCGATCAAACGCATCTCGCCTGATGATTTTTCTCTTAGATACTCTGCGCAGCTCCGGGCATTGCGTTCGTTTGCGGCCGTGCCTATGATGAATTCATCCATGTCCCCGGTTAACCCCGTAAGATCGATCACGGTGATGGACCGGATATCCCTTTCTTCCAAATAGCCTAATAATATATCGGTTTTTTCGGTTATTTCCATATAGTCCTCTTTAATGCTTCTAAATCTGTTTCTCATTTTATCAGATAATAGCGGTTTTGCGCACGGAAAGTTCCCTTTTGTTGAGGCATTCCGCGGATCATCCCTTAGGCCTGCAGCACCGGACCTCAAGGATGAGGAAATTAGCATTCAAACCTACCAAAGGAAGGCTAAAGATGATATGATGTATCCGGCATATCCTGTCATGGAGGAGAAAAATGTTAAAGAAGTTCACGGCGTTTCTTGTTGCACTTGCAATAGCAATGAACCTTGTCATATATATCCCGAATAACGATGCTTACGCTGAGGAAAACCAGGAGGGAGAGGTCGTCGTGCTGACCGGCAATCCGGAAGACATCCTGACTGACCCCAACTTCAATCTGACGGAAAATGTCGACCCTACCGTGCTGAGCGAATGGTACGCCAGCGAGGTGGACGTGCCAGACTCATCCCTAAAGAAGGCCCTTGTAACAGCTTCTCATTCCAGAACCCTTACAGTGGCGGCGATGTTTTCACTGCCGTCCACCCTTAACCTGAGCGGACTGAATATTTCGTCCTTAAAGGGTATGGAATATGCGCTTAACGTCAAGAAACTGATCATATCAAATAACAAGATCACCACACTGGAACCGCTCTCCAACCTGTATAACCTCGAATACTTGGATTATTCGAACAATCAGGTGAAAATGGTGCCTTCGTTCGCATTCACATCACGCAGACTGCTCTACGTGGACGGACGGAATAACTCCTCCGCAGGCATCTCTGCACCGAAGGGACCGTACAGTGTGCTCCAGAGCCTTTATCTGGACAACAACCAGATTACCGCAGTTCCAGACATCTCGTTCTGCAAAGCGCTGACCACACTGTCCCTGAATAACAATGCTCTGGACAACTTCCCCGCCAGCATAGCGGCACTTTCAGGGCTTAAGGATCTTGGTCTGTCACACAACAAGATTTCCATCCTGACAGATATCTCTGCGATGAGCTCACTGAATACTCTGAACCTGGATAATAACAATATGACGGAGTTTCCGCTGGGTCTAAGCGGTCTGACATCCCTCACGTACCTGGCGCTGAACAATAACGAGCTCTCTTCGATCCCTGATGAGATATCGGGCATGAAGGCGCTGGAAACGCTGATCCTGTACCAGAACAGACTTACAGGGCTGAACGCCGGGCTCGCAGAGCTGCATTCCCTGAATACGCTGGATGTTTCCCTGAACAACATCAATACGGAAGGGAATGAAGAGCTGATCAATACCCTTGCTTCAAATGTTGAGTCATTTTATTATAAACTGCAGCTGCCGGTCTTTAATCTTGCTTTGTATGAGGATCGTGAAGCCCCCGGCGGAAAGCTGGTATGGTCCGACATCGAAGACACGAACGTGGAAGGAGAAGGCAGCTACACGATAACCGGATTCCTCATAGAGCGCATTGAGGAAACGATATCTGATGATGAGGGCGGCGAAGAGACTGAATCTCAGGGAACAACGACCGGTACCGTCGTCCCGAAAGTCAATGTGTATACCACTGTCGGCGAAGTCGGAGGCAATATCCGCGAATTCGTGGACCAGACCGCCGTTCCGGATGTTAACTATACTTTCAAGGTCACTGCGTATATCTCCGTTATATACCAGAACGGTAATACCGCGGAGATCACCGATTTCAGGACCGTCAACACGAAGGATATCCAGATCGTCAGCAATGTGACCGACCTGATGAAGTATATCGGCGTGATCATGGCGCTTTGTCTGCTCATGGTAGTAGTCATTCTGGTCGCGAACAAGCTGAAAGCCCGCAAACATATTAAACAGTCCGACAAGAAGGGGAATAAGAATGCCGGTGACGGCACGGCACCTTCTGATGAGACAGGGAAATCCCGCCAGCAGAGAACGAACGTACAGCATAAACCGCAGACAAGGAAAGAAAGCAGCCGGAATAAGCAGCCTGTTTCTTCATCTGCTCTGGAGAAGGGCGTCAAGAAGAGGGATGTTATCAGTGCCTGGGATGATGTGGGCAGGCTGGATGACGAGATCGACAAGCTCCTTTCCGATGACACTTCAGTTGGTGAAACCATCAGGAACGATGCTCCCGCTGAGGCGGGTCCTGGCAAAGGGAACAAGCCCGATACCGGCGGTGAAGTACCGAATGTCTCAGCGCAGGAAGGTCAAAATACCGATGAATAGAATCAGATGCGCCGTATTTGATTTTGACGGGACTGTAGCCGATACAAAATACAGCGTGATGGATTCTGCGAGACACGCGCTTAAGCATTTCGGATACGATGCATCCGAGGAGGAGCTCAGGCGGTTTATCGGACCAACGCTATGGTATTCCTTTTCGACATATTACGGTATAAAGGATAAAGAATGCGATGAAGCGGTGCGTATTTACCGCGAGTATTATGCTGCTGAAGGCATTAAAAGGGCGAGATTGTACGAAGGCATCGTGGATGCTGTAAACGAGCTTAAGGCTCTCGGTGTAAAGACTGCAGTCGCTACCGTACGCGAGGAAAATAGCCTGCTGCAGAATTTCTCCGTCCTCGGCATAAACGGTATTTTCGATGCCTATGCCGGAAGCCTGGCAAACGGGGAACGTTCTGATAAAGCGGAACTTATAACCGTTGCCCTTGAAAGGTTACATGTCGCAGAAGCATGGGATGCTGTCGTCATAGGGGACTCGCATACAGACTGCGAAGGAGCCAATGCAGTTGGATGCGGATTCATCGCCGCTTTGTATGACAGGGATATCTCTGAGTTCGGGGGACTGGATATAAGCATGAAGGCATATGAGCCGCTTGATATAGTATCAATCATTTCAGGGCTGATCTGACCTGACTTGCTTTCAGACACATGCCATGGGACGAAGACATGTTCCATGGCTTTTTTGGATGTATTTCGATTATAAAAAAGAAGCCTTTAAGGCTTCTGGATGATCTGTATGGCAGGGGTAGTAGGATTCGAACCTACGGATCACGGAGTCAGAGTCCGTTGCCTTACCGCTTGGCGATACCCCTGTATCGGGTTAATATGGGGTGGGATGAGGGATTCGAACCCTCGATCTTCGGATCCACAATCCGACGCTTTGACCAGCTAAGCCAATCCCACCATATAGTGGCGCGCCAGAGAGGACTCGAACCTCCGACACACGGCTTAGAAGGCCGTTGCTCTATCCAACTGAGCTACTGGCACTCAATGGAGCGGGTGAAGGGGATCGAACCCTCGCAACCAGCTTGGAAGGCTGGGGCTCTACCACTGAGCTACACCCGCGACTGTTAAAGTATATGATAAATGTTCGATGTTGTCAAGTTTGTGCCGGTAAAATTCGATTATTCTTCCGGCAGGGCTTCCCCCTCTTCGCGCACATCAGCGTCTGTGCCATCCTCAGGTGATTCCTCATCCTCGCCGGTCCCGTCTTCCGCCTCTTCGCTTGAATTGTTGGTATCCTTCATTTCAGCGTCTTCCGTTATGGCAGGGCTTGCTGTTTCTTCCTCTATGACCTCGGCAATGATCTGTTCTTCATCATCGGTTGTTTCATCCGCTTCTATGAGCGCATCTGCTCTTTCATAGTCCTGGGATGTATCAGTTTTCCCTGATTTGCTGTCCTTGTGCAAGGATTCGGGCTGCTTTGCCTTTTTCTCCTGCCGAACGGATTTCAGGAAGAATCCGGTTATCAGAGCGGCTCCTCCAAGGCATGTGAGCACTAGGCCGATGATCTTGACGGAGGCGAATATGATATTCCTTAGGAAATACAGACCTGCGCCGAGAAGAGCTTCGATGCCTGCCGTAACAGTCTCCTTATACCTTTTGGGATTTCCTATAAGCGAAGAGATGACGAGCAGCGCCCCCCGGACGAATGCCCAAAGGCAGAGTATACCGTAAATAACGATTCCTGCGACGGTCTGCGAGAGATAAGCGCTGATCAGGAATATACCGCAGGCGATATTTACGAGACCTGCTATGAGCGAGAACTTCCATGATGAAGAATCGTCCTTGTATTTTATCGCCGCGATGATGTCTGTGGCTCCAAGAATTATTACTATCACGGCGATCGCTATGAGCCCTGCTCTGATCAGCATGCCTGGGAAGAATGCCATCATTATTCCTATGAGTACCCCTGCGGAGCCCGCCAGCACGAGCAGCAGCCATGTCAGAGGGTTATTCTTTTTCTCGTTTTCCATGATTATCCTCCGATTGGTTCAATTGTAGCATCAAAGGCAGGCAAATACAATCTCAGGCGCTTCATTTCATACCTCCCATGCATTGACTTTAAATCTATCGTAATGTAAAATACCTTTTAAAGGCTGTGAAAAAGAGAGTACCGTAAGATATGCGTACAGAGAGTCTCTGGATGCTGGAAAGAGGCCGCATTGCTCACGGGAAGATCACTTTGGAGCCTGCCGGCAGAACTGAGTAAGCCGGCACGTTACCCTCGTTACGGGACAGAGTGGGTTTTACTTGTAAAACCAAGAACGGGTGGTACCGCGGAGTATTTCGTCCTGTAAAACACAGGACTTTTTTATTAATTCGGAGGTCTATATGGCATTTAAAGAACTTGAGAAAGGAAACGTCAACGAGAACGAAAAACAGGTCAGCGAGTATTGGGACAAGATAGATATACTGAAACGAACGCTCGATGTCAGGGAAGGGAATCATAATTTCGTATTTTACGAAGGCCCGCCGACAGCAAATGGAAAGCCGGGCATCCATCACGTGCTGGCCAGAACACTGAAAGACGCCGTAAATAAATACCACACGATGACTGGATACAGAGTCGTACGCAAAGCCGGATGGGATACTCACGGACTCCCTGTTGAGATCGAAGTGGAGAAGAAACTCGGCATGAGCGGGAAGGGGGATATCGAAAAATACGGTATCAGTGAATTCTGCGATAAATGCCGTGAGTCTGTATTCTCCTACGAGGAGCTCTGGAGGAACATGACGAAGCGCATGGGGTATTTCATCGACCTCGACAATCCCTACATCA
The DNA here is from genome assembly GCA_017551505.1 of Eubacteriaceae bacterium. Lineage (GTDB taxonomy): Bacteria > Bacillota > Clostridia > Eubacteriales > Anaerofustaceae > JAAYHF01. The sequence continues at coordinate 36,293 of JAFZLL010000051.1, forward strand.
CTCTGGATAACGATTATATAGAGACCGAGTGGTGGATACTGAATCAGTTCTTCACAAAAGGCTTCATGTACGAAGGCTATAAGATCCTTCCTTACTGCCCCCGCTGCGGGACCGGACTTGCATCACACGAAGTAGCCCAGGGCTACAAAATGATAAAGAGCGACACTGTATATGTCCCGTTTAAGGTCAAGGACAAAGACGAGTATATACTTGCATGGACGACTACTCCGTGGACGCTGGCTGCCAACGTGGCTCTGTGCGTCAATCCCGGAGTAGATTATGTCAGGGCGGTAAATAACGGTAAGGTATATATCCTTGCCGAAGCGCTCCTTGACACAGTCCTTACAGGCGAATACGAGGTCATCGGCCGCATGAAGGGGAGTGAGCTGGAGAATATGGAATATGAACAGCTGATGCCTTTCGTGAAAGTTGATGGCAAGGCTTTCTACGTCACCCTGGGCGACTACGTTTCCACTGAAGACGGAACTGGAGTCGTACATATCGCACCGGCTTTCGGCGAGGATGACTTTGCTCTGGGACAGAAATACGGTCTTCCTGTCGTATGCCCTGTCGACCTGTCCGGAAAATACACCGAGACTCCCTGGGCGGGGATGTTCGTCATGGACGCTGACGAAAAGATCGTCGAATATCTTAAGAACGAAGGCAAACTGTATAAAAAGCAGAAGATGGAGCATAATTATCCTCACTGCTGGAGATGCAAGACTCCGTTGCTTTATTATGCGAAGCCGAGCTGGTATATCGCGACGACCAAGTACAAGGACGATATCATTGCCGCGAACAAAACAGTCAACTGGTTCCCGAGCTTCGTAGGTGAGAAGCGGTTCGGCAACTGGTTGGAAAACATGAAGGATTGGGCGATCTCCCGCAACCGCTATTGGGGCACGCCTCTGAATATCTGGAAGTGCTCATGCGGGCACGTCGAGTCCATAGGATCCCGCGAAGAACTTGTTTCCAAGGCTATCGAACCGATAGACATGACCATCGAGCTGCACAGACCCTATGTAGACGAAGTGCATATTAAATGCCCTGAATGCGGAGGAACGATGAGCAGGGTGTCCGACGTTATCGACTGCTGGTTCGATTCCGGAAGCATGCCTTTCGCTCAATACCATTACCCGTTCGGGGACAGCGCTGTCTTTGAGGACCAGTATCCGGCAGATTTCATCTGCGAAGGCATCGACCAGACGAGAGGGTGGTTCTATTCATTGCTGTGCATATCGACTTTCCTGAAGAACAGGGCGCCTTATAAGAATGTCCTGGTCAACGACCTTATCCTCGACAGCAACGGCCAGAAAATGAGCAAGAGCAAGGGCAATACTGTGGATCCCTTCGAGCTTTTTGATAAATACGGCGCAGACGCGCTCAGATGGTACCTGCTGTACGTTTCGCCTGCGTGGACGCCGACGAGATTCGATGAGGAAGGCCTGAAGGAGGTCATAAGCAAGTTCTTCACAACATTCAAGAATTCTTATTCGTTCTTTGCCCTCTATGCTAACGCTGACGGGATCAATCCGAAGGAATTTCTTGATACACCGCTGAAAGAGGACATTGACCTGTGGATGATGAGCGTCTATAACAGCCTCGTCAAGGAAGTTACAGCTGATATGGAGGAATACGACGCCACCAAGGCTGTTCGCGCCATCCAAGAATTCGTAAATGAAAATCTTTCCAACTGGTATATCCGCCGCAACAGGAGAAGATTCTGGGAAAGCGGATTGACGGAAAGCAAGAAAGCAGTATTCGCTGTGACCTATAAAGTGCTTGAAGGCGTATGCCGCCTTGCCGCACCATTTGCACCTTATATCACAGAGGAGATATACAGGGATCTGACCGGGAATGAGAGCGTTCACTGCGCATCCTATCCGGTATCAGACCAGAGCATGATCAATCCAGCCAGTGAGAAACGCATGGAAACAGTGCGTACTCTCGTCTCACTTGGCCGCAGCGCAAGAGAAGATGCCAAACTGAAAGTCAGGCAGCCTCTTCAGGAAGCTATCGTAGACGCTGCCCTGAAGCCCCAGATTGAGCAGATGATCGGGCTCATAGCCGAGGAACTCAATGTGAAGAATGTCGTCTTCAAGGATGACCTTACTGATCTGATGGATTTCGTCATAAAGCCAGACTTTAAGGTCTGCGGTAAGCTGCTCGGGGCTAAGGTTAAGCTTCTGAGCCAGTATCTTGCAGGATGCAACGCCCCTGAGCTTTTAAAGGACGTTTCCGACGGCGGTACAGCAGTGGTGAAATTGGACGGGGAGACAGTGAACGTGACCAAAGATATGCTGGATGTACGTATCTCTGCAAAAGAAGGCTTTGACGTTCAGATGCAGAACAACCTGTTCATGGTGCTGAACACCAATCTTACAGATGAGCTTCTCAGCGAAGGGTACGCCCGTGAGATCGTTTCTAAAGTCCAGCAGATAAGGAAGAACAGCGGTTATGACGTAAGCGACCGTATCGACCTGTTCATCTATTCGGGCGATACTATCAGTAAAGCCATTAAGGAGAACGAAGAGTATATTAAAGAGGAAACGCTTGCTTTATCCATCGTATTGGGCGAGACAGACGGGGAAAAAGTCAGCCTGAACGGACAGGAAGCGGTAATAAAAACTGTCAGAAAATAGTCTTGCACGGGAAGATATATCGGCATCGTTCTTTTCTGTGCAGATCATCCATATGAAGGTTTTGCAGGACTGGCAATATGTTAACAGCCTGTGCCTGCAAATATAACTATACGGATACAATTTTATACAAAGGGGTCTAACTGATATGGATAATCCAAATTCAGGCAATAACAACGATTATACGATCAGGATCGTCGATCTGATCTGGTATATCCTCTCAAAATGGCGTTCTATCGTCATATCGATGCTGATCTTTGCGCTCACTGTGGCTGCGCTTGGCTACTGCATGAATGTAAAGACCAATAAATCGATGCGCACTAGAGAGTACTATATCCAGCGTCTGAATGAGTCATCAGAGCATTCACAGGAGGAGATAGAAAAACTCGATGTGCTGGCCAGGATCATCTCAAGGCACAATGAGCTGGTCGAAGGGCAGAATCAGTATTTCCAGAGTTCGATCTTAGCGCATATGGACTGGATGAATGTAGTGACTGCTACCTCTTCATATCGAGTGGATCTGAATACGAAAGCGGATATTGCCGAGCTCTATATTTTGGCGGACGCCTTCAGCAGCAGGCTCAATTCGGAAGAATTCCTCGCCGATGCTGCCGAAAAACTCGGAACTGAGCCTAAATATCTTGATGAGCTGTTCAGTACACGGTACGTTATACCTCAGCCTTCTTCATCCGTTGATAATTCCAACGGGTTCAAAACGGTGATAATCTATCTGAGTGTCAAGGGCATGGACCGCGAATTCTGCGATAAAGTGCTTGCGGAAGGAGATCGGATGGTAGACCAGATCAGCGGTGAACTCAGCAGTTCTGTCACGGAGAATACTGCAAGCTATATCCGAACGGTATTCAACACTGTCAGGGATAAAAGTATAAGGGACGCTCAGCAAGAAGAAGAGAAATCATATAATGCACAGGTTACACAGGTGAACAATCTTCTGTCAGGGCTTACGAAAGCCGAAAAGCAGTATGTGGAAGCAATCGCGAAATTGTCAGAAGAACAGAGTGAAGAGCCTGTCCAATTCATCAATCGATTGGCAATTATAAAATACTTTGTTGTCGGCCTGATCCTTGGCGGGTTCGCCGGCGCAGCATTTCATGCCGCGATGTATGTTCTTGGAAATGCCGTCAGGAATCCGTTCGCCCTGGAGGACATGCACGGGGTCAGGACTTATTTAAGGGAAGCAGATATCGGGAAACGCAGGTGGCCGGACGGAATAATATACAAGGCAAGATATAATCAGGACAAGGTATTTGAAAGCGGCAATCTATTCGAAATACTGGGAGCCGAACTGTCTGCACAGGCGAAAAAGGAAGGACTGAAAAAGATTCTGGTCACAGGGACAGAGCTCGCTGAAGAAGATGAGGAGCTCATCGACGGTCTTAGAGCATTCATGGCCGGAAATGGCGTTGAAGTGATCAGCGGTAAAGATATCATGTATTCTCAGGAGCTTATCGAAGCTTCTGAGGACGCAGATGCCGCTGTGGTCATGGAAAGAGCAGGGCATTCCAACTATCATAAAGTGCAAAAGGAAATGGAATTCATGAAGTTCCACAAGCTCCCTGTCCTGGCAGGGATCATGACGGTCGAATAAGTCGATTGTGCATCAGGTTGTCAAAGGACTGGATTCTTTAAGCGGCAGATTGCTTTCTGCCGCTCTTTTTTAAATAGTAAGATCCCCTTAGTTGCCTGTCGGATCATGATAGAGCGTGATGTCTGATTTTCATTTGCATAATAATATGACCTCCTGGTCTGCTTATATAGTATAATGAAAAAGGTATATGTTATAGATTCGAAAGGAAGAAGAAATGAAGTACTTTATTTTCCAGAGGCAGAAGGATTCCGATCAGGAATTCATAAGTGATTTCGATAATATGACTCTCACAGGCGAACTGAATGAAGCTCAGCAGGTCGCTGAAAACGAGCTTGAGTTCATTGATACAGCCTTTCTGCATCAGCAGGGTTTTTTCGAGATGGATACCGATCTTCTGAAAGTGGCATTCGATCCGTCAAAATGGTATCGCCCGAACCTTAAGGGATTGAAACCGACGGGAAAGTCAGGCGATGCGGTCTTGGGGAATACCGGAATAACCGGTACTAAAAAGAATGCTTTCGGAAGCGACACGGAAACAAATCATCGGACAGTCAAAAGCTCCTCCGGCACCGGCGTTGGCCGCAGTTTCGGCCCAGGTGGGCGCGGTAAAGGCCCCGGTACCGGAAATCGCGGGGGCAGCAGAGGATAGTCGCGAATTGAAACTGTTTTTAGAAGCCGTTTTCAAAGTCGCGTTCGGCTTTGCGATGCTGGCTGCCCTTCTGTTTGTGCCGGCAGGTACATTGAATTATCCGGGAGCTTGGCTGATGCTTGGCCTGCTTTTTGTCCCAATGATAATCATTGGCTCTGTTCTTTTCTTAAAAGCGCCAGATCTGCTCGCCAGGAGGCTGAATACCAAGGAACAGAACGTGGCTCAGCGGAAGGTTTTAAGCTTTTCACTGGTTCTTTTCCCAGCTATGCTCATTCTGTCCGGTCTTGACTTCAGGTTCAGTATGTCTCGCCTCCCCGGCTGGATATCCCCTGTTGCCGGAACGGTGTTCCTGATCGGCTACCTGCTTTATGCCGAAGTCCTCAGGGAAAACGCATATCTGTCCAGAACTGTCGAGGTACAGCAAGGACAGAAGCTCATCGATAAAGGAGCATACGGAGTGGTCCGCCATCCGATGTACGCTGCCACGATATTGATGTTCGTCTCAATGCCGCTGGTCCTCGGCTCGTTTTGGGCTTTTCTGCTGATGCTCGTGTGCTACCCTGTGATCATAGCCTTCCGTATCAGGGATGAGGAAAAGACTCTTGCAGAGGGTCTCGAAGGCTATTTGGATTATATGAAAAGAGTGAAGTACAGGATATTGCCCTATATCTGGTAAATATACTGCAGGGAGGAGACAATGGAGAATCCTTTGATACTTGCCTTTGACGTAGGCACGCAGAACGTTAGGGCGATGCTCATCGATAACCACGGAAATGTCGAGGATATCGAGAAAATAACCTACGATAGTCCTTATTATTCTAAGGAAACCGGCTGGGCTGAACAATCCTGCGATTATTATTGGGATAATATGTGTCATGCAAGCCGTGTCTTAAGGTCCAGGAACGAACAGGCTTATGCCTCCCGTCTGATAGGAGTGACGCTCACTGCTATACGCGATACGATAGTCTGCGTGGATAAAAAGTATGAACCGCTGAGGGATGCTATACTCTGGGTCGATAATCGCCAGACGGAATATGACAGGGATTTTCCTTTGTTCCTGAGGCTGATTTACAAGATCACGGGAATGTATAAGACTGCCTGTGCGCAGCGTGCTTCATCCGCCTGCAACTGGATCATGAATCACGAGAGTGAACTCTGGAAAAAGACGCATAAGCTGATGATGCTTCCTGGCTACCTCACCTGCCGTCTTACGGGAAATCCGGCGGACAGCACCGCGAACATGATCGGACATATTCCCTTCGATGCCCGTACCTTCGACTGGATGAAAAAGGGAGACATCAAGCGCAAGGTCTTCGATATACCGAATTCAAAGCTGGTGGATCTGGTGGATCCCGGCAGTCTTCTTGGCGGAATCACCGGGGAGGCTTCTCTGGATACAGGCATACCGGAAGGCATGCCTGTCTATGCCACAGGCAGCGATAAGGGATGCGAAACGCTGGGACTTTCAGTGACATCCATGGAAAAGGCTTCCTTAAGCTTCGGTACTACGGCCACAGTGCAGATGACCACCAGGGATTATATCGAACCGCAGCGCTTTATCCCGCCTTTTCCTGCTGTTATCAAAGGCTTTGTGAACCCGGAGGTAGAGATCAACAGGGGCTACTGGCTGGTAAACTGGTTCCTGAAGGAATTTGCCGAGGACAAGATTGAGGAAGCAAAGGAAAAAGGCGTAGACCCCGAAGATATCCTTAATTCACAGCTGAATGATGTGCCTCCCGGAAGCGGTGGCCTCATTTCCCAGCCATATTTTACTCCGGGTCTCAATAATCCTCTTGCGAAGGGTGCCGTCATAGGTTTTTCGGACGATGTCACCAAGGCGCATCTTTACCGTTCGATCATAGAAGGCATCAATTTTGCCCTGATAGAAGGCCTGAAGAGCATTGAGAAGAGCGCCAATGTCAAGGTAACGGAGCTGTATGCCGCCGGAGGCGGATCAAAAAGCGATGAGATACTCCAGATCACTGCCGATATGTTCGGAAGACCGGTCAAGCGCATACAGACATCGGAGGCTGCCGGGCTCGGCGCGGCGATGATAGGTTTCAACGCCGCAGGGGTCTTTGAGAGCATCGAGGATGCCGTCGAGAAAATGGTCCACATAAAAGATACTTTTGAACCCGACGAGAAGGTTCATGAAATCTACGAAGCGCTGTATTCCGGTGTGTTCGTGAAGATCCTTGGCAGGCTGACCCCGCTTTATCAGAAAGAAAAAGAACTTGAACGCCGGTTTATGCCCGGGGAAGGAAAATAGAATATGGAAGACAGACCACTGGTCATTGGCATCGCGGGAGGAAGCGGAAGCGGAAAATCCACGATCACAGAAAGGATAAAGGAACAGTTCCCTGACAATGTCGCTGTGATATGCCACGACAACTATTATAAATCCCATGACGATATGCCGCTTGAAGACAGGGCGAAGATAAATTACGACCATCCGGACGCATTCGATACTTTCCTGATGGTAGAAGACCTAAAAAAACTGAAGGAATGGCAGACTGTCGAGATACCGACTTATTCATATATCGTACACAACAGGCTGGAGGAGACCATTACCGTGGAACCGAAGGATGTCATCCTTGCCGAAGGGATCCTGCTCTTCGAAGACGAGGCCATGCGCGACCTCATCGATATAAAGATCTTCGTGGATGCCCCTGCAGACCTGAGGTTTATACGAAGGATGCTTAGGGATGTCAACGAGAGAGGCCGCACGCTCGACAGCGTGGTCAGCCAGTATATCACCACCGTCAAACCTATGCACGATAAGTTCGTCGAACCGACAAAGGATTTCGCCGATATCATCGTCACCGGCGGAGGATTCAACGAAATCGCCATCGACATCATCTCATCCAAGGTCGCGGCGTGGGTCGGAAGGAAATAAGGGTGATATGTTGACGGCATTATATATTTTTTCAGCGCTGATGGCGGCATTTCTGCTGGTCGTACTGGCGCGGGCCGCGATGTTCAGGCCCGTGCAGAAGCCTGCGGCAGGCGAAGAGGAAGTGGATATAGATCCGGACAGGACGGTAAATGACCTGAGGGAGATGGTGCGCTGCAAGACCGTTTCCTACACAGATGAATCCTTGGAGGATAAGAGCCAGTTCGACTCCTTTAAGGAGCTGCTCAAAAAACTGTATCCTGCAGTTAATGAACACGCAGAGCTGAGTTATCCTTCAAGGACCGGTATCCTATACCGCATCCGAGGCAAAAGCGGTTCTGCACACGCTGCGGTCTTCATGGCGCATTATGACGTCGTCCCGGCCGATGAGGGATCATGGGAAAAGCCTGCTTTCGATGGGGTCATCGAGGATGGATTCCTGTGGGGCAGAGGAACACTGGATACCAAGACGACATTATGCGGAACGATGGAAGCTGCTGAATACCTACTGTCCAATGGATTTATTCCGGAAAACGATATCTATTTGGCCTTTTCCGGAGAAGAGGAGATTGCGGGTCCGACTGCTTCAGATATCGCAAAGTCTCTGAAGGCGGGCGGTGTGGAGATCGATTTCGTCATTGATGAGGGCGGCGCTGTCGTCGAAGGAGTATTCCCGGGTGTAAAAGGACCATGCGCGCTTGTCGGCATAAGTGAAAAGGGCATCATGGATGCGGAATTCCGCCTGAAATCCAGCGGTGGTCACGCATCAGCTCCTCCGGCGCATACTATAGTAGGTGAAATGGCCAAGGCCATATGCAATATAGAGGACAATCCGTTCAGAATGCAGCTGACCAAGGCTGTTTCTGAAATGTTCGATACTCTCGGACGCCGATCGACCTTCCTTTACAGGATCATTTTCGCCAACTTATGGTGTTTCAGATGGGTGCTCGACATGATCTGCCGTAAGAGCGGAGGAGAGCTTAATGCGCTTGTGCGGACAACCGCGGCCTTCACCATGACCAAGGGAAGTCTGGCTTCCAATGTCCTGCCGAACGAGGCGGTGGCGGTTGCGAATCTCAGGCTCTGCGGGGAGGATACCGCAGAGTCCGCGCTTGCTTATCTGAGGGATAAGGCCGGCAACGACAAGATCGAGGTCAGCATGCTGCATGGCACAGACCCAAGCCCTGTTTCACTTACAGAAGGGCCGGCATGGGAAAAGCTCTGCAGAGCCATCTCTCAGACATGGAACGACGCTGTGATTTCACCTTATATGATGATCGCCGCAAGCGATTCACGTTATTACTCCCTGATAAGCGATAAGGTCTACAGGTTCTCATGCATGGCTTTGTCCAAGGAGGAAAGGGGGCTCATCCATGGCAATAATGAGCGAATACCGCTGCAGAAGATCACCGAGACCGCAAAATTCTATGTTAGGCTTATAAAACAGTTCTAAACAGACGGAACGCCGGGGTTTTCCCGGCGTTCTTCTGATATACTTCTTTTACAGTTGGTCAGTTTTGGCCCTGAGACGGGATAAGTTCATTTATCCTGTTCTCTATCACGTCCAGCTTTTTGTTCATCTCCTCGGCAGCATTAGTAATGGATCCGTATTCCACAGGGGAATGGATCGTATATTCCTTCAGTTTTGCGGCCGCCTCTTCAGTTTTTTGGTGCTTGTCTGTCAGATAAAAGCAGCCTGCCATTATGGCAATCGCGAGAAGAAACAGCACGTAGTTATTGAATTTCCTTCTCATTGATCCTCGGTCTGAGCCTCCGTTTCATTTGGCTGCTGGAGATCGGCGAGTTTTTCTTCCAGTTTCTTTACCCTTGCTCTCAGCTCCTCAATGGTCTTCGTATAATTGGCGAATTGTTCGTTGTAGTCAGCTTCCAGGTCAAGTATCTCGTTTTCCTGAGATGAGATAGTCTCCATCTGCTTTGCAATCACCGTTTCGTATTTGGGGATGAGCCAGTAATTGACACCCAGAAACCATCCTGCGTTTATGATTATCACCAAGAACAATGCGAAAAAGAAATTGACGCCCTTTTTGACTATGATCTTCCCGCCTTTTCCCTGTGTGCTGCGCCTGTTTGAGTATTCCTGTCCAGTCGGTTCTTTAATATCCTCGTCGGGAGCGGAAGGAATATCGTTGTTCAGACTCATCTCGATATCGTAATTTGCATTTTCAGCCATGAACGTGTCCTCATTGTTCTCCGTCATTTGTATTTATTCGTCGGCCTTTCTGTGATAATGCCAGTTCTCTTCCTTTGGGAAATCGCGGTTGATCACTGTGGGCGGAACTTCAAGCAGCGACGGATTTTTCAGGTAAGCCTTCATTTTTGCGAAAGCTGCGGCAAAGTATGCCCCGTCGGCGACGCGCTCATCCATTACAACTCCTATTGGGATGCACTTTTCACCGTCGATGTTGCCGTCAGGATCGCGCTTCAATACCTCTCGGGTATTGCCCATGGCCAGGAATATGCTGGTTGTACCGAAGTTATAGATGTGGTGATAAATGTGGTTCGTACGTATGCTGGCCAGGTTTGTTATCGAAAAGCTGACGTGAAATGGGCTCGCTTCTATCAAGGCTCTTGGAAGTAGGTTGTGTTTATCCAGCCACCTGAAGAGGAATGTTCCAATCTCAAGCAGCCACTGCTGGCTGAGCAGCAGGCTGATAATCTTATCCGTAGTGTTGGTCTCACCTTCCTGGCGGTTCTGGTCGACATATGAATCTATGACCTTCTGCACGTCGAAAACAGTGTCCTCGAATTCGAAGTACATCTTGTTCATAGTGCCTTCCAGTTTTCCGGGCTTCATGACGACCATTCCGACGCACAGTTCATTTCTGGCGTATATCTTCTTATTGACGATGAACCTGTTAAGCGCCGGGTATTCAGCCATGGCGCGGATTGTTGCGGCTATGATCACGCTCATATGGGATATCCTGCAGTTTTCCTTGCGCTTGGCATTGATGTAACTCTGTATGGGCTCCATGGGGATATCGATCGTTATCATGTTCATGGCGTCGCTTCGCTCACGCAGGAAATAAGGCATGATAGTATACATCGGGTCTATTCTCTTTAATCGTTTTCCGTCTTTTCTCATTTCTGCCTCCGGCATTCATTGTCTGCAGATATATTATAATAAAGTTTCAAAAATTGGAAGTATTTTCTGTTTCTTTCCTGCGGATTACCCGAACGAATCCCGGTCTGACTGAAAAGATAAAATAAACAGCATATTCCGGATATAAAGCAGCAGTGTGTCACGAAAGTCAGGGCTTTGGCCATGGAACAGGATGTGAGTTTGACTGACCCGCAGTGCCCTGTATCCGGAAATAACAGCAGAGGAGGTGATTAGGGTTAAAGTGATGGTCGGGGAGTGTATGAACATGATAATAGGTAATAAGAAAATTTATCTTATCCGGGAAGCGGACAGTCGCATCATTTTTACGGATACGAGGAAAAGACTGGGGAAGAGTGCGCCAGACGAGATACTCAGCGATACAGAAAATGAATGGCTGTGATCCTTTCTCTCAAAATCCTTTAGCCCGCATTGGCCCTCGGAGTGACCTGGAAGCTTTTTGATCCCCGACAATTCTGAATGCTACGGCTTTTCTTGCAAGAGGGGACATATGCTGATAGAATTACTACACACTCCTAATCTTAATCGAAAGCAGGTAATCAAATGAAAAAGACTTGTGTGACTTCACGAGGGATCATAACGCCAATTTTCAAACAAGGCGATAATCTTGCCTTTGAGATAGTCAAGAGCATCTGTGAAGCGGCGGACGAGGAAGGCTTTGCGCTTCACGACGGAGATATCGTCGGCGTAACTGAATCTGTACTGGCACGCACACAGGGCAACTACGCCACTGTGGAACAGATCACTAAGGATATTATGCGTAAATTCGGAGGGGCAGAAATCGGCGTCGTCTTCCCAATCATGTCCCGCAACCGTTTTTCCATCCTCTTGAAAGCCTTCGCCAAAGGCGCGGAGAAGGTATATGTGCAGCTTTCCTATCCATGTGACGAAGTGGGCAATGAACTGATCTCGATAGACTACATGGATGAAAAAAACGTCGACCCTTATGCGCAGAATTTTGATGAAAAGACCTTCCGGGCTGTTTTCGGATACCACACAAAACATAGGTTCACGGGAATAGATTATATAGAATACTATAAGAGCCTGGCGGATAATATCGAGATAATCTTCTCGAATGATCCGACATATGTTCTTAACTACACAAAGAACGTTCTGTCCTGCGATATCCATTCGAGAGAGAGGACTAAGAGAAGACTCAAAGCTGCAGGCGCTGCTCTTGTTTACGGGATGGACGACATATTATCCGAGAGCGTGGAAGGAAGCGGGTATAATCCGGAATATGGTCTGCTGGGTTCCAATAAGGCCACCGAGGAAAAAGTCAAGCTTTTCCCGAGGGATGCGGAGATCTTTGCGGATGAACTGCAGAAGCTGCTTCTTGAAAAGACCGGTAAGCGCATGGAGGTCTTGGTATACGGTGACGGATGTTTCAAGGATCCGGTTGGCGGCATCTGGGAACTTGCTGATCCGGTCGTATCCCCCGGATTTACTGACAGACTCAATGGAACCCCTAATGAATTGAAGATAAAGTACTTTGCCGATAATGAGTATTCCGGTCTCACTGGACAGGAATTGGAAGAAGCCATGAAGAAGGCTATAAAGGAAAAAGAGAGCGATCTCGTCGGAAATATGGTCTCTGAAGGAACCACGCCGCGCAGATATACCGACCTTCTTGGGAGTTTGTGCGACCTTACAAGCGGGAGCGGGGACAGAGGGACTCCTGTAGTCCTTGTACAGGGCTACTTTACGAATTATGCAACTGAGTAAAGAACAGCATGCTCTTGTTCCAGGGGCATTATTAAATGAAAAAGGTGAGCTGAATGAGGCCGGATACGCCAAATCGCTTATAAGGGAATACGACAGGAAAGCAATAAAGGCTCCTGCACTGCGCATAAAGGAATGGGATTATTACTGCATAACGAACGATGACTATGCTGTCGCTCTGACCATCGATGACAATTCGTACATGGGCCTGGATTCCATATCCTTCATGGATCTTAAATCGGGGACGAGCATCACTCGTAGCCCGATGCAGCTGCTTACACTCGGCAAAAAAGCATTGCCATCCTCTTCGGATGAAGGCGATATCTACTCTGAAGGCAAAGGATATTTCGTGAGTTTTGTAAATAAACGCAGCGAGCGGACCATTACCGCGCACATGGATGACTTTTCGGGTAAAGAGGCGATAGACGTCGATATCGCCCTGTACGATTTCCCGTCTGAATCCATGGTCATCGCCACGCCTTTTGCGGGAGCCCCAAAAGCTTTTTACTATAATCAGAAGATCAACTGTATGAGGGCAAAAGGCATTGTCAGGATAGGCGGCACGGAATATGATTTTGATGGAAATGATTCCTTTGGCGTGCTTGACTGGGGCAGAGGTGTTTGGACCTACAGCAATACCTGGTACTGGAGCAGTCTTAGCTGCGCCATTGACAGTATAAAGTTTGGTTTTAATCTGGGATACGGGTTCGGGGATACATCAGCTGCATCTGAAAATATGCTCTTCTTTGACGGAAAGGCGCACAAACTGGGAAAGGTAGTGTTTGATATCCCGTCAATGCAGGGAAAAGATGATTTCATGTCCGTATGGACCATAAAAGATGATGAGGATAGACTGGAGCTGAAAATGGAACCGATTCTGAACCGGTCCTCGCTTACGGATTTCAAGTTTCTGAAAAGTGATCAGAATCAGGTTTTCGGAAGATTCTCCGGCAGAGCAGTTCTGGACGACGAAACTGAGGTAGTTATACGTGGCAAAACGGGTTTTGCGGAGAAAGTTACAAACAAGTGGTGATCGTAGATTACTTAGGCGGGCTTCGCCCCGCTTTTTTATTTGCAATATTTTGTATAAAACGTTGCAAATAAAATATATGGCATATTATAAAATCGAATATACAATATAAAATCCAATTTAGAAGGGAGGATAAAATGGATAAGGATATTGAAGTGCTGCGTCAGGAACGCGAGCAGGTCGCCAAGGATGTACGTCGCGGGATAATCCCGAAGAGAGTGCCCGTAAGAGACAGCCTGAGCCTTGAGCTGCTTATTGAATATTCGGGCAAGGATCTGCTCACCACACAGTATCATTATAACTACGAAGAGTGTGTTGAGATTATGGAAAAAGCACAGGAGATCGTACGCGGCGATAACTTCGGTGCTGCATTTGCACGTAACCCTGTAGCGGCAATGCTGATAAAGGGCAAAACGAATTTTATGAGTAAATCAGGATTCATACAGCACCCAGAGACCTGTGTGATGGAAGAGGATGAATATGACGAGCTCATCGCCGACCCGGAAACCTTTATCGGCAAAAAGATTATCCCGCGCAAAGCAGAGATGTATTCCGTCAGCCCCATGACCTTATCCCGGCTGAACGGGTCATCCCCTATATGAAGGAAGCCTACGAGAAATATGTCAGCCTGGTTCCTTATCCGAAGTTCGGGATGTAGCGATGCTTATCGCGTGACGGTTAAGTCAAACACAGCCCCAATATATGCGGGGCTGTTTATTATTTTAAGCCGTCATATATGCTAATATGTAATCAATAATACGCAAAGGAGCGCTTAATGAAACTGCTTGTATTCGATCTCGGAGGTTCTTCAATAAAAGCCGGTATCGTTGACGAAAACTATAACCTGACTGATAAAAGAAAATTCGCAGTAAGGGGGGACAGTGTGGAGACACTGCTGGAGGATGGAGTGGAGATGCTGGATCAAATATCTACTCCCGAGCAGTTCGTCAAAGCGATGCTGGCTATAAAGGAAGACATGCTGACTGAGGCGGATGGCATTGGCTTTTCGGTCAACTTTCCTTTCGATAACGCCACGGGAAACGCCTACAACGGTGGAGCGGCCAACCGCTATCTCAATAATACAAATCTTTACGAGGCTTTCAGAAGAGAGACCGACCTGCCCATAAGTGCGGATAATGACGGCAAATGCCTGTTGCTGGCGGAGGTGGAAGCAGGCTGCCTGAAAGGCCAGCAGAACGCCATTGCCCTCGGTTTTGGAACTGGCATATCCTGCGGCATACTTGCGGGGGGCATGGTCGTGCGCGGAGAGCATTTCTGCTCCAACGAGGTATGCCCGATAATCATAAATGATGTAGAAAAACCGCAGGTGCAGGATCTATGGGTAGCCGCGGCTTCTCTGCCGACTATGCTTAGGAAACTGGCTGAGGCTCTTGGACGCGCCGAGAACGAGGTGAACGGCTTCGTCGCCTTCGACCTCTTTGAAAAAGGGGAGTATCTGGAATACCTGAAAGAGATGTGCGGGCATATCGCCATCCAAATATACAATTTTCAACTGATTCTGGATCCCGGCGCTTTTGCGATAGGCGGCGGCATCGCAGCCCATAAGCTATTCGTCGATACTATTCAGGAAGAGATCGACAGGCTTCATGACGGAATGAGTTTTGGAGCCAACTACAAGCCTGAGGTACGGCAGGCTAAATTTCTGAGCGATTCCAATCTGATCGGAGCTGCTGCTGCATTCCGCCGTCTATACAATGTCTGAAACAGTATTCCTTAATGAACTATGCTATTGTAAGAGCATAACATCCTGCAAAAGCCTCCACTCATGACAGTGGAGGCTTTTCGATTATTGGTCTGCTGAAGCGTTGTTGTAGAGTTCTTTTAGTTCCTGAGGCGTAAATTCGTAGGCTTTATTGCAGAAATGGCACCTCGTCTCTACAGGCTTGCCTTCATCGATCATTTCCTGTATATCATTTTTTCCCAAGGACACGATGCCGCTGGCGAATCTTTCCTTGGAACAGGTACATTCGTATCTGGTTTCATGCTCAGAGAGAATATCGTATTCCATACCCTTGAGTATCTGGTCAAGGATCTCTTTGTTGCCGGTATTCTTGGCGATAAGAAGAGAGATGCTCTCCATTGCCTGGATGTTCTCTTCTATCGCGGGGATCAGGCTCTGGTCTGCGAATGGCATCAGCTGAAGCAAAAAGCCTCCTGCTGAGACGATATCAAACTCGTCATCGACCCTCACTCCCAAGGCGCAGACGGTAGGAATCTGTTCGCTTTTCGCATAGTATTCTGCGATATCCACGGCGATCTCGGATGTGGCAAGTTCGCATATGCCCACATAAGGCTCTTTTGTCCCTGTATCCCTTATCACATAAAGCAGGCCTTTTCCAACAGCTTTCCCGACATCCAGTTTGCCATTCTCATTTAACGGAAGCTCGGCCGTTGGGTGCGCAACGTAGCCGCGCACATTCCCGCCCGATTCCCCGACACAGACTATAGAGCCCAATGGGCCGTCTCCTTTGATCTGCAGGGTCAGAGAGTCCGTCTCGTTCTTTAATGTAGAGCACATAAGGGAGGCGGCGGTTAAAGATCTGCCCAACGCGGCGCTTGCTGTCTTTGATGTGCGGTGTATCAGCCTTGCTTCCCGAACGATATCCGTGGAATCTTCCAGTAATACCCTGATGCTGCCGTCCCGGGTCAGTGCATCCGTTAAAGTGCCCATCCTATGCCCTCACTTTTTCAGTGAATCTGGACAGGCATTTTTCATCCGTTCCGCAGCAGCCTCCCAGGATACGCACTCCGTCCAAAAATACTTCATACAGTTCGTCCGCATAATCCTCAGGACTCATCTCGTAGGTGGTTGTCTCTCCGTTATGAACAGGCTGTCCTCTGTTTGGCTTGGCAAGCACGGGCTGAGTACTCAGTTCGCGGAATTCTTTTATAAGCGGCAGCATTTCCCTTGGAGTGATGAAGCAATTGAGCCCTGCAGCTAAAGGCTTTAATTCATTGACTACACCGGCATATTTTTTCAGATCTTCTCCGCACCAGGATTTGCCGCTGGCATCAAAGGCCATTGATGTCATAATCGGCAAGTCGCTGTTGTCTCTTACGGCATTAATCGCCGCTTTGA
The DNA here is from genome assembly GCA_017551505.1 of Eubacteriaceae bacterium. Taxonomy (GTDB): domain Bacteria; phylum Bacillota; class Clostridia; order Eubacteriales; family Anaerofustaceae; genus JAAYHF01. The sequence goes on from JAFZLL010000051.1 coordinate 53,074, forward strand.
TCTCATCGCTCATCCCGATAGTCTCGATAAATACGCAGTCAGGGCTGAATTCTTTTGCGATCCGCACTTGTCGTGAGTACAGTGCATAGCATTTTTCGTATGGGAATAATCCATCCTCGTTATTAAAGGAATACCCGCTCGGACTCATGTCGAACAGTATGTACGTGTCCGTGAAACCTTCGGCAGCCGCTCTGGCATTATTGAAAGCAGCCTTTATGATCTCTTCCATGGTAAAGCCGCTGCTCTGTACCGTTTCCTCCGTCAGATTGAAAGTGTTTGTCAGAAGGGCCATGCTGCCTGCCTCCAGATACGATCTCTGGATTTTCTGTATCACTTCCGGATGTTCTATATTGGCCGCCTGTATGCGGTTCTGGTCGATGCCCTCCGAAATTGCCCTTACGCCCATTGAGCCGTCAAGTATCAACAGCTCGTTGTTTTTTACCAGTTCACTGATGCTTCTCATATTCTCCCCATTCCCAGAAGTACGATCAGTCCTATGGCCCAGCAGTATACCGAAAATCCCATCAGACCGCCCTTCTGTACGATTTTTTTAAAGAGTATTATTGATAGATATCCACTGACTAAAGCGGCAAAAAAGCCCACAAGGCATGGAAATATGGAAATCGTTCTGATAGCTTGTGTAATATCGCCGATCTTCAAGACAACGCTTCCGGCGATAGTCGGCAGTGCGAGCAGAAAAGAAAATTCCAGAGCGTCCTCTTTTTTCAGCCCCATCACAACGCCTCCGGTCATCGTCGTCCCGGAGCGGGAAAGTCCGGGCATGATGGCGCACATCTGGAACAGTCCCACGACAAAGGATTTTACGACACCTATGTCGCCAAGCTCTCCTGTCGTGTGTTCACTGAGTTTTTCCGCGAGGCACAGCACGAATCCGGTCAGCAGCAGCATCAGCCCCACCACCGGCAGTTTCAGGAAAAGGGAATCCACCAGGTCGTCCAGCAATACGCCTGCTACACCGGCAGGTATGCAGCCGATTATGATATAAAAGATATAGCGTCGGTATTTGTTTTCCTTCAGCCCAGCGCCTTTGCGTGTAAATACATCCCTCAGCATAAGGAAAAATTCCCTGATCATGCCGATGACAGTCTGTGAATATGCAGCCACAATGGCAAAGAACGTGGCAGCATGCAGAAGGATGTCAAAAGCCAGGTTATTTTCCGATATCCCGAACATGGTCTGGGCGATCACCAGATGACCGGAACTGCTGACCGGCAGGAATTCCGTGATGCCCTGTATCAGGCCCAGTATAAGTCCTTCCAAAATGCTCATTGTGTCCTCCAAACGGTATAATACATTTTAGCACAACCGATTTGATATGCATTATCTGTTTTTCTTTCTTCAGCCGGCTTTTGTACACAGTGGTCTGTATCCGGGCTCAGTATATGTTCTTCATGCTGATTGGCGCGGCTGGTCTTGATAAATATGTGTAACTTGCCGCGCCGCCTATGAAAAAGGCGTTCCTGATGCTACAATTTATCCGGTAGACTATGTATAAAAAGGAATTTATATCAAGGAATCTGGAGGATACGGCGAAGGTGGGAAACGCCATCGCCGGGATACTGGAGAAGGGAGATACGGTCGCGCTTTACGGTGATATGGCCAGCGGCAAAACCGCCCTTTCCCGGTTTATTTTCGAAGCAAAGGGCTTTGCCGCCGGCTTTTCGAGCCCTACCTACGCAATTATCAATGAATATACTGATTCTCAGGGCGGTAAAGCCTATCATATCGATGCTTACCGGCTCTCATCCGCTGAGGAACTGCTTTATGCAGGGGTTGACGAATTGACCGATGCCGTTCTAACCGTCATTGAGTGGGCGGATATAGTCGAGGAAGCTATCCCGGAGGACTCAACAAAAGTCCATATATATAAAACTGACGACATCAACGCTCGCCGGTTGGAAATCTACGTTGACAGCAGCGATAAGCTCGCTAAACTGAATGAGGCCCTGGAATGAAGATACTTGCGATAGATACTTCTACGATAGCCGCTTCGGCGGCCGTTATGGATGAGGATAAGCTCTGCGGCGAATTTATGACTGACCTGAAGCTTAAGCATTCCGAGAAACTGATGTTCCTGATAGACGGGCTGCTTGAAAATCTCAGGATGAACATCAATGACATCGATGCGTTCGCCTGCGGTAAAGGTCCTGGCTCCTTTACCGGCTTGAGGATCGCTGCGGCGGCAGTCAAAGGCCTGGCTCAGCCCGGCAATAAGCCGATCATCGGAGTGTCTTCTCTGGCAGCCTGCGCCTACGCACAGATAAGCAGAGAGGATGAATGCATCATACCCATTTTCGACGCCCAAAGGGAAGAAGTCTATACCGGAATCTATACTCATGACCGTACAGGGTTTTCGTGCATTGCTCCGGACTGCATCAGAAACGCGGAAGAGTATTTTGCCTCTCTGGAAGAAAAAGGAGGGAAATACATATTCTGCGGAGATGGCGTATTAAAGTACATGGAGATGATAAAAAGCCAGCTTGGAGAAAAGGCGGCTTTTTCGGGGAATGAGCTGCTCATGCCGCGTGCCTCGATGGTCGCATCCCTGGCTTTGCGGCAGTTTGAAGAAGGGCAGCATGATAATTATCAGACCTTTATGCCCGAGTATATCAGGGGCACGGACGCTCAGGTGTTTATAAAGAAATGACAGAATACAGGATCGTAAGAGCGAACATTTTACATCTTGTCGGTATCGACCGTATTGAAAAAGCCTGTTTCCCGATTCCTTGGAGTACCGACCTTCTGTTGAATTCCATCCTCAGCGATGAATACAGTACGTTTGTCGCAGTTTCGGGAAAGAAAGTGATCGGTTTCGGGATCATGATGAAAAACTACGACGAAGCCCACATCATGAATGTGGCGGTCGATTCAGGTTATCGTCGTGCCGGCGTGGGCAGTGCTGTGATGGAGGCGTTGATAGATGAAAGCAGGCGCTGGGGCATCTATGACGTCACGTTGGAGGTGAGAGCCTCAAACGCGGGAGCGATTGCTCTTTACGAAAAATACGGGTTCCGCACGGAAGGCGTGCGCAGGGAGTATTATTCCGATAACCATGAAGATGCGCTGATCATGTGGCTGCATCTCGATAAGGGTGAACACAATGAAGACAATTGTTAAGATCATAATCATATTGCTTCTTTCGGTCGTGATCCTTTCAGACTGTGCTCTTTTCGGTCTTCTGATGACCACTGACGATGATCTCTTTTATGAAAAGCAGTTCAAGAGGCAGGATATCGCGGAAGAAACAGGCTTGGATTTCGATATCCTGATGCAGGTCAACGACGAGGTGCAGGATTATCTGAATGCCAAACGCGCTGATCTCGTTGTCTACGCGGAAAGATACGGTGAGAACACTCTGATTTTCAATGAGAATGAACAATCGCACATGAAGGATGTCAGAGACCTTTATTCGGCTTTTAAATGGTTTGGCGGAGGATGCGTCCTGTTCACGCTCTGCGTATTCTATTTCATTGTGAGAAAGAAGGATCGCTCACTGGCAGGAGCAGTCATGTCCGCATGCGGAGGAGCTTTTGCACTTCCTGTTCTTTTCGTTGCTTTTTTCGATAAGGCTTTCGTCATTTTCCATCATCTTTTTTTCGAAGGCGACACATGGCTGTTCGACCCGGATACCAATATAATTGTCAATATCTATACATGGGAATTCTTCATTGAATTCGTGACGAGAGTAGGAGTCTACGCTGTGGCTATGGGCCTAATCATTTTCCTGTCCGCAGCTTATTTCAGAAGAGAATACAGACCGGAGAAGGAGGCAGGGAAAAAATGAGCGGTATTACCATACTGGCTATAGAATCCTCGTGCGACGAGACCTCTGCGGCTGTGATCGAAGATGGTGATCTTCTTTCCAACATAGTGTTTTCACAGATAGATATCCATACAAAATACGGCGGGGTCGTCCCTGAAATAGCTTCGCGAAGCCATCTTGAAAAAGTCACCGCAGTAACCGATGAGGCGCTGGATAAAGCAGGAAAGACGCTTGAGGATCTCTCCGCTGTCGCGGTCACCTGCGGGCCGGGTCTTGTAGGGGCTCTGCTTGTGGGGGTTTCTTACGCCAAAGCACTGTCTTATTCACTTGGATGCAGGCTCATAGGCGTAAACCATATGCGCGGACATATCGGAGCGGCTTTTCTTGCCGGAGCCCAGCCTCCATGCCTGATGCTTGTCGTATCGGGCGGTCATACTATGATCGTCAGAGCCGATTCGTACAGCGATTTTACTCTTTTGGGATCCACAAGAGATGATGCTGCCGGAGAAGTCTTCGATAAGGTCGCGCGTGTGGTCGGCTTGGGTTATCCCGGAGGACCAAAGCTCGATAAGGCTGCCGAAGGAGGAAATGAGGATTATCTTGTCATCCCCAGGGCGATGCTGAACGAGGATAATTATGACTTCAGCTTCAGCGGGATCAAAAGCGCCGTGCTGAATCACATCAATGCGGCGAAGATGAAAAATGAACCTATCGATGTATCAGGCGTTTGCGCGTCTTTCAGAAGATGCGTCTGCGATATATTGGTGGGAAAGACGATGAGGGCTGCCAAAAACGAAGGGATAAACCGCATCGCTGTCTGCGGAGGGGTTGCCAGCAACTCCCTGCTGAGAAAAATGCTGATCGAAGCATGTGGGCAGAACGGATATGATCTCACTATCCCCGATGCGTCTTTGTGTTCTGATAATGCCGGCATGATCGCCGTATCGGCTTATCACCAGTATCTGTCGGGGGATTTCGCGTCCCTTGACTTGAATGCTTCGCCATCGCTTTCTCTCTGAATAATTGAACAAAGGTCTATTATCTGAAGTTTAATCTGTCCTGGCAGACAATCCGGCTTCATATGTGATATAATATTCCAAATATACAGAAAGGAGGTCACATATGAAGTCGTTGTTTTATTATCTGTTATTCGCTCTGGGATTCCTGATTGGATACAACATGGGAGAAAGCCTTTTCGGACTGGAAGCCGTCTCGGCATTTATGCTGAAGTATTTTCCCGAAACGGCTGCGCATGTCCTGATGTGCAGTACATGCGGTATATTATTAGGCATCATTTTTATTATTATCATTCCACGTATCATCAAAGTATTCTCAGAATCCCTGGAACAGTGGATCGCAAGCCTGAAGGGTGTATCGATGATCCAGCTTATTATTGCTGTCGTATTCATCATCATAGCACTGCTGATCTCCTCCCTCATCTGCGTGCCTATTTATAAGATCGATATGCCGGATGTCATCAAGGCTCTCCTGGCGGTCATAGTATATGTGGGACTGACATACGGAGCTGTGCTTCTGGCCTTCAACCGGGGTGCGGAGATCGAAACGGCCATCAAAGGGATCGTTGTCAGGGCAGAAAACAGTGAAAGGTCCAGGAGTCAGAAAAGAAAGAGTTCCGTGATCCCGAAAATACTGGATACCAGTGTCATCATCGATGGAAAGATCTACGACATATTAAAGACAGGGTTCATCGACGGACCTATCGTCATCTCTACACTTGTGGTAGAGGAGCTCCAGTATATCGCCGACTCCTCAGATGCCCTTAAGCGCAATCGCGGCCGCAGGGGTCTGGATATACTGAACCTTATCCAGAAGGAACTGCCATTGGAGGTCATAGTCAGCGATAATAATTACGATGATATCCCAGATGTGGATAATAAGATCATCCGCTTGACCAAGAACATGAAAGGGAAGGTCATAACCAATGATTACAACCTCAATAAGGTAGCGGAGATTATGGGCGTTGAGGTCCTGAACATAAACGAACTTGCAAACGCGGTCAAGACGGTCGTCCTTCCAGGCGAAGAACTGAGGATTCATGTGCTCCGTGAAGGCAAGGAGGATCGCCAGGGGGTCGCATATCTGGACGACGGCACAATGATTGTCGTTGAGGATGGAAAAGGATTGATAGGAAAGGATATAACCGCCACAGTGACCAGCGTACTGCAGACCAGCGCCGGAAAGATGGTATTCGTCAGACCGAGCTCAGTAACGGCGGCAGGAGAATAGTTATGTCAATAGATACAGTGAAGGAGTATTTCGCTTCATTTGGAAGGGAAGGGGATGTTCTTGAATTCACTGTCTCCAGCGCAACCGTGGAACTGGCTGCAAAAGCAGTCGGTGTCGCTAATGCCAGGATTGCAAAGTCACTTTCTTTCATGAAAGGCGATGACCCAATAATCGTTGTAGTCGCTGGGGACGCACGTGTGGATAATCACAAATTCAAGGAGAGATTCGGCTGCAAGGCCAAGATGCTCACCTCTGAACAGGTTATCGAGCTCATTGGGCATAATGTAGGCGGAGTTTGTCCGTTCTCGATAAAAGACGGTGTGCAGACCTATCTGGATATTTCCATGAAACGTTTTGAAACTGTGTTCCCCGCATGCGGCAGTTCCAACAGCGCAATCGAGCTGACCTGTGAAGAACTTGAGAAATATGCCCAGAATTTCGTTTCATGGGTGGATGTCTGCAAAGACTGGATGCGGGACGAATAGATCGATCACTCGTCATAGACATGGCAATGCCTCCGAATCAGAATGGTTCGGAGGCGTTTACTATATCTCTCTTAAGGCGCATCAGTATTCACTGTACCATTATGACGAACACGATGTGTCAAGGTGTTTGATATTAGGTGTATGTGAAGAAATGCTGACCATTGGATATGCTGTCAGTTTGTTCTTCGTTTCCGCCGGTCTTGCTCCGCATTATGGTTTGCCTTGCCCGTTTATTATGCCTTTAATTCAGGCTGTCAGTTCAGATGAAGATTTTCGCAAGACTTTCCGGATCGTTATCGTAGAAGTCCTTCAGATACATCAGGCACATATACAGTGGAAGCGACAGATTGGGATCCGAGAGATACTCGAAACAATCAGTAAGAGCCTTCTCGTTCAGCTTCCCGTTGCTGACCACCCTGAATTTTATTATCTTATTCTGTTGTTCCTTCTTTTCCGGCTGGATCTCCTTGCTGTCCATGTTCAGCTTCGAGACGGAAATGAATTCAGGCTTTCCTGCCTGTTCGAGCCACCTGTAGAAACCGATCACTTTGCTTACGGTCACCTCTGCCATTGCGGATCCTGTCTCTTCAGACAGCTCCCTTTTCGTGGAATAGCTTATCAGTTCCTTGAAGGTGAGCGTACGGTTATTGTCAAAATCGCTCCAATCAGCGCTTCCCGATCCTGAAGGGACGATGAGACCCGGTGAGGAATCCGAATGGTTGCCCTGCAGCTGGAAGAAAAGATATCCATCCTTGGTTACCGCGAGCGTCGAAATGCCTATCTCATTGCTGAAGCACCGGTACGGGAACTTTATGTCCATGCTCGTACAGCCCTTTGCAGGGAATAGATCCACACCATCGTCACCGACCAGTTTCTGGCTGAAAATCCTGTTCGTCAGGAATGAATTGTAGTACGAGCCTTTTGAGACAAGGAACAAATCTTTGTCGATGAAATCACCGCTGAAGCACAGTTTTTCATCATTACTGAAGAGCCTGTCCTCGGCTACAGTCCTCCTGTAATGTCTGGTTAGGAATGGGAGCAGCGCATCGAAATTCTTTTCTATGTACGTATTCACGACGGCTGTTGCGTCTGTGTCCTCTTCTACATTCAGATCATTGTTTCTTATCCATTCGTTGAGCTGTCTGTTGATCCCTGCGGTACCGTGGCTGGTCCGTATGACTTCAAGGCCTTCTCTCTCATCGATGAATCTGGAGAAATCGATGCTTTCTGATGGAAAAATGTATTCTTCAAGACCGTTCTTGCTGTAATACTCCAATAGATCGTGAAGGGCCGAATATGCCTGCCATATTATGTTCATGAACACAGAAAGAAAAAGAACGATGAATGATGCTGGTTTGGGCTCCTCGATGAAGCTTATGACACCGTAGACAAGAATGGCGATATCCGTGAAGAGCACTGCTCCGTTGAATTTTTTGTTGATGAATCCGTATCTCGTATAACTGATAAAGTTCTTGATCTTCATTTTTTTCTCAGGGGTATATTTCTGCCGTTTATTACTGATCCAGGTTTCAGGATATCCCTGCAGTATCTAAGAAATAATGGACTCCATGTATATCCGTCCATAGCTTACGCGTATGAATAATACGATCCTGTTCATTGCGCGCGATATGCAAAAATGCCTGCTTTGCCGTATCAGGTAAAGCAGGCAGAATCCAGTCAGTTTATTTTTCCGGTCTCCATCCGCTCTTCATGTCAGCGGTCCGGTTAAATACCAGGTGATCCGGTGTGGAATATTTCGTGTCTACACAGAAATATCCGTTGCGGACAAACTGGAAACGGTCTTCGGGCTGTGCCCCTTTTATGCTGATCTCGGCAAAGCCGTTATCGATAACCAGGGAATCCGGATTGATGTTGTCCATGAAGTTCGATGAATTTCCACCCTCTTTAAGAAGAGGATAGAGCATATGCAGTTCCACAGGAACATTTTCCTGCGCATCCACCCAGTGAATGGTGCCTTTGACCTTGCGCGCGTTGAAACCGCTGCCGGACTTTGTCTCAGGGTCATAAGTGCATATCACTTCGGTTATCGTGCCGTTCTCATCTTTTTTAAATCCGGTGCATTTGACGAAGTATGCACCCATCAGTCTGACCTCATTGCCCGGGAAAAGGCGGTAATACTTCTTTGGAGGCACCTCTTCGAAGTCGCTCCTGTCTATGTATAAATGTTTTGAGAAAGGAACCTTGCGGGTGTCCGAATTCTCGTCATCCATCCTGTAGGGCACATCGAGGTATTCTCTACCGTCCTCCGGATAATTCTCTATCGTGAGTTTCAGGGGATCTACGACTGCCATTACCCTGGCAGAAGTGGCTAAAAGATCTTCCCTTACGAAGTATTCGAACTGCCCCATCTCTATAGTGGAATCAGCCTTTGACACACCTATATTCGCCATGAAATTCCTTATTGCCATGGGAGTCACGCCGCGCCGCCTGAGGCCGCACAGAGTGACCAGCCTGGGGTCATCCCAACCGTCCACTATCCCGGCAGCAACCAGTTGTTTGATATAACGCTTGCTTGTTATGGCTCCGGAAATGTTCAGCCTTGCGAATTCTATCTGGCGGGGATGTTTGGCTTTGAAATCGTCAAGGTTGTCGAGGACCCAGTTGTACAGCGGCCTGTGATCCTCGAACTCCAGAGAACACAGGGAATGGGTGATCTTCTCAATCGCGTCTTCGATCGGATGGGCATAGTCGTACATTGGATATATGCACCACATATCGCCGGTGTGGGGATGCGTGGCTTCCACTATCCTGTAGATGACAGGGTCTCTCATGTTCATATTCGGACTAGCCATGTCTATTTTAAGGCGCAGCACTCTCTCACCGGGGGCGTATTTGCCCTCTTTCATTTCTATGAACAGCTTTCTGCTTTCTTCAATGCTTCTGTTCCTGTAAGGGCTCTCCTTCCCCGGCTCCTTCAGCGTGCCGCGCGAGGCTTTAATCTCGTCGGCGGTCTGGTCGTCTACGTAGGCCAGCCCTTTATCTATCAGTTCGAGGGCGTATTCGTACATCTGAGGGAAATAATCGGAGGCATAATACAGTCCGTCCCATTTGAAGCCGAGCCATTCGACATCCCTTTTGATCGCTTCAGTAAAGACAGTGTCCTCTTTCTCGGGGTTCGTATCATCATATCTGATGTTGGTTTTGGCTCCGTACTTTTCCTTCACGGAAAAATTGATGCATATGGCTTTTGCATGGCCTATATGCAGGTATCCATTCGGCTCCGGTGGAAAACGTGTGGCGAGTTCGTCTGCCGAGTATATGCCGTTTTCGATATCCCTGTCTATCTCGCTGAAAATAAAATTGCTTGAATTATCCGCCATTTCAATCATCCCCCTCATATGTATATAAAGTATATTATACAATATTGCCCGATTTTTTCAACCGTAGTATTACAAAAAACGCATTTGTTCGAATTAACGATAGTTATGATGGATATTTATAGTATACTGGACAGGCGTCAAAGGATTTAACCACATTTATCGTTGATCAGCATCGTCTGTTTTGCATCAACCTAGGAGTGGAGATTATTATGAGCATAATGGTCTTAAACAGCGGCAGCTCCTCCCTGAAATTCAAGATATTCGAGGAGGGCACTCTGGATGAAGAAGCCGCAGGTGTCATAGAACGTATAGGCCTGCCTTCTGCGACCATAAGGTACAGAACGCGGTATCTGACCACTGAGTATAAAAAATACATTCCGGATCATGAGACGGGCCTTATGGAGGCACTTTCGCTCCTTACCGATGAGAACTCCGGATTGCTGAAAGATATCTCGGGGATCACCGCTGTCGGTCACAGAGTGCTGCACGGCGGAGACAGATTCACAAAAAGCGTCCTTATAGACAACGATGTAATCGGGGCAATCGAGGAATGCATCCCCTTCGGACCTCTTCATAATCCAGCTAATCTGTTGGGCATCCGTGCATGTCTCGATATGCTTCCTGGAGTGCCTCAGACGGCGGTCTTCGACACGGCTTTCCATGCCACTGTCCCCGTATATGCCAATACCTTCGCCATTCCCTATGAGTATTCGGAAAAGTATAAGATCCACAAGTTCGGCTTCCACGGGACTTCCCATCGCTATGTTGCCCTTAAAGCTGCGGAAATGACAGGCAGGGAAGACCTGAGAATCATTTCATGCCATCTCGGTAACGGATGCAGCATGGCCGCAGTAAAGGGAGGAGTCAGCCTGGATACCACGATGGGTCTCACTCCTTTGGATGGGCTCATGATGGGGACACGCAGCGGTTCCGTCGATCCGTCTGTTCTGCAGCTGTTGTGCGACAGAGAATCATTAAGCATAGACGGAGTCATCAAAATGCTCAACAATCAGAGCGGGCTCTTCGGTGTCTCCGGCGTATCGGGTGATTTCCGACATGTCATGGAGGCCAGCGAATCGGGAAACAAGAGAGCCAGGCTGGCCTTGGAAATGTTCAATTACCGCATCAGGACTACTATCGGTGCGTACAGCGCCGTGTTGGGCGGGGTGGACGCTATCGCTTTCACAGGCGGGATAGGTGAGAATTCATGCGTGTGCCGCACAGAGGTGCTGTCCGGACTGGAGTATCTTGGGATCAAGCTCGATAAAGAATCGAACGAGAATAACATCGGCGGACAGAGATTCATCAATTCAGAGGATTCCAAAGTCTTTGTTATGGTGATCCCGGCCAACGAAGAGCTCATGATAGCCATGGACACCGATGAATTGACCAGGGATTTGACAACAAAACAATAATGTTATTGACATTTCGTGTGAAATGTATTTATAATAAGTGAGATTCGGAGCCGTTATTTTATTTGCGGCAGAAGTTATAATCAAGTCAGGAGGTGAGAGCTGTGGGTGTACCTAAGCACAGACAATCAAAATCCAAGAAGAATAAACGCAGGGCTAATTTCAAGGTCGCTATGCCCGGTCTTTCTAAATGCCCCGAATGCGGCGAATTGATGCAGCCTCACAGGGTCTGCCCCAATTGCGGAAAATATAACGGCAGAGTCGTTGTCGAAGCCTAATAATTCTTTCAAAACTGCCGGAAACGGCAGATTTTTGACAAAGGGGGTATTATGACGATCTATATTGACGCCATGGGCGGGGACAATGCGCCCAAAGCCATCATAGAAGGTGCTCTTATGGCGAAGTCGGAGTTCAACGCCCCTATAGCTTTGATAGGTGACGTAAATACGATCGAAAAGTGCCTGGCCGGCCGTAAGGATGCTTCCGATATCGAGATCATCCCGGCTACCGAGAGTATCGGTATGCATGAGGAGCCTGTCAAAGCTGTGCGCCAGAAAAAGGATTCATCCCTTGTCAAAGGGGCCCTTCTGGCGAAAGAGTCATACGAAAACGCTTTTATTTCCGCAGGCAGCACAGGCGCTCTGCTGGCCGCGGCTCTTTTATATACCGGACGCATCAAGGGTATCCAGCGCCCGGCGATCTGCACTGCAGTTGACATACTCAAGCCGATGGCGATCCTTGACAACGGAGCCAACGCCGACTGCAAACCGGAGTATTTTCCTCAGTTTGCCAAGCTCGGCGCGGCATACATAAGTGCGCTGACCGGCGAGAAGAGGCCCGCAGTCGCTCTGTTGAATATCGGCACCGAGGAGACGAAGGGCAGCGAACTATACAAAGCAGCGCATGAACTGCTCGTTTCCGACGAATCAATAAACTTCATCGGAAATGTTGAAGCCAGCGGTGTTCTGACCAGCGAAGCCGACGTTATAGTATGCGACGGTTTTGCGGGGAACGTCTTCCTCAAGGCTACTGAGGGCAGCCTTAAGTTCATGGGAGATATGCTTAAGGATGTTTTCTATCAGAATATCTTCACAAAGCTTTCCGCTCTGGGCGTGAAGAGGGCCATCACGGAGAAAAAGGCTAAACTGGATCCGAAGACATACGGCGGTTCCCCGTTCCTGGGCGTGAACGGCAACGTCATCAAGGCTCACGGCAATTCCGACGCACTTGCCATAAGGAACGCGGTGCTCCAGGCCATGAGGATGATCTCCGAAGATGTCTTGGGAAAGATCTACAAGACGATATGAGACTATAAGCCCATATCATCCAATAAGTAATAATATCAGGAGGACAGCAATGATTTTTGAACAAGTAAGGGCTATTGTCTGCAAACAGCTGGATATTCCCGAAGATCAGGTCACGATGGATTCCTATTTCGTCGATGACCTCAGTTGCGATTCCTTGGATCTGATGGAAATGATCATGGAATTCGAGAACATCTACGATATCGAAGTCGATGAGGATTCTTTGGCCAATATCAAACAGGTCAAGGATGTCGTCGCGTATTTCGAGGAAAAAGGCATCAAATAATTTGAAACCAATGCCGGTATGATCCGATGATTAAAGGGCTGAGAAGCCCTTGATTTTTTATATATGCGGGTTCTATGATAAAATGAAGAAAATCATGAATAATCCGATGCCATTAAGCAATTTCGAAAAGGATATAGGCTATAGCTTCAAGGATATCAGACTGCTTGAAACTGCACTCACGCATCCTTCGGCAACAGGTGAGACTGGCCGTATAAGCAACCAGCGCCTGGAGTTTTTGGGTGATGCGGTACTTCAGCTTGCCGTCTCAGATATCCTTTATGCGGCTTTCGAGCAGTCCGCAGAAGGGATTCTCTCAAAAGTCCGCGCCGAGATCGTGTGTGCCGATTCCCTTTACAGCACTGGTCGCCGCATCCATCTGGATGATTACCTTATCCTCGGCAAAGGCGAGGAAAAGAGCGGTGGGAGAGGTAAAAAGAATATCGTAGCCGATGCGGTCGAGGCGCTTATCGCCGCGATCTATCTGGACGGCGGGAGGGATAAGTCGGACGAGTTCATAAGAAAGAACCACGCACTCATCATAGATGAAGCCATGAAGGGGCACTTGATGTACGACTACAAGACGATGCTTCAGGAATATGCGCAGTCGGCAGGTTTTGAAGACCTTTCATACGAGCTCATTTCGGTCACTGGTCCCGATCATGGCCAGACTTTCACTTCACGCGCCGTGATGGGAGGGATCTCTTATGAGCCCGCCTCCTCATACTCCAAAAAACAATCCGAGCACCGCGCTGCGGAAAACGTTCTCAGAAAGCTCGGGAAGATATAGGTAAACATGATATTAAAAGAAATCGAGCTTTACGGCTTCAAATCATTCGGCAAAAGGACCGTTATAAACTTCTCCGATAACCTGACTGGCATCGTCGGACCGAACGGTTCAGGCAAGAGCAATATCGCCGAAGCTGTTCGCTGGGTATTGGGTGAACAGAGGGTAAAACCGTTGCGCAGCGAAAAGATGGAGGATGTAATCTTTTCAGGCACAGATCAGAAAAAACCTTTGGGCTATGCCCAGGTGACCATCGTCCTCGATAATTCGTCCCGTATATTTCCTGCTGATTATGATGAGCTGGAGGTATCCCGCCGCCTGTACCGCACAGGAGAGAGCGAATTCAGCATTAACAAGACCCCCTGCCGCCTGAAGGACGTGCAGGAGCTTTTTTCCGATACCGGTCTGGGCAGAGAGGGTTATTCCATTATCGGCCAGGGGCAGATCGAATCCCTCGTCACAAATTCACCTGCCAGTGTGAAGCTGCTTATCGATGAGGCTGCGGGGATCGTCAAATACAGATCCCGCCGTCAGGAGGCGGAACGTAAGCTTGAAAGAGCTGAGAATAACAGCCTGAGGATAAACGACATCCTATCCGAGCTTTCCGAAAGGCTTCCGCGGCTGAAGAAACAGTCGGAGAAGGCTGAAAAATACGTCCTTCTGAAAAACGAGCTCAGGGAGAAAGAAATCGGTGTATTCACGGCTCGTATGGATATTCTGGGCGAGAAGAGCAGGAAGGCAGGACAGAATATCGAATCTTTGCAGGAAAGTCTGGATAATGCCGACAGAGAGCTCAGTGAATATGATGAACAGTTTCGCAGGGACAGGTTCGCCCTTTCGGAATGCGAAATCAGGATAGAGGCGGCCAATGACGACGTAAAAAGGATACTGAGTGAATATGAGGACGCAAAAGTGGCTTCCTCTGTGGCGCAGAGCCGGCTCGCCGGTATCGATGACAGTATCAAAGAGGCAAGAGCGGAAGCAGAGACTTATCAGGATACGATGTCCTTGCTTGAAAATGAGAGAGAGGGGCTGATTGCCGAATACAGGGAACTGAAAGCCGATACGGAGGCCATGACCCGTGAATTCGAAGCGTACATGGAAAAGGTCAATGCAGTTTCCTCCGAATTGCGCGATGAACAGTCCAGGCTGACTGCCTTGGAAGGCTATGAGAGTTCAATGCAGGGCTACAATTACGCTATCAGGGAACTGATGAGAGCAAGGGAGAAGGACGATTATTTGTCTGACAACGTCCACACTACCGTTGGTGAGGCCGTGAGCACCGAGAGCCGGTATGTATCCGCCATCAGTGAAGCATTGGGCGCATCAGCAAATAATATAATAACCAGTGATGAGAAAGCAGCTTCACGCTGTATAGATATACTCAACAGGAACAGCTGGGGAAGAGTAACATTCCTTCCGATCAGTATCATCAGGGCATCCGACAACTCTGATATCAAGTCCACACTAAAAGGCATGCCGGGATATATCAGCTGTGCGGATGAACTTGTGAAAACTAAGGACGAATACCGCGCCATAGTCAGCAGTATCCTGTCCAGGACTGCTGTATTCGAGGATCTGAAGACCGCCAATGAGGCGGCGAGAAAAAGCAACTACAGATTCCGCATGGCAACGCTGCGTGGGGAGATGCTTTACGCAGGTGGAGCTATTGCAGGCGGCCGCCAGAAGAACGATTCGACACCGCTGAAGCGCCGCGATGAGATCAGCAGACTGAAAAAGAAAGTAGCGTCACTCAAAGAAGAATATGATTCTCTTATCAAGGAGAACCAGTCAGACATATCTGAAACGATCTCAGCGAACAGGGAGGCTTTGGCCGCAAAAGCCGAGCGCATCAACAGCAGTAAAGAGAGGATCGATTACTTTCTTGACGCTCTGAATAAACAGAAAGCCAAAGCTGACAAGCTCATTGATGAAAAAAAGACCCTTCAGGAGACTGCAGAACACTCATCGGATAATAACGACAGCTATGAAAAAAAGCGCTCCGAGGCTGAAAAGCTGTATAAGTCACTGGTTGCGGAAAAAGAAAAGCTCACCGCATCTTACGGCAGGCTGAACGAGGAGATCATTACCGCTAATAAAGACAGAAGCGAGATCTCTGAAAGGCTCGTGAAGGCAAAAGCAGAAAAGGCGTCATACGACGAAGAGATGATACGGCTCACGTCGGATATGATGGAAGATTATTCGCTCACTTATGCAGATGCGGTTTCATATTCCTATGCTTCTCAGGATATCAGTGCTTCGCTTGCCGAGATAGCAGGGTTGAAAGAAGCCATAAAACGTCTCGGAAATATTAACGTAGATTCACTTGAGGAATTCCGGCTGGAACGCGAGAGATTCGAAAAGATGTCGGCTCAGAGGGATGACATCGCTAAATCCATCGATGAGATGCATAAAGTTATCTCCGAGATATCTCAAGGCATGGAAAAACGTTTCAATAATGAGTTCTCAGCTATCAATGCGCAATTTGACAAGGTTTTCCGCGAGCTCTTCGGCGGAGGAGAGGCATCCATTTCCGTGATCGACCCACAGGACGTCTTGAACAGCGGGATCGACATCTCGGCCCGGCCTCCTCATACCAGAAAACGCAATATCAGTCTGCTCTCCGGGGGTGAAAAATCAATGACTGCCATCGCACTGATTTTTGCGATTCTCAGCCTTAAGCCCGCGCCTTTTTGTCTTCTTGACGAGGCTGATGCCGCGCTGGACGATGCGAACATCATCCGTTTCCGCGAGTACCTGAAGCGATATTCTGAAAAAGACCAGTTTATTATAGTGACCCATAAGAAACTCACGATGGAAGCTGCTGAGAGTCTGTACGGTGTGTCCAAAGGTCAGGACGGGATATCACAGGTGGTATCCATTAAACTCAGCGAAACGGATAAATACGGAGACTGACATGGAAAAAGAAAGAACGGTTTTCGATTCCTTGAGAGCAAAAAGCGGTCTCGGAGGCAAACTCAAAGCTCTGTTTTCCGGCGAGATTACAGACGAGATCTACGATGATATGACAGAAGCCCTGATCCTCTCAGACATTCCTTATGAAACGGCGGAAAAGATTATGGATGGAGCCAAAGGCTATCTCAAGCGTTCCGCCATGAAGGACGAAACCGCAGTCATCGAAGCAGTTAAAAAGAGCATGATGTCGATCATTGAGCAGACAGGTGAGTTCCGAGGATTCTCATTCCCGTGTGTGATACTTATCATGGGAGTCAACGGTGTTGGCAAGACAACGACAATAGCCAAACTTGCCTACAGATTCAAGGCCTCTGGCAGGAGTGTTATGCTGGCGGCAGCAGATACATTCCGCGCTGCTGCTTCGGAACAGCTCGGTATATGGGCGGAAAAGCTCAATGTTCCGATGATAGCCGGCAATGAAGGCCAGGATCCGTCCAGCGTGATCTTCGACGCACTGGACTCTTTTAAGGCAAAACATGCAGATGTGCTGATCTGTGATACGGCCGGGCGGCTGCAGAACAAGAAAAACCTTATGGATGAGTTGTCCAAGCTCAACCGCGTTTGCGAGAAAAATTCCGGTGGAGCCGAATTGTATACTCTCATCGTTGCGGATGCCATGACTGGCCGTAATACACTTGATCAGATCGAACAGTTTTCGAAGATACGGAAACCCGACGGAGTGATCCTTACTAAGATCGACGGAACGGCAAAAGGCGGAGCAGTCTTTGCGGCAGCCGATATATATAAAATCCCCGTATGCTTTCTGGGCATCGGGGAGGCGATGGGAGATCTTATAGAATTTAATGCCGAAGATTATATCGAAGGCATGCTTTAAGGCTCGTTTTGGATATCAGAAGCATCTGTTTCTATCAGCTGTACGATTAATTCAGGATCGTTTGTAATGACGCCGTCCGCTTTTATCGCTACAGCTTTTTTATATGACTCGTCGTCGTCGACGCCGCTGACGTATATCGCCACATTGCGGGTTTGGAGCTTGGCTAGTACCCTCGGAGAATATTTTCCCAGCATGTTCGCGGGAATCTCAATGTATTGGAAATTAAGCCAGATATAAATATGATCGAGGCCAAGCCTCTCGAAATCCATGTATGAGTTGATCTCGTGGCGTATCGGAGGGGTCATGATATGCACATTTGTCTCTTCTCTTGCGGCCTTGACTACTTCGTTTGATCCTTTTATAGCCACTTTCAATGACATGTCACAAGAGCGTATCGCTTCACAAAGTGCTATAACGGCGCGAATTCCCGGATCGTTCTGCTGGATCACGTTGATTATATAGTTTACATACGGGTACGCCTTGAAGAGCGCATAGATATCTATGCACTGCACCAGCTGGGTGCGGTACTGGTATGTGGCACCTCCATCCGTGGTAAAGTTGTATGCGAAGTTGAGCTTGGAAAGCTCCTCGTAAGTCATTTCGGAAATCTTGCCTGTCTTATCCGTATACACGCTCAGGTCGTCATAATCCGCAACTATAAGCTTTCCGTCTGTTGACATTACCACCCCGATGGAGAAGGTCATGATCCCGTAAGACGATGCTGCGGTATTGAATGAGAGCATCGTGTTGGGCGGGTTGTATCTGCCGCTGCCCGAGGAGGCGACCACATTCATTTTGCTGTTGTTCTTCTTGAGCGGGTTGATGGAAATCGCATCAGTTGGCGGGATTATTCTGATAAGGAGAATCACGAATAAAACTAGCGCGATTATCCTTATGACATATCGGAATGGAAGGTTGTTCTTAATCTTTTCGTAAAAGCTCATGTCATTCTCCCGAAAAATTATAACCTCTATTTCCGAAAATCAAAAGACAAAAATATGGTTGCACAGATTAATTTTCCCTTATTTCCGATTGGCTTCTCGATCTCCACGAAGCATTGTCAGAAATAATCCCTTAAGTATGATTTGCGACTGGATACGTTTTCTGCCGGCCTGGCGGTCATGTAAATCTTCTTGAGGGAGTCGCCTGCCCTGCAGACAGCACGGAGGCGATTATTGCATTATATGCAGGAATAATAATTATTATTTATAAATTGCTTTTTGCTTTAGTTGAAGAAAAAACTGATTTATGCTAAGATTTGAATGGAGGCTGTATAATGGAAAATAATCAGTATAGGCTGAGACGTCAGGTACTAGCAGAGAAAATGGGGAAGAACGCGTTTACCGTTATATCGAGCGGTACATTCATGCCCGCTTCCGGTGATCAGAGCTATCCCTTTGAAGTGAACAGGAATTTCTACTACTTCACAGGCATCGACCGGCCCGATATGAAGCTGATTGTTGCGAATACGGAGGGCGGAGAATTATCTACGCTGTTTATTCCGCGTAAGGATCCTTATAAGGAAAAATGGACCGGATACATCCCTGTCCCGGAGGAATTCGAAGCTATCAGCGGGATATCGGATATGAAATATATCGATGAATTTGATAGTTCTGTCCCATCATTCGTCACTTCAGGCTCTTATGATACCTGCTATCTTTATACTACCGCTGTCGGGCCGGGCAAGCCTTCTTCAGCAGACAATATCCTGGCGGAGCAGTTCAGGAAAAGCTTCTATTTCCTTGCTTTGAAGGATCTTTCACGACTGACTGATCCGATGAGGGCAATTAAGTCCCAAGAGGAGAAACGCGCGGTGATCGAATCCGGAAAGATTACCGCCGAGGCATTGGGATTGTTGCTGCGCGGATTGAAACCGGGCATGTATGAATACGAGGCACAGGCTCTGTTTGAATACGGTGTTGCGCGAAGGAACGCGTCCCTGGCGTTCAATACTATCTGCGCAGGGGGCAAGAACGCCACAGTTCTGCATTATACAGCCAATAACTGCGAATTGAAGGATGGGGACATGCTGCTCATCGATTGCGGAGCTGCACTGGGAAAATACAACTCCGATGTCACGAGGACTTTCCCTGTAAACGGAAAGTTCACCAAAAGACAGAAACGCTTTTACGATATTGTTCTGGAAGGTAATATGCTGGTTGCCCAGAACGCCAAAGCCGGGGTGTCTACTTACGAGCTGAATGAGGTCCTTAAGAAATACTTCGTAAAGGAATTGAAAGCAGTCAATCTCATCGAAGAGGATAACGAACTTGAGAAATACTATTATCATAGTGTCTCACACTCTATAGGGCTTGATACCCACGATCCTCTTGGACGCCACACTCCCATGGCTCCGGGCACTATCATCAGTGATGAACCTGGTCTTTACATCCCCGAATTCGGAATCGGCATCAGGATCGAGGATGATCTTTTCATAACCGAGAACGGCTGCGAGGTCCTGACAGACGTTGTTAAAACTACTGATGAAATCGAAGAGGTGATGAGAAAATGACAACTAAACAACTGGAAGAAAAACTGACATATAAGAAGAAGAGCGCCTGGAAGGATGACCGGAAAGAAATAATGGACTATGCCGAGGGCTACAAGGCGTTCCTCGGAGAGAATAAGACAGAACGCGAGTGTGTGGAGTGGGCGATAAGGACCGCTGAAAAGAACGGATTTAAAAATATCGAGCAAGTCAAGACTGTAAAGCCCGGAGATAGAATTTACCGCCAACATCACAATAAATGCGTAGTTTTGTTCGTCGTCGGCAAGGATGATATATCCGAAGGGATGAATCTTTGCGCTTCTCATATAGATTCGCCGAGACTGGATCTGAAACAGGTACCTCTTTATGAAGATACCAATCAGGCGGTTCTGAAAACTCATTATTACGGTGGAATAAAGAAGTACCAATGGACGACATTGCCTCTCGCCATGCATGGCGTTATTTTCGATAATGAAGGCAAAAAACATTCTTTCGCCCTCGGTGAGAACCCGGATGAACCCGTATTCTTCATTTCTGAACTGCTTATCCATCTGTCCGGGGATCAAATGGCCAAGCCTGCTTCAAAGGCAGTTGCCGCTGAGCAGCTCAATATCATTGTCGGGCATGTCCCTCTGGATGACGAAGAGGCTAAGGAGAGCGTCAAACTCAATACTCTTCGTATTTTGAACGAGCAATACGGCATTACGGAAGAAGATTTTCTTTCCGCTGAGATCGAGTTCGTGCCGGTCGAAAAGCCGCGTGACGTTGGTTTTGATAGGGGCATGGTAGCAGCTTACGGACACGACGACAGGGTCTGCGCATATCCTGCTTTTACCGCACTGATGGAGATGAAGGATCCGAAACGTACGACGGTATGTGTCCTTGCAGATAAGGAGGAGATTGGATCCGTCGGTTCAACAGGCCTCAACAGCAGGTTCTTTGAAAATGCCGTCAATGACCTGACCCACCTGATAGACAAACAGGATGGAGCATATCTGGCAAGGAAGGCAATGGAAAACTCATATGTCCTTTCTATGGACGTGAATGCATGTTTGGACGGCAATTATCCCGATGCGTTCGAAAAGAGAAATGCCGCTATCGCGGGATACGGCACGGTCCTTACAAAATACACGGGGCATGGCGGTAAAAGCGGCAGCAATGACGCGAACAGCGAATATATGCATAAACTGGTCAAGCTCTTCAACGAAAACGGGATCATTTTCCAGACCGGCGAGATCGGCAAAGTCGACCTGGGCGGAGGCGGTACAGTAGCTCTCTATCTGGCTTCATACGGGGCCAATGTGGTTGACATGGGCGTTGGGGTCCTGTCGATGCACTCTCCGTATGAACTTATCAGCAAAGCCGATTTGTTCAGTACATATAAAGCAGCAAAGGTATTTTATTCGATAGAGGATTAAGTTTTCCTGATCACGCTTTGAAGACACTTCGATTTTTAGCATACATTCCTCTCTTCAGAGCGTGATTTTTTAATACAAAGATTCGCCTGAGCGTACCTGCGGCACTGTTGTACTGTATGGAAGGCGATGGTTTGGTTTGTGGTATAATGCAAGTAATAGATGCCTTACCGCAAAAATGAATTACTAATGCGTTGTTCAAAGTATTTACTTTACAGATAAAATAATATGTGTAAGGAGAAGGAAATGGAAATCCAGATCAATACAAAGAATTATGTACTTAAAAGCTATCTGAAAGAAGAAATTGAGAAGAATCTTTCCAAACTCGACAGGTTCTTCAATCAGGACACTCCTGTTTTTGTCTCCATCACAGGTAGCAAGAACGGGAACCTGAAAATGGACATAACTGTAAATGTTCGGAATAATGTACTGAGAAGCGAAACTACCGGCAAGGAAATACGTACGATGAGCAATGAAGCAGTGGACAAAATCGTTTCCCAGCTTAAAAAATACAAGGAAAAGCTGCGAAAGAGGGATAATTCATCCATCCGCTTCGAAAATATCGAGGATGTTTCCGCAGCTGTTCCTACATTCAATATCGTTCGCAATAAATCCTTCGCGCTGACGCCGATGACACCTGAAGAGGCCTGTTTCCAGCTGGAGCTTCTCAATCATATGTTTTATGTTTTTAAAAACAAAAACGATGAGACCATTTCAGTCGTGTATAAAAGAAACGACGGAGATTACGGTCTAATCGAGGTTAAATGAAAAAATAATATATAAGATATAATATTGATGAGATAATTGTGTTACAATTTAGTGTAATTAACATTAATTCGGAAGGTTGAAAATGTTTTTAGTATTATTGGCATTGCTGTCCGTGATAGTAGCTCTGATACGCAAAGGCAGTGTTGCGAATATCATAGGAAACGGCACAAAGGCCTGGTATTTGTTCATAGTTTCGATATTAGGCTTTGTGGCACTAAAAGTGGGCGATGCGATGGGCATTCAGGTCATCCAACAGTATTCAATGGTCATAACGCTGGCATCGTATTCCATACTGCTTCTAGGAGCAATCCTCAACCTTGTCAATCTTTGGATGTTCCCCGTACTTATCGGTGCGTTGATGAATTTCGTCGTGATCTTCATTAATGGAGGCAAGATGCCGGTCTCTCTGCAGGCCATGGAGATAGCCCATATAGCCAAGGAAGTCATTGAAGCATCTTCAAGCATGTCAGTGGCTACAACTGCTACTACACTGCCATACCTCTGCGGTATCATTCCAATTCCGTTGCCTTGGATATTTGCGGAAGTCATCTCTCCGGGAACACTGATAATAGGTGTCGGATTGTTCGCTATCATCCAGAATATCCTCATGGGCGTGGTCTATGAATATGACTATGAAGACGACGATGATGAGTACTACGATGATTATGAGGAAGAGGAAGAGGTCGTAGAGGAGAAAAAGAAACCGTCCCGCAGGAAGAAGCCCGAACCGGAAGAAGCAACCGATGCTCTTACCGGAAAGGATTATACGGAAGAAACTCCCGGAGAACAGGAGGATATCAAAAATATCGTTGATGAAGGACTGTCCGATGAACTTGGCGACCTTCTGAAACCCGATGACCTGTTTGATTTAGATTCGCTTGGTGATACCATCCCGGGTAACGATGAAGAGATCCAGGCTCCTGAGACAGATGGAACGGAAGCAGCAATAGCGATGCCTGAGAACGATGATAACGTTCTGGACGTTTCCGACTTCGGATCCGATGAGATAGCTGAGCTTCCCGAGGATGATGAGTCGCTTGTCGAATTGGATGACTTCCCTGAAATTACAGATATACCCGAGGATACCAATATTGAGGATTTCCCGGAAATCGCCGAGATCCCTGACGAAAACGGACCCGAACCGACGGAAGAGTCTGTCACAGGAGAGGATTCAGTGATCCCCGAGACAGAAGAAACTGAGTCCGGAGTACCTGATCAGGACAGCGAGGAATTCCTCACGGAACTGCCCGAGGCTTCTGGTGAAATCAGTGACGGTGTATCAGAGGAAGATTTTACCCTGGACGATGGGACACAACTTCGTCTCGACGATTTCGAAACGGAGGATATTGAGGATCTGATTCCGGATTCTGATAATGAACCGGGCGGCGAAGACAACGTTGAGCTCTCCGCGGAGGACGATTATCAAGAAGACGCCCCTGCCGATGATGCCGGTATTCCCTCTCTGCCTGACTTTGAAGAGGCAGATGCCGTCGCCGAGCAGTTCGACGACGCTTTTGAGAACAGAGATTTCGACGAAGATATCATTTTCGATACGGGAAGCTTTGATGTAGGTACCAGTCTTCCCAGCGAGATCAAAGAGGAGATTCCCGAAGAACCCGAAGCAGTCAAGGAGACAGCACCGGTCGAAGAGCCCGAACCTGCTGTAGAACCTGAACCAGCCGTAGAACCTGAGACCGAATCGTCGGATTCTGCGGAAACCGAAACGGCACATGTGGCTGAACCTGTACAGCAGGCTGAATCCGAACCGGTCACAGAACCTGAACCTGAAGTCAAACCGGAGATCCCCGTATTCAAGGTCCCGGATATCACGCCGAAACCTGAAGTTGAAAAGACCGAGGAAAACATAAGTGAGTATTTTGCCAGGCTTGCTCTTGAGGATTTCCCGGAAGAAGGAACCAGTCAACCCGCAGTGCATTCGGATTCAAAGGTCAGTACGTCAATAAGGCCTGCAGCTCCTGAACCTGTGAGAGTTACGGAACCGGTTAATCCCGCCGTTCAGGAAAGACCGGCCTTCGATCAGAGTGAATACAGGGTCATACATGATGAAAACAGCGAGAGCCAGGTCGTGGAAAAGACACTGGAAAAGATGGATTACATCATGGATAAAGGACCGCTCAAGACTGCCTCCGGTACGGAATCGGTAACCCCGCACCAGCAGACCGCACCGGTTAGCCAGAGCCAGGTACAGCCAGCAGAAGCACCGGTAGATACTGACAGTCCTTATATCATCAAAGACGGAAAGATCATCGAGAACCCAAATTACAAGTTCAAGAAGACCTCACCAGTCAAACCGTTGGATTTTGTGGAGAGATTCTCCCGCGGAAGATCTGAGGCGGGCGGATATCAGCCTTCGGAATCACTTAAGACCGAGACTGAACCGGAAACGCCCAGAAGGTCGCGTTACGATGAAATAACATTTGACAAGATTTATTCTTCGGACAGTTCTTCCGATGAAAAGGAACCAGTGGGCAACGTGGAAATGAAGATAGGGGACGTACAGATCACCTTCTATAAGAAGGATGAGAAATAGTCTGGCTCATAATTGTCTATAATTTGTTATAATGAGGGGCGTTTTCATAATGCCCCTCATTATGTCACTCGTGACCGAAGGCTGAGATACCGTACCGTTTCATTATTCAATGCGGTATTTTACCGTCCATTATCGAATTGACGGAAAAGAACGATCTTTCATCCCGGCTGCCGGATTGAGACTGACACGAAAAAAAATATGTAATAGTGAGATTTTGCTTGCTTTTACGCCGTTTTATGTTAATATAAAATAGTTTGGAGGTGAGAATATGGCGAACATCAAATCCGCGAAGAAGAGAGTGATCACAAACGCTAAAAGACAGCTGAGAAATAAGATGATCATAAATAACCTCAGAACTACCGAAAAGAAGTTCAACGCCGCGGTTGAGTCCGGTGATGTCGAAAAGGCAGTGGCCGAGATGAAGAATGCTTCTAAGAAGTTCGATATGGCTGCGTCTAAGGGTATTATCCATAAGAATGTCGCTAATCGCAAAAAGAGTCAGTTTGCGAAGAAAGTCAATCATATAGGTTAATTTGTAAGAATACACATTTTCACCGAAAAACCTGCGGGTCTTTCCCGAAGGTTTTTTATTACTGTTAAAACATGGAAAGAAAATTAGATTCCTCAGCGATATTGAAGGGCGTCGGAATCGATCTGACGCTGATTTCCCGTTACAGCGAGATGGACGAAGAAAAACAGGCCAGATTTGCAAAATTCGTTCTTTCCCAGGACGAACTGGATACTTATAACTCAGCAAAGACCAGGGAACAGAAAGATCAGCGTCTAGCCGTTTTTTTCTGCGCTAAAGAGGCGGTCTCTAAAGCTCTGGGCACTGGTTTTGCCGGAGTCTCGCCCAAAAGCATCATTATACGCTCCGATGAAAAAGGCCGCCCATATGTATCTCTGAAGGATAACGCGCTGAAAGCTGCCGATGCACTGGGCATCACAGGCATCAAAATATCTGTCAGCCATGAGGGAGGCTATGTCACCGTAATGGCGGTGGCTGTCTGAATGTATGGACAAAGAATTGATTGAATCCCTCATTTCCGGTGCGGAGAAGCTTTGCCTTGAGATAAACACCGCGCAGGCCGAAAAGATGCTTGATTTTATGGAAGCGGTTATAAACAGGAACAGGGTGATGAATCTGACTTCGGTCATCGAACCAAAGCAGTTTGTAGAGACCCATATCATCGATTCGCTGACACCGCTGCCTTTTATACCTGAAAGCGCTTCCGTTATGGATGTCGGCACGGGTGCCGGTTTTCCGGGAATTATCCTTAAGATTGCCAGAGAAGATATCTCACTGACACTCCTTGATTCCACGGGTAAAAAGCTTGACTTTATCAGGGAGGCTTCATCCGCTCTTGCAATAGATGTTGCGGAATTTGTACACAGGCGTGCTGAAGAAGCATCGCATGAACCTGAATACCGCGAGAAATACGATATAACCATTGCCAGGGCAGTCGCTGTCCTCCCTGTCCTGTGCGAGTACTGCCTTCCATTTGTAAAATTGGGCGGCAGTTTTATTGCTATGAAAGGGAGAGATATCTCAGCTGAAAAAGCTTCTGCGGAAAAGACCATATCTGTTCTGGGAGCAGGGAAGCCCGGGATCGAAAGACTTATCCTTCCATATTCAGCTAGCGAAAGAAATCTTATAATATATCCTAAGGAACACCCGACACCGGGGAAATATCCGAGAGCAAATGCCGTATTAAGAAAGCTGGCAAGATAAAGCCATACTTTCAAACTGCAATTATCGGAGCATGCCTGTGAAAACAGTAAAAAAGAACAAAAGCATGGACATATTTGCGCTGTTTTGCTATAATTACTTACGGCAAAATTAGATTTAGGAGGAAATTATTTTCATGAAGAAATTTCTGGCCGTGCTTATGGTTGCATTGATGGTCGCCTCCTTCGCCGCCTGCGGACCGAAGGAAGAGTCGAAGACTTATGAGATCGCTCTCGTAACAGACGTAGGAAACATCGATGACAAGTCCTTCAACCAGGGCGCGTGGGAAGGCGTTGTCAAATATGCTGAAGACAACGGCAAAACCTACGCCTATTTCCGTCCGTCTGAGGACACCACGGCAGCTCGTGTAGAAACCATCGGAACCGCTATCGATAGCGGAGCCAAGGTTGTGGTATGCCCCGGCTATCTGTTTGAGGAAGCCATCTATGAAGTCCAGGAGAAATATCCCGATGTCATGTTCCTGCTCCTTGACGGCGAGCCCCATACCCCCGATTATTCCGTTTACAACACAGCAGCGAACGTCCACTGCATCCTTTATCAGGAAGAGCAGGCTGGATGGCTCGCAGGATATGCTGCAGTTAAGGACGGATACAAGAAGCTCGGTTTCCTGGGCGGGATGGATGTTCCTGCAGTTATCCGTTATGGTTACGGATTCGTTCAGGGCGCTGAAGCAGCTGCAACTGAAATGGGTCTTGGTGCCGGAGAAGTCTCCATCAAGTACTGGTACTGCGGAGGATTTGCTCCTACAGATGACATCAAGGTCAAGATGGCTGGATGGTATTCCGATGGCACAGAAGTCGTGTTCGCCTGCGGCGGCGGTATCTATGCTTCTGCTGTGGCGGCTGCTCAGGAATCCGGCACCGGCAAGGTCATCGGTGTTGACGTTGACCAGTCCGCTGAAAGTGATCTGATCATCACATCCGCTATGAAGGAACTTACACACTCTGTTGTTCTTGCACTTACCGACCTGTACGCCAACGATGGAAAATGGTCTGCCGATTACTCAGGCAAGACAGCTGTTCTCGGTGCTAAGGACGAGTGCGTCGGACTTCCGACAGCTGATGCTTCATGGAGACTTACCACATTTACCGTTGACGAATATAAGGCTGTTTTCGATAAGGTAAAGAACGGCGAGATCGTTATCTCCAATGTCACTGAAACAGCTCCTGTTGTTAATCTGGTGACTGTAGACTATCAGAAATAATTGAAAAGCTTGTAAAAGAGAGGCTGAGCAATGCGCTTGGCCTCTCTTTTTATGATACAATACGTTAAGATGATTTTTAGCGTTTGACGTGTGAAAAGAGAGTCGGATATGGAAGAAAACATTATTGAAATGCTCCACATCACCAAGGTGTTTCCCGGACTTGTAGCCAATGACGACATCACGATTCAGCTGCGCCGCGGGGAGATTCACGCGCTGTTGGGCGAGAACGGGGCAGGCAAATCTACCTTGATGAACGTTCTTTTCGGCTTATATACCCCGGAAAAGGGTGAGATCAGGAAAAACGGCAAGACTGTAGTCATTAAGGACCCCAACGATGCAACTGCTCTTGGGATCGGTATGGTGCATCAGCATTTCCAGCTGGTGCATAACTTTACTGTCCTGCAAAATATTATTCTTGGAGCCGAGACTGTAAAGGGAGGGATCATTCAGCTTGCGCAGGCGCGAAAGAAAGTAGCGGATCTATCTGAAAAATACGGGCTTAAGGTCAACCTGGACGCGCTGATCGATGATATCACTGTAGGGATGCAGCAGCGTGTTGAAATACTTAAGATGCTTTACCGTGATAACGAGGTTCTCATTTTCGATGAACCGACTGCAATGCTCACTCCTCAGGAGATCAACGAGCTTATGCAGATCATGAGGGATCTTGTCGCCGAAGGCAAATCGATTTTGTTCATCTCTCATAAGCTTAATGAAATAATGGCCGTTGCAGATAGATGCACTGTCCTGAGGAAAGGCAAATGCATAGGCACTGTCAATACCGCTGAGACGACAAAGGAAGAACTGTCAGAGATGATGGTCGGCCGTAAAGTCGAATTCGTCGTTGCGAAGGAGGATGCCAATCCTACAGATACCGTACTCGAGGTAAAGGATCTTAGCGTTGCAGGGAAAAGATCGACCAAGAAATCCGTACATGATATTTCTTTCAAGGTGCGTAAAGGCGAGATCGTATGTATAGCAGGCATCGATGGAAACGGCCAGAGCGAACTGGTTTATGCCCTGACGGGAATCATGCCCGCGGAGAAAGGCAAGATATTTTTCAAAGGACGGGATATTACGACAGAATCGATAAGGAATCGCAATCTAGATGGCATAGCCCATATCCCGGAAGACAGGCACGAATACGGTCTCGTGTTGGACTATACTCTGGCCGAGAACCTCGTGCTGAAAAAATACTTCATGAAGGATTTTCAGAACAGGGGATTCATTGATTTTCCAGCAGTACGGAAATACGCTGACGGTCTGATTGAAAAATACGATATCAGAAGCTCTCAGGGTGCGTTGTCCACAGCACGGAGCATGTCGGGCGGCAACCAGCAGAAAGCCATTGTTGCCCGTGAGATCGATTATGACCCAGAGCTTCTTATTGCAGTCCAGCCTACCAGAGGCATGGACGTCGGCGCTATAGAGTATATCCACAGGCAGATCGTCAAGGAACGTGATGAAGGCAAGGCAATCCTGCTCGTTTCTCTCGAACTGGACGAGGTCATGAATCTATCCGATAGAATTCTTGTCATTTTCGAGGGCGGCATTGTCGGTGAGCTCGACCCGAAACAGACTACGGTACAGGAGCTTGGACTTTACATGTCTGGTGCCAAACGAGACGATATTAAGGAGGCTGAATAAAATGAAAAAAAGCAGCTTTAGGAATAACCCGGCTCTTGCCGGTCTGCTTGCATCCTTCACAGCGATCTTTTTAGGACTTGCATTCGGCTTTATCATGCTGGTGGTTTTCAATCCAAGTTTTGCCGGTGCCGGCATCGTCAAGATACTGACAAAAGGACTCTCGTCCAAAGAAAAATTCGCCAAAGTGCTCTATCAGGCTGCACCCTTGATGATGACAGGTCTCTCCGTTGGGTTTGCCATGAAAACAGGACTTTTCAATATCGGAGGCAGCGGCCAGTATCTGATAGGAACCTTCTGCGCCCTTATGTTCGGTGTTGTGTTTAAACTGCCCTGGTATTTAAGCCTGTTGGCAGCGATGCTCGGAGGTGCTTTCTGGGGTATTTTCCCCGGGCTTTTCAAAGCTCTGTTCAATGTCAATGAGGTCATAACGGCTATTATGTTCAACTGGATCGGACTGTTTCTGGTGAACCTGACTTTCTCCAATACTCCGACTGTACTCGCTAATTATTACGGGGCTTCTGTCGCTGATAGGACAGCGAATATTGAAGCAGCTAATCCATCTGCCGTCATACCGAAGCTTGGCATGGATAAGCTGTTCAACTCATCGTATATGAACATCAGCTTTTTTGTGGCTATGCTGGTCGCGGCTGTGGTCTATATCATCATCGATAAAACAGTATTCGGATATGAACTGAAAGCCTGCGGATTCAACCAGAAAGCCAGCATTTATGCGGGCATCAACGCCAAGATGAATGTAGTTATCTCCATGATGATCGCAGGAGCTCTCGCCGGACTGGGGGGAGGTATATATTATCTCTGCGGCACAGCGCAGTACACCATCGAGAAAGTACTGCCTGCCATGGGATTCAATGGTATTCCTGTTGCCCTGCTGGCTAATTCCAACCCGATCGGAATAATCTTCTCTGCGCTTTTCATCTCTTATATCCAGGTAGGCGGCGAAGCGCTGCAACCGGAATACGCTAAGGAGATAGTTGATATTATCATTGCCTGTATCATCTACCTCAGCGCCCTTTCTGTGTTGATGAATGGGTTTATTACAGGATTATTAAAGAAGAAGGATAATCAGGAAGAGGCGAAAGAGGAAGCCCCTCTGGAGGAAACGAGATGAAAATATTAGCTGATATTTTAGGTTCCACTATACTGTTCGGGGTTCCCCTTCTGCTCGTTGCTTTGGGCGGAATGTTCGCTGAGAGGAGCGGCGTCATCAATCTTGCTCTTGAAGGCATAATGATCATAGGAGCTCTGTTCGGATGCCTGTTCCTTAGGAACGCCAATTTGACAGGATGGGGAGAGGCCCATCCGCAGCTGGCTATGTTAACGGCGATCCTTCTTGCAGGATTCGTTGGTGCGTTATTCTCGCTGCTGCTCTCTGTAGCAGCGATAAACCTGAAGGCCAACCAGACCATAAGCGGCACTGCTCTGAATCAGTTTGCCCCGGCATTCGCTGTGGTCTTCTCATGGGCTATACAGGGTAGAGGACAGACCACTATTAACATCCCTTCCTGGATCAGGATTACCACTGCAAATTTTGGCATTGCTCCATCTGCCGATCCAGGCTTCTGGGAAACCTTCCTTTTCAAAAGCTTTTATCTTACTACGCCTGTAGCTCTGGTGCTTTTTACAGCATCTTGTGTGATCCTGTATAAGACCAGGCTGGGGCTTCGTCTGAGGGCATGCGGAGAACATCCTCAGGCTGCTGCATCAGTTGGTGTCAACGTCTATAAGATGCGCTTTATCGGGACTACAATATCAGGTTTTCTGGGTGGCATCGGTGGACTGGCTTTCACTATCGCAGCAGGGTCCAGTTTCCAGTCTACTGTTGCGGGATACGGTTTCCTTGCACTCGCTGTTATGATCTTCGGAAACTGGAAGCCGGTCAGCATTTTCTTCGCGGCCAATTTCTTCGCCTTCTTCAAGGTCATCAGCTCATATTCCAGCAATATCCCATTCCTGCCGAAATTTGAGAATATCAAAAGCTCTTCATATATTTACCAGTGTATTCCATACGTTGTGACCATGCTGGTACTGATTTTTACGTCTAAACGCTCTCAGGCGCCTTTGGCAGAAGGCCAGCCTTATGACAAGGCACAAAGATGATGCTGTTTTGAACTGAAAAAGAGCAGGCCTATGTGTGCCTGCTCTTTTGGTTCGTCAGATTATTTCCCGTTGATATATTTATCGATGTCGTCTGGCTCATCCGCGACGTTGCCTGCGAAAGGATTCGGGTTGCCGCCGTTCTTTTGTATGTCGACCAGTTGGTCAAAGAGCTCGTCGATCTCTCCTTTTATTTCACTCGGGTCGAAAGCTTCGCCGGTGGTAAGGAAATTATAGTAGGCTTTGCCCAGATCCCTGTACCTTTTGGCGATAGCAAATTCGATTTTCTCGGCGTCGACCTTTGTCTTTGCAGAATCCAGAAAGCTGCTTGCGTATTCACCTGCTTTTTTCGCTGCATTTTTAGATCTATCCATTATGTTCTCAACAAGGTTCTTCAAATCATCGTTTGCCATTTTTACGATCCTCCTTATGCGGGTATTATAGCATAAGTACATACGGTCTGTTTGATTTTTAATTAAACGATAAAGAATTAAAAAGAAATCAACAGAATAGACTCTTGGGACAGACTATGATCTGCATTGCCATGAAAAGAAAAGCTGAAGGAGAAAGTTTTCTCCTTCAGCTTTTCTTCAGATATGCTGTTAAAACAGCTGCATCGCTGCTTCTGTCATTCTGTATGACAGAACTTATTTCTGCTTAGCAAGGTATTCGTTAATAACAGTACGTGCAGTGCCGATCATGTAGAGACTGCCTGTGAAAGCGTAGATCTCGTCCTTTTTAGACAGATCCAGCTTAGCTGGGATTTCATCGTAGCTGTCCATAAAATCTACTTCCATACCGGGCGAGAGTTCCCTGATCTTTTCTGCCATGGCTTCGGAGGATATGGCCCTGCTCGGGTCATCGGGCGTCAGTGTGTAGACTTTCTTAGCGACTGAGCAGAGCAGCTTGATCGAATCGTCAACCTGCTTGTCCCCCAGCATACCGTAGAACAGAGTTACTTTTTGATCCGGGAAATACTTCTTTATGCTGTCAGTAAACACGGTTATTCCTTCCAGGTTGTGTCCGCCGTCGATAAGAATGACCGGTTCTGTGTTCAGTACTTCGAAACGCCCTGTGAAATGGACATTGGCCAGGCCCTGCTTGATGGCTTCCGGCGTAATGTTCCATCCCTTGGATTTAAGTATCTCAAGCGTATTGAGTACGTTCAGGCAATTGTATGTCTGGTAGCTTCCGATGAGTGCCAGTTTGAATTCGTCGATTCCCAGTAAAGAATCTTTTCTCTTGTATTTGAGGACCTGTCCGGAAATGTCGTGGGAGATTACTTCTATGTCATCCGGATTGCACAGATGTACACGGGCGTTCACTGAATCGGCTTTGGCCTGGATAACGGGAACAGTCTCCGGAGGAACGAGTCCGTAAACCGAAACATCTCCGTTCGGCTTAATGATTCCGGCTTTTTCGCTTGCGATCTCTTCGATCGTATCGCCGAGATACTGCTGGTGTTCAAGTGAAAGAGAGCAGATGACAGCGGCTTCGGGCACAGGGCAGGTGTTGGTTGCGTCAAGCCTGCCGCCCATCCCGACTTCGAATACGATGATGTCTACGTCATGATGCGCATAGTAATAATATGCTATGGCTGTGATGACTTCGAATTCGGAAGGGCAGTCATAGCCTTTCTCCACCATCTTGTCGATCGTATTCTTGACGATGGTCGTGGTCTCCGCCAGCTCGTCATCGGGAATGGGTACCCTGTTTAACTGTATTCTTTCATTGAATCTCTCAAGATAAGGAGAGATGTAGAGCCCTACCCTGTATCCGGCAGCCTGCAGAACATCGGCCGTCATTGCGCAGGTCGAGCCCTTGCCGTTGCTTCCCGCCACATGCACGTATTTCATGCCAAGATGCGGATCGCCCAGTTCATGGAGTAAGGTGCTTATATTCTCCAAACCTAATTTCTTGCCGAACTTGTGTGTGTTCTCGATAAAGTCCAGCGCTTCCTGATAATTCATTGTTTTTCCTTTCTGTTTTCCAGAATTTGATGGTTATATTATACCATAATGCGGAAATAAATAATTAATATTCACAAAGATTGTGGAATAGACTGGAGTCTATGATGTCTGAAGCAGGTCCCCGCTCTTCGGAGAATTGTTCGGAATTATATCCTTCCGGATTGATCACTGTTTTGCTGAGCGATAAAGTTGCGCAGATCGCAGAATAATCAAACCAAATCATTCACATACGAGATATAATACAGTTCGGTATGCATTTGAATTCTATCAGGATAAGGATACATGCAGATCTAAGGATTCGGGATAACAAATGGGCAAATATAACTTTGACGGGAAAAACATATACTTCGAAGAACATGGACAAGGAGCGCCTCTTGTTCTTCTCCATGGCAATACGTCATCTGGGAGGATGTTCGATCCAGTCGTCCCTTTTTTCTCACGGAAGTATCGTGTGATTACGATAGATTTTCTCGGATGTGGAAGATCTGACCGGATCATGCCTTGGCCGGATGACTTATGGCATGTATGGGGAGATCAAGTCAAAGCGGTCTGCAGCTGTTTATGTAATGATAAAGTAAATATTATTGGGGTCAGCGGAGGAGCTTTGGCCGCTATAAATGTCGCCCTTGATGATCCGGAATTGGTAAATGCCGTGATCGCGGATAGTTTTGAAGGACTTGAAGCTGTGCCTTCCGTAACCAGGGATATCAAGTATGGAAGAATGCAGGCAAAGCAAAACGACAGGTTCAGGAAATACCTTGAGTCGATCCACGGGGCAGACTGGGAGGAAGTATTTGACAGCGATACAGATGCTGTGATCAGACATGCACTGAAGATCGGAGCTTTTTTCCACAAGCCAATAGAGGAGCTGAAGGTGAGGATGATGCTTACAGGGAGTCTTGAGGATGAGATGTTTCCCAAAGGACATTACAGTGATCTTTTCAAGAATATCTGCGGGAGGACAGCATATGCTCAAGCGTATATTTTTGAAAAAGGCGGTCATCCGGCAATGCTGAGCAATGCGGAAGAATTTCTGAGGGTGGCGGATGATTTTTTGTGCGGGAATGCCATATGCTGAAAAGTAAAGTCAAAGTCCGCGTCAAATACTTATCGTTCAGTATGCTTGCGGCTTTTATGTTTTATATTGTCTGCGTGGGAAATCTTTAGTGATTCGGGCAATAAAACAGAGTGTATGTCCGGTGTATTATATCTGGAGCACCGCTTCGGCAAATCATGAGGACAATTAACACTCAGCGGACCGTTAGTATGATATAATCAAAAAAAATAATGGAGGACAGGAATGCCTACACCACATAATACGGCAAATAAAGGCGATTTTGCAAAGACAGTGCTTATGCCTGGCGATCCGATGAGGTCAAAGTTCATAGCAGAGCATTTTCTGACGGATGCGGTACTTGTAAACAATGTCCGTGGTATCAACGGCTATACCGGATATTACGAAGGAAAGAGGGTCTCTGTTATGGCTTCAGGAATGGGTATGCCTACTCTCGGTATCTACGCCCACGAGCTTTTCCTTGAATACGATGTCGATACTATCATTCGCGTCGGCTCAGCTGGAAGCTACAGTGAAAAAGCAAAGATCAGGGATATCGTCCTCGCTCAGGCTGCATGCACCGATTCCAATTGGGCATCGCAGTATTTCCTTCGCGGAACGTTCGCCCCTATAGGAGATTTTGATCTTATTCAAAAAGCAAAGGCCGAGGCGGATAAGGAAGGGATACGCTGTGTCGTAGGGAATATCCTCTCGACGGATGTCTTCTATCAGCCTGAAGGCGAATGGCAGAAATGGGCAAAGATGGGCGTTCTGGCAGTGGAGATGGAGACGGCAGCGCTTTATATGATTGCCGCCGAGACGGGGAAAAGGGCTCTTTCCATACTGACTATCAGCGACAACCTGGCAGATCCTTCCGAGGACACCACCCCTGAGGAACGCGAGAACTCTTTTACCGATATGATAAATATTGCACTCAAGATTGCCGAATAATCAATCATTTGCCAGATAATAGTGTTCGTAGCTGTTCTGTCAGACTCAAATACCACAGTATTGACAGCGGCAAGCGAACATGGATGAATCTGCCGATCTAAGATCAGGCGAAATGGTGCGAAGAAAATGTGTTGAGAAATATCAATGACCCGTATCAATTTCGGTACGGGTCATTGTTTTATGCTTTACTGCTGAGTGAATGTCATATCTGAAGGGTCAAAATCCATAAAAGAGAATCCGGTGTCAGCGGCTTTAGAGACAGCCTGAGTGATGTCGGTCATCACCTGTGAAAAAGCAGCCTGAGCCATTATGAATTCGTTTACCTCTCTTACTGCGCTGATCGAAGCGTAGAGGTTGTTAAAATTCCCTATGCTCTCGTCGTCAGGCTCTCTTCCCATGAATCTCATCGCTGATAATTGTATTTGGGCGGAAAGGAAATCCTTTACCATCGCCTGCCAAGTTTCATTTTGAGATATCTTTTCAGCAGCGGCATAATATCTTCTGTATTCCGGGCTTTCCTTTATCGCTTGTGTAAGCTCGTTTAGTTTATCGTATATGTTCATCTCTACTCTGCCTTCATGATTATCGGCATGACGACAGGCTTTCTCATCGTTTTGCCGAAAAGGTATGTATCCATTGAGCTTTTGAGATTGCTCTTGATATCCTGCAGGCTGGCGTGTTCAGCAAGCTTGTTTAGAATAATATCCCTGGAGATTTGCTTGGCTTCTTTTAAAAGGTCTGCGCTGCCCCTCATATAAATGAAGCCTCGGGAAAGGATGCTTGGTCCCGCTATGATCTTTTCGCTGTCGATGGTAGCGGAGATCACGAAAAGTCCGCCTTCGCTGAGCTTCTTTCTGTCTCGCAGCACTATACTGCCGATATCCCCTATGCCGGAACCGTCCACCAGAGTTATCCCCACATTCAGCTGTTCTACTATCGCCGAGCCTTCTTCCGTTATTTCAAGCACTTGGCCGTTCTGCATGATGTTGATGTTTTCTGCCTTCACTCCAAGCTGCTTGGCTATCTCGGCGTGTG
Organism: Eubacteriaceae bacterium; assembly: GCA_017551505.1. Classification (GTDB taxonomy): domain Bacteria; phylum Bacillota; class Clostridia; order Eubacteriales; family Anaerofustaceae; genus JAAYHF01. The sequence continues at coordinate 89,476 of JAFZLL010000051.1, forward strand.
CATATAGCATCTTGTATTCGCCGTGGCAAGGAACGAAGCATCTCGGCCGTGTGAGTGCCAGGATGAGCTCCAGGTCGTTTTGCGAACCGTGGCCAGAGACATGAACGTCAGTGGCTCCCTGATATATCACCTCCGCTCCCTGCTTTATAAGATCACTTATAACAAAGGCAACTGTCTTTTCGTTTCCGGGAATAGGAGATGCGGAGATAATGACGAAATCGTTACCGTTAATTTTAGCCTGACGGTGTTCGCCTGATGCCATTCTGGAAAGAGCGCTCATGGGTTCGCCCTGTGACCCGGTGGTAAGCAGTACCAGCTGCTCAGAAGGAAACTGGCTTATATCGGATACATCAATGAGTATACTGTCCTTGAATCTGAGATACTTCATTTCCTTGGCGACTTTGACCACATTGACCATGCTGCGTCCAATGACAGCCACTTTCCTTCTGTGTGCTCTTGCTGCGTCGAATATCTGCTGTATGCGGTGTATGTTGGTTGAAAACGATGCTACAATAATCCTTTTTTTCGCTGCTTGAGTAAATAACTGTTCGAAAACCACGCCTATCGTTTTTTCTGATGCTGTGTGCCCGGGTTTTTCGGCATTTGTGCTGTCTGAAATGAGTAGATCGATTCCGGATGTTCCGGCTTCGGCGATCCTTGCGAGGTCTATTCGCTGGTCATCAACTGGTGTAAGATCTACCTTGAAATCTCCGGTATGAAATATGGTTCCGCCCGCGCACTTGATCAGAAGGGAAGCGCTGTCCGGGATCGAATGGTTCGTCATTACAAACTCTACCATAAACCCTTTTACTGTAACCACAGAACCGTAGTTCACGTTATTCAGGTTCGTTTCACTCTCCAGTTTATGCTCTGCGATTTTATTCTGCAGCAGTCCGATGGTAAGCTTCGTTCCGTAAATTGGTATGTTGCCGAAACGTTTGATGAAGTAGGGGATCGCTCCGATATGATCCTCGTGCCCATGAGTAAGGAATAAGCCCCGTATCCTATTGAGCTTGTTGTCCAGATAAGAAAAATCGGGGATGACGAAATCTATCCCGTACATTTCGTCGTCGGGGAATTTTATCCCGCAGTCTATGATTATAAGATCATCTTCACATTCGATTATTGTGAAATTCTTTCCGATTTCCTCCATCCCGCCCAAAGGGATCACTCTGAAGCTTGGTGCCGTGTTCTCCGTCTTCTGGCTGACGGCAGTTCTGCTTTGCGTGGAGGGTGTCCTATTCATCAAGTCCCTGGTAAAACTCGGTCACCTTATCGAATTCATCGTCGTCTTCGATGTCAACAAGGTAGTCCTCTCCGTTCTCATCTGTTTCAAGTCTGTAAATGAAGGCGTCATCGCTCTCTTCGTCTTCATAGAGTACGATGTAATCTTTGCCTTCGAATTCAAATTCGCAATCTACAAGCAGAGAGACCTCTTCACCCTGATCATTGATCAGAGTGATCGTTTCCTGTTCGAGTTCTTCAAACTCTTCTTCCTCGACCTGTTCGATATCCTTCTTTTCGTCCATATTGTTCTTCCTTCTTCCTTAAAATGATTTAGTATCAAGATAGCTCTGCAGAATGATCTGCGCCGCAGTCTCATCGACAGAGTTCCTCATTTTTTTCCAGTTTTTTCCTGCTGATGCCAGGACCCTCTGCGCTTCTTTTGTAGAGAGCCTCTCGTCCCAAAGCATCGCCTCGCAGGGAAGCACTTCCTTCATGCGCTCAAACTGTTCACGCACCCTCGCTCCCTTGTTTCCTTCGGTGCCGTCCATGTTTATTGGATAGCCGACAAGAAGAAGCCCTATATCCTTTTCCTTTATCAGGGCTTTGATCTTTTCGATATCCTTTTCTTCGCCTTCTGATACGATGAATCCCGCTCCTTGGGCTGTTATGCCCAGCAGGTCGCTCACGGCAACGCCGATCCGGGCTTCTCCCAGATCCAGGCACATGATTCTTTTATCGAGCATAATGCTTTACAGCTCCTTCAAATAAAAGGAGACGATCTCTTCCATGAGCTCATCCCTATCGACTTTTCTGATTATATTTCTGGCGTCGTTATGGGATGTGATATAAGTCGGGTCTCCGCTCATGAGGTACCCTACGATCTGATTGACCGGGTTATAGCCTTTTTCCTCCATGGCTGCCTTGACCTTTGAAAACACCCCGCTCACTATTTTATTGCGTTCGGAGGCTATAGCGAATTTCTGAGTCTGCTGCATTTTATCGGTATCCAAACCTTTAAACCTCCTGATTTCAGTTAGTATTCAGTATACTTGATTTTCGCTTTTCTTTCAAGAAAAAAAATAAAACGGGATAATTTTCATTATCCCGTAAACTCTTTATAATCCTTCTTTAATAAGCCTTACAGCGTAATCCATGCACTGGCCGGCGAGCTTCTCATCCTTGAAACCGGCTTGAGCCATATCTGGTCTGCCGCCTCCTCCGCTTCCGATAGATGAAGCGACCTTCTTGATGAAATCACCGCATTTGAATCCGCTCTTTACTGCCTTGTCCGTCGCTGCGCAGAGCATGAGGCCTTTGCCGTCATTATGTCCCAGGAGGAATACGACTCCTGAATCCATCTTGTCCCTGAGCCTGTCGGAAACTTCCCTGAGGTCGTTCGCTGAAGCTTCCCCGATATCGTTGACTATGTATTCGATACCGCTTACGCTGAATGCGGATGACAGCATGTCCTTTGCCTTTTCGGCATTGTCGGCGTTCTGTTTGGCTTTAAGCTCCTTGGCGAGCTTCTCGTTGGATTCCGTGATCTCATTGATCCGCGCTGTCAGCTGAGAGGTGGGTACTTTAGCTGCCGTTGCGGCTTCCTCCAGGTCGTCTTTAAGAGACAGCACATATTCGTATGCTTTTCTGCCTGTGAGGGCTTCGATCCTGCGCACTCCTGCTGCGACACCTGTTTCGGATACTATCTTGAAAAGTCCGGCGAAGCCTGTGTTCTTCAAATGGCATCCTCCGCAAAGCTCCATCGAAAATTCACCAGCCTTGATAATGCGGACCTCATTTCCGTATTTTTCGCCGAACAGAGCCGTGGCACCCATTTCCTTAGCGGTCTTCAGATCTGTATTGATCACTTCAACGGGAAGGCATTTCAGTATCTGTTCGTTTACGATCTTTTCCGCAGAAGCGATCTGCTCGGCGCTCATCTTCTCAAAATGAGAGAAGTCGAATCTTAGTTTATCTGGTGTCACTTCGCTGCCGGCCTGATTCACATGATTTCCGAGAACGAGTTTGAGAGCTTTGTGAAGCAGGTGTGTCGCCGTGTGGTTGCGGGAGATGTCCATCCGGTTGTCCGCGTCGACTGTCAGTTTTACGGTATCGGC
>JAFZLL010000052.1 GCA_017551505.1 Eubacteriaceae bacterium
ACTGGTGATCAAAGCATCCTGTAAGGAGAATGACCGCAGCCAGGCAATGAGGGATCTGAGGCATATATTAAAAGAGATCATGGATAAGAACGGAATCAAAGTGGTTTCCATTACCGGATGATCATTCAGTGAACAGGATATCGGATATATCCTGCCAGCTACCGGCAATACCGGTGATATAATACACTGTTTTAAGGAGGATTGCACCATGTACGACCGATGGTCATTGGATGTCCTGTACAAGGGATTGGATGATCCCAAATTTGAAGCCGACAGAAATAAACTCAGCAGACTGATCGACGAAACGATAGCTCTCGCCGATGAATGGGAAAACGACCCGAAGGCAGATGCCCACGATATGACGGTCCGTCTTATGAAGCTCGAGGAAGAAGCCACGCTTGTCGGCAGCGAGCTTATGGGCTTCTTGATGCTCACACGATCAACCGATATGAATAACGTCGCAGCTGCGAGTATGATAGGCGTCCTGCAGAGCGAGATGACAAGAACGGCCAAGGCAGAAGCGAAGTTCATAAAGCTGATCACTTCCGCAGGAGATCTCGATAAGCTGATAGCGGGCGACAGCTTCCTCGAAGAGTACCGTTTCTATTTGGCCGATGTATTCAGACAGGCCGAGCATACTCTTTCCGAAGACAGCGAAGCGATGTATTCCATCATGAACCTTACGGGAGGGAGCGCCTGGGCAAATCTCGACAGCTATCTCACTTCCACACTTAAGGTCGATTACGACGGCAGGGAGGTGAACCTTTCGACGGTCAGAAATCTGGCGTCCGATCCGGACAGGTCTGTACGCAGGGCAGCCTATGAAGCAGAGCTTTCCGCCTACCCGAAGATCATGGATCCGATCGCCCATGCGCTCAATAACATCAAGGCCCAGGTCAACAGGATGGCAAGGGAAAGAGGATATGGCTCCGCGATCGAACAGACGCTTGCCGAGTCTCATATGAAGCGCGAAACACTGGACGCCATGATCGAAGCCATGGATGAATCCATGCCTAAGTTCCGTGAATACATGAAAGCCAAAGCCAGATACATAGGAGCAGGTGAAGCTCTTTCATGGTACGATACGATCGCACCGGTAGGGAAATCTTCCAGGCGCTTCACCAAACAGGAAGCCCATCAGTATCTGCTCGACAGCTTTTCTGACTTCGATGAAGCCGAGGCAGAGATGATGGACCGCGCTTTTAAAGAGGAATGGATCGATTTCGATCCGCGCGACGGCAAGGAAGGAGGCGCTTTCTGCGCAGGGCTTCTCGGTCATAATCAGAGCCGCATCCTGACCAATTATGACGGAAGCTTTGATTCCGTCAGCACTCTGGCACATGAACTCGGCCATGCCTATCAGAACCTGCAGACCAGCAGCCATCGCCCGCTGAATCACGGAATGAGCATGCAGGTCGCCGAAACGGCATCCACCTTCAACGAGACGCATATCACCTTAAAGGCGATAAAGGAAGCAGACGGTGATGAGAAGCTTGCCCTGATCGACAGTTTCCTGGCGAACACCACCCAGGTCATCGTAGACATCTATTCCCGCTATCTCTTCGAAAAAGAGGTCTTTGAACGCTGTGAGAATGAATTCCTGATGCCTGCTCAGCTTAACGATATCATGCTGAGGGCACAGGAGGCATCCTATGGCAACGGCTTGAACAAGGAAGACCGTCATCCATTTATGTGGGTCTGCAAGAGCCATTACTATTCAGAGTCTTTAAGCTACTATAACTTCCCGTATGCGTTCGGCGCCATGTTTGCCATGGGACTTTACAACCAGTACCAGAATGAAGGGAAGTCCTTCGTCGCAAGATACAAGAAGCTGCTTCATGACTCGACTGTGCTCTCCGTGGAGGATACCGCAGCATTGGCAGGGATCGATGTTACACGGAAAGAATTCTGGGAGGAGAGCCTTGCCTCTTTCGGGAGGCTTATCGATGAATTCATCAGTCTGGTGAAATAATTTCAAGCCTAAGCTCCGGAGGCCGCTTTTCGGCGCCTCCGGAGCTTATCCATATAGCTTCAGGCAGAAAACAACCCATATAAAATCAATTAACGGTGAACAAAACAGTGCATAATTGTTCAATCCCTGCATAAAGAGGCGCACTGCCCGTAAACGCTCATTATTTGTGAAAGTAACGGAATTGTTACTTTTGTATCGTATCGTTTCTGATAAAAATTGAGTGAATATTTACAAATATTTTTTGATTAATTTCAAATAATTCCTTCCATTTGCCGTTTAACATGTCATAATAAAAGCTATCATGTTTAAAAGACGCAGTATCGATATGTTAGAGGGGCCTTTATTGAAAAACATTTTATTATTCGCATTCCCCCTCATGCTTTCAAATCTGCTGCAGATCGCTTTCAACGCTGCAGATACGGTCATAGTCGGCAGATTCTCCGGCCAGCAGGCGCTTGCTGCCGTAGGCTCGACGGGTTCCATAGTAAGCCTGATGGTGTCCCTGTTTAACGGTATGTCAACAGGCGCGAGCATAGTGCTGGCTCAGTCCATAGGCAGCGGTGTAAGAGAACGGATCAAAGCTTCTATCCATACCGCTTATTTCCTTGTGGTATTCGGCGGGCTTATCCTGACGGGCGTCGGACTTTCGATGAGCCCTTATTTCCTAACGCTGACCGGCACACCTGCCGATATCATGGACAAAGCCCTGCTGTACATGAGGATATACTTTATCGGAAGCATTCCTCTTCTGGCATACAATGCCGGTGCCGCCATTATGCGCGCCAAGGGGGATACCCTGCGCCCGACGGTCTTTTTGACTGTTGCGGGCATTACGAATGTAGTATTGAACCTGATCTGCGTGATATGGCTGAAGATGGGAGTCGCCGGAGTGGCGATCGCCACGGTCGTATCCGAGAGCATCTCTGCGGTTTTGATCGCCAACACGCTGATGCATGAGAACGACGATACTCGCTTGATCCTAAGGGAGATCAGCCTGGATGTGCCGGCTCTGAAAAGGATACTTGCCATAGGGATCCCTTCCGGACTGCAGGGGATGATGTGGGCAATATCCAATGTTGCAGTGCAAAGCTCTATCAACTCTTTCGGCTCCGTGACTGTAGCCGGCAACACGGCAGCGGCAAATATTGAGCAGTTCGTCAATATAGGCATGGGCTGTTTCAACCAGTCCTGCATGACATTCACCTCCCAGAATGCAGGCGCAAAAAACTGCAAACGCATAAAGCAGATACTCAGGCTGACTACAGTCCTTATCACAGCTGCCACATTTACTATCGGCTCATTCATTTTCTGGCAGGACGATTTTATCCTGTCGCTTTATACGACCGATCCCGCAGTCATCGAAGTCGGTAAAGTCAGGATTGCTTATGTCATTTTCTGGCTGTTCCTGAACGGTATCCTTGATATTCCCGCTGCTTCGATGAGAGGCATGGGCTACAGCGCTGTCCCGACGAGCCTGATGCTGATAGGCATAGTCGGCGTTCGCATCGGCTGGCTCAGATTCTACTGGGCGACCCACCGTACGCTGGAGGTGCTTTATATGTGTTATCCGCTGTCATGGTCTGTCACGATCGTGCTTCAGTTCACTTTGTGGATGATCATCTACCGAAGATTTGCCAGAGACTGCCAGACCAGTGCCTTCGCGGATAATCCATCTGAACTGTAATAGCAGCATAAGGTAAATACTGTTG
>JAFZLL010000053.1 GCA_017551505.1 Eubacteriaceae bacterium
GAAAACACCCTCAGCAAAACGTCCGAAACGTCCCATCCGTATCCCTCTGGTTACAATGATACTCAGGGAATATCGGAAATCAAGAATTTTAATAATTCTCAAACAGATTCAAACGACAAGGGCGGCAACGATAAAGGGAACAGCTGCGGGAATCCTCTTCCGCTGAGCATAGGGGCTCATCCCAGTGAAGCAGTTCTGACACAGGCACTCCTTACGTTATCGGATGGACCGTGGGTATCACGCACTGCTCAGTGCAGGTTTTCTATATGCATCAGGCGTCCTTTTAGTCAAACAGCGCATGCTGCGGACCGCCGCTGTGGAGGGAAAACTGAAAATAGGTCCCTTAAAACCGCCGAAAACGCGACTCTACGATACATAGGGTGCATTTTGTGATGAGTCGGGATAAAATGTCATCGCAGACAGCAAAGGAGGTATTTATCATGAATGCTGAAAAAACAGGTGAATTCATCTGCGGGCTGCGCAGAGAACGCAATATGACCCAGCAGGAACTGGCGGAACTGATGAATGTATCTGACAAGGCGGTCTCCCGTTGGGAAACAGGGAGAGGCTTCCCGGATATCGGCAACCTTGAGGTACTGTCAGATAAGCTCGGAGTGAGCGTCGCTGAGCTTTTAAAGGGAGAAAGGTTCGACACACAGATCACCGGCGATGACGTGGAAGAAGCGTCATCCGCAAGCTTTTCGCTGGCACGCTACTATGTTGAGAAAAAGAAATGGATGAACATGGCGATCGGCTTCCTTATTGGGGCGATCATACTGCTGCTGGCAGTCATCCATATCATGAGCCCTATTCCTATAACCGGAGCGAAAAACGCCCTTTCGGTGGAACTGCTCGGAGACGATGAGGTCGTAGCCGTACTCGGCGAAAATGTGGCCGGATACGATATCGATAGGTCCACAGAGCCGGATACTGATAATAAATGCGTATTTATCGGATGCTATGATACGCTCTGGAACCGTTGGATGAGCAAAGGCAGCAAGACGCTCGTTCTTCTGGGGAACAGGTCGGACATCGATTTTGTCTATTATTACCCCGGTGGCGATGAGGACGAACTGATATGGAAGGATGATTCCGCGATATCCTCTATCGGAGGAGTAATGTCGCTGCCGCGCCTGGTATATAACTACTGGATCATAATAGGCACTGCTGCCAGCATTGCCGGAGCGGCGGCATGCGTATTCTCGCGCAAAAAGCGCCGTTTCGAAACGCTGCTGAAGCTCACCATGATCCCCGTCTGCCTTACGGTCAGCATTATTGCTTCCCTGATCGGCAATTTCGGCAGCATCTACAACGCGGCGTATTATGTTTCCGGCATACTGCTGCTGGCTGTCCTGATCTACCTGCTTTTCCTCATCGCTTACTCTTCCCTTAAGCAGAAGCGTGTGCAGGAGTATACTGTGGGCCAGAAAAAGCCGCAGCAGTGAAATGAAGGCAGTTGCATGCCTGCTTCTGTCAGAATACCGATCAGAATGACAAAACATTAAAAAAGCCTCCGGTGCCTGCCGGAGGCTTATGTCTTATATTCAAGCCATTCTTTCCATCGCTGCAGCCGTATCGGCTGCCAGAGCGGCGTTGTTGAGCACCAGTCCGATATTGGCTTCGAGACTGTCTCCTCCCGTTATATCCTTTACTTCTGCCAAAAGGAAGGGCGTTATCTCCTTGCCGGTGATGCCCTTTGCCCTGCAGTGTTCCAGAGCCTCATCTATGGCCGCGTTGATGATATCCTCATCCATCGAGAATTCGTCGGGCACGGGATTGGCGATCACGCAGCCTCCGCCCATTCCCAGCTCGCGCTTGACCGAGATGAATCTGGCTATCTCATCCGGACTGTCCAGTCTCATCGGGACCTTGAAGGGGCTGTTCGAAGTATAGAATGCGGGCATGACGTCCGTCCCGTAGCCTATGACTGCGACTCCCTTGGTCTCAAGGTATTCCAGCGTACGTCCGATATCAAGGATCGACTTGCAGCCGGCGCAGAACACCGCGACCTCTGTTCTGGCAAGCTCCTCCAGGTCGGCGGAGACATCCATGGAGAGCTCCCCGCCCCTGTGGACTCCTCCTATCCCGCCGGTGGCAAATATCCTTATGCCTGCCATGTCGGCGCATATCATCGTGCCGGCGACCGTCAGGGCGCCGTTGAGCCTCTTTGCGGCGACAAAGGGAAGGTCCCTGCGGGAGCACTTTACCGTCATGCCCCCTTCCTTTCCGATGTATTCTATCTCATCGGCTGACAGTCCCACCTTTATTCTGCCCTTGATGACGGCTATCGTTGCTGGCACTGCGCCGTGGGAGCGGACCTGCGCTTCTACGCGAAGCGCTGTCTCAACGTTCTGCGGATAGGGCATTCCGTGGGATATGATCGTGCTCTCAAGGGCGACGACCGCTTTCTTTTCTCTTATAGCCTCAGCTGCCTCTTCCGAGACTTCGAATAATTCACTCAATTGTTCTCTTCATCCTCTCGTAGATGTTATTTTCATTCAGCTTCGGGGATATCGCCCCGGTGTATGACAGAGCTTCCGCGGAGCAGCACTGCGCGAAATCGCACATTCTGCGCAGGCTGAGGCCTCTCAGCATCCCGTACAGCATCCCCGCCGAAAAGGCGTCCCCTGCCCCGTTGGCGTTTACGACGTCGCAGCGCGGAGCTTCGGCATGAAAGCTCTCCTTCTCGGAGAAGACATATGCTCCTTTCTCCCCGCAGGTGATGCATACGGTCTTTACACCTTCCTTTAAAAGCTTCTCGCCCGCAGCCATGATGTCCTTTTCTTCCTCTATGGCGATCCCGGTCAGCTCCGAAGCCTCATAGACATTGGGCTTGATCATGTCGATATGCCTGAGCACGCCCTTAAGCCTGCCTGCCTTGTTGACGCTGACGGGATCTGCGAAAAAGACCTTTCCCGGCACGGAGGTCATATACTCCAGCGCCTCACTGTCAAGGTTCGAATCCAGTGCCACGATGCGTCCCGGGATATCCACGCTCTTAAGATAGTCCCTGCTGATATGCTCAGTGACCGACATGTCGTTGACCGCGCAGAGCATGTCTCCGGTCTCATCGAATATTGCCACATAGGTGCCCGTATTATATTCGGGGCTCATTTTTACCCTCGAAGTATCCACTCCCGCTTTTGCCAGCTCATCCATCATGGCCAGAGTGGTGCTGTCAGATCCCGCGACGGAGATGAAGGCGGCTTTTATGCCCAGCAGCGCGCAGTCATGGACGATGTTGCGTCCCACCCCGCCGAAGGAGCGCTCGACTTTGCCGATATTGGAATCCCTCAGCACGCTTTTTGAAGCGCATCTGGCTATAATGTCGATGTTCGCAGCGCCGATAACGGAAAGCTCGATCTTATTGTCCGGCATATCAAATACCTCTTGCAGTCTGTGAGAGTATTATACAACAAGGCTCTGCAGGAAGAGCAAAAAGTATTTGTTATTGAACCCATGAGCAGTATTGTATATAATGATTCCGCCCGGAGGTGGTGTTATGCAGTGGACCGAACTGACGATACATACGAACGAAGAAGCGCTTGAGCCGTTGACAGCCATGCTTGAAGGGATAGGCGTTACCGACTGTGTGGTGACAGACCC
>JAFZLL010000054.1 GCA_017551505.1 Eubacteriaceae bacterium
CAGGAACCGACTGTTTTCATGGCGAGTTCAAACCGATCCTCTGTCAGATACGCCCTGTATCTGTATGCCCTGTTGCCCATGGCGGTGCTCCTCTCTGTGCTGTTATTGTAGCACAGAGTTAAGGATTCTGCAAACATACGTTCGATATTATTCTGTCTTTTACAAGACGAAATGGACAGACATAGACGAACTCACGCAATGACTATCAGGCGCTAAGACTCATTGCTTGTTTACGGCAGACCCCTGGTGCGATCCATCTCACCGCTTATGGAAGCGGGAGTATTCTCGCTGAAGATTGATAAAGACTGAATTACCGCCATTGGAATAATTAGCACACTTTTTCATACCTTTTAGCTGTGAGTTAAAGGGTGTCGGTTCAACCGACACCCTTTAGATATTCTTCGACATTCACATAGTGAACATCATCCACGTCCTGTGTCGTGCCGCGATACAGGACGGTTTTCTTTTTGATCTGCCCATAACGGTGCTCGGTCATGGCGCACTTTTCCGGGTCGATCAGATGGCGGACCTGCTCCGGAACGATCTCGGCGCTGTGCTTGATTTCATAGATTTCACAGGACGCAGCGGCCGGATCAAAGACCACCATATCGAACTCGCCGACTGCGAATTGCAGGACGAATACCTGTTTTCTGGTGTTTGCCAGCGCAGTTTCCAGCAGCACGATATCCTCCATCATACGCCCCATGATCTCGCTGCGGATTCGATCCAGCACATAGTTCCGTTCCGCAAGGGATAGGTCGCTCATGGTCTGATCCTGCAGGAGACTGCTCACCAGCGCATCTGCCTGGGCGTACCGCAAGCCTGGCTGGGTAATTATCGTCCGGTCCCGCAGTTTTTCCGCGGATGGCAGCGCATACACGCCCACTTCATGGGTCAGGTCAAGCAGGTCAAGGTATTCCCGGATTTCCAGGATGAGCGTGTCGTTGACCTCGACAGACTGCTCTGACAGGTTGCGGATTTCAAGCAGATGCCGCAGCCGCTCCGTAACTTCTGCTAGGTCGATGCGGTCCAGAATATCGGTGGGTTGCTCCCGATTCCGTCGCAGATTCTTCCGGGAGATCTCCAGATCGCTCGATTTGAAGTCACCGGTCAACACTTCAAGCGTAAAGCGGTGGTTGATATCCTCCACGATTCGGTTGATCGCGCTGGTCAGCTCGTTGTGCTCATAAAGCTCCTGCAGATGGCGGAAATGGCCGCCGTTCTGATAATACCGCAGAGAGTGCTGGATGTTCCTTGCTATGGCGCTGTCCACATATTCGTCTGCGCTGGACTTGCTTGCAAAAGTGGAGTTTTCGTTATAATGGACGCCGCCGAGACTCATGGTGCCGCCGTAGCGGATATACTCGTCGATGCCCTTCACGCCGAGCACCAGTTCAAACTCCCGGTAGGGGATGAAAGTGGTATGAAGCAGGATGCAGCGGTCATAGAGCTGTTCATCTTCCGAGAACAGAAAGCCCAGGGAATCCGTACCAGACAGCACGATCTTCATGCCGCTGGCTGCGTACACGTCGGAAAAGAGCGCTGCGCCGCTGATGAAGTCTTCCATGAGCGTGACTTCATCGAAGAACACGAACCGGAACTCTGTTTCCTCCAGGAATCTCAGATCTTGATTCACGGAGGCCAGCGTATCCTTTCCGGTAATCTGAATGAAGGCGGTTTTCGCAAGCTCCTCGTCCGTCATTTCAAGAAGGATCTGACGGATCAGCGTTGTTTTTCCCGTCCGGCGCAGGCCGTAAAGGATGAACACTTTGTCCTGCCGCGGCCCATAAAGATAATCGTGAAGCGTCTGGAAGCAATCGCGCTTCTTGAAGCCTCTCACAGGAGCGGCAAAGCTGCGAAGTGCGCTGCCTGTCCGCACATTGGTCAGGAACGTATGCTCAGGCTTTTTCGGTATAGCGGCAGGCATCTGTTTACGAAGCTCTTTGAGTTCTTTTTCCAGCGCCTTTCGTTTCTCGATCTCTTGTTTCAGCGCATCGACCTCATTGGCAGGGATATATTTCTCTCTCCGCTTCTTGTTCTCTGTCCAGCGCTGGTAGAAGTATTCCTTCCCGTTGACAGTCTTCTGTCCGACGGAACCTTTCGGAAGCAGGGCTATCTGCTCCTCCAGCGCCGTGATCTTTTCCTGTATGCTCTGACCTTCCATGATGGTCCTCCAAGCCAGATAATCTCTTGTCCTATATTATACCCATATTATACCCGTGAGTCAAGGGTATAAACGGGTATAAAGATGAACACAGTGAAAATTCTGACTGAGTGTGGGCGTGGATTTCCAGAAGTCCGATTTTTGAACTTCAAGAAGTTTCCTTTGGAAGCACGAAAAGGACGGGATGATCAATCCCTTCCTTCCTCAACTATACATACCCCATGGGATGAAACGCCCCGTAGGGGAGAATGAATACTATCCAGCACCTGCGTAGGATACCGTCACCAGTAATGACGGTATCCTATCAAGGACTGGATTCATCGGATTTACCTCTTTCTGCAATTCTCTTTTCAGATCACTCAAGTATGGTTTGGTCAAGCAGAAAACCATAAACATTGACCGTCAGAATCCCATTTTCGTCATACCACGGTAGTGCCGTGTCCCGCGTGACGATGATCTTACGGAAAGAATCATCGATTTTTTGGAAAGACCTGATTTTCTGCTCTCGCTTTTCCGCGTTTGGGATCGAGTACGCTGACTGGATATAGATTCTGTTTAAACCGAGATTGCATACGAAATCCACCTCCAGCTGGCGGCGGGAGACCGAACCGTTTTTGCCCTTTTCGGCAATCTGAACCACGCCGACATCAACGTTGTATCCGTGCATGCGAAGCTAGTTGTAAATCGCGTTTTCCATCGTATGGTTCTGCTCAAGCTGACGGAAAATGCTGCAGCGGGACGCGGCGTCTGTCTGGCTCCGGGCTTCCTGAACGACCACAGCGGCCAGTTTGAACGCACGGAGAGCTTTTCCCGTGTGCTCTGTACCCATAAGGATGATTACCGGAACTCCCAGAGTGCGTTTATTGATCTTCTGAAAAGGCTGTACAAAGACGCAGTAGCGTTTCCGCTGTGAAACTCATAATAAAACAACGGACTGCACTACACATTCAAGTGTATGTCAGTCCGTTGTTTGTTTGCCGATCCATCCGGACAGATGCCCAGATACAGAATATTTCAAAACTGTCTTATGAGCATCCGCCTGATGACGGGGCCGGCTTATTATTCAGATTTCTTGACCACCGGCAGGGGTCAGTCATACAGGCAGACCAGACGTCCGCTGACTTCGCCGTTGCGCAGTTTTTCAATGCCTTCGCCGATCTCTTCAAATTTGCAGGTATGGATCTCGGGATCCAGCTCGCCGCTGGCAAGCAGCTCGAGGCAGTCGCGGAGATCGTCCGTGGTGCTTCCCTGAGAACCCATGAAGGTCAGTTCCTTGAAGATCATCGAGTAGGTATAGATCGTGGATGTGTCGGTAGCCATGCCGACGAGCACGACCTTGCCGTACTGTTTGACGGTATTCAGGGCATCTGCCGTGGTCTGTCCGCCGCCCGCAAAGTCGATGATGACGTCCAGATTATAATCCGCAAAGTCGGTGATGACCGGCTTGCACTCTTTGGCGCCAAGGCTGAGGGCAAGAGCCTGGGCGGAGGGCTTTCTTGTTGCGACGTAGACTTCGCAGCCCTTTACGACAGCGATGCGTACGGCAAACTGTCCAAGACCGCCGACGCCGATGATCCCGACCTTCATGCCGGGCTTGACTCCGCCGACAGTGCAGACAGCATGGTAAGAGGTGGCGCCCGCATCGGTAGCGGCAGCCGCTTTTGCGGGAGCAAGGCCGGCAGGGACCTTGACCAGCTGTTCCACCGGAGCTGTAGTCATCGTGCCGTAGCCGCCGTCTCTGGTGTAGCCGGGGGTCGTTCCGTCTTTGGCATACAGAGGGCAGACTGCCACGATATCGCCGACTTCGTATCCTTCTACGCCTTCGCCGATCTCAACGATCTCGCCGCAGATTTCGTGTCCCATAATCACGGGTACGTTGAAGCTTGCCATCCATGATTCGATGTCCAGAGCGGATACATCGGAGTGGCACAGGCCGCCGGCCAGAGTCTTCAGAACGACATAGCCGGGCTTTGCCTTCGGATCCGGTTTTTCGACGACTGTCAGGGGCTGATGTGTGCCTCTAAATTCCCAACCTTTCATAATTCCATCCTTTCCTTTTTCGAGATATCTCGATAAAACGATAATATTTGCATCGGAGAGAACTTAAGCATCCGATCATATGATTACTATACCATCTGTGATCCGTGAAACCAATATCAGCCCATATGCATTGTTCGACAGGCGTTCAGTTTTCAATCTTTTTTCCGCATTGTACATAAAATGACCGGTAAAATGTCATCTTCGGGTTGACTGTATCCTGTCTGTATGGTAAAAATAATAGATATCTTTGATCTTTAAGGCGTTCCGGAGAGAGCGGCAAGGTTAAGGTGCAAAGCATTGTTTCGGCCTCAGATTACAGGCTTTTGATCTTATGCCCTGCCGGGATGCCGGCAGGTTGTTCTTTAGAAAGGATAGAGGATGAGCGGAAGCATCAGAATACTGGCTCCCAAAGCGTACGGCGGTTTTACCGGCAATATGGATATAGAGTCAATTTCCCGGACATTTCCGGCTGCGGATGGTACCGACTTTGTTTTGTTCCCCGGTTTTTGCGATGTGCATGTGCACTTCCGCGAACCGGGTTTTTCATATAAGGAGACGATCTATTCGGGCAGCAGGGCTGCGGCCAAAGGAGGATATACCGCGGTATGCGCGATGCCCAACCTGGACCCTGTGCCTGATTCGGCGGAAGACATCAGGATCGAAAAGGCCATCATCGACAGGGACGCGGCGATAAACGTGTATACCTACGGTTCGATAACCGTGGACGAGAAGGGCACAGAGCTTTCCGACATGGAAGGGCTGCGGCATCTGGCGGTCGCCTTTTCCGATGACGGGCACGGAGTTCAGGACGGGGAAGTCATGCGGGATGCGATGGAAAGAGCCGCGGGGCTGGGAATGCTGATAGCCGCCCACTGTGAAGTGAACGAACTGCTCAACGGAGGATATATCAACGAAGGGGCATACTCCGCTGCCCGCGGCCACAGAGGCATAAGCTCAGAGAGCGAGTGGAGAGAAGTGGAGCGGGATATAGCCCTGAGCTCAGAGACGGGCTGCGCGCTGCACTTATGCCATATGTCCACTAAAGAAAGCGTGGAGATGATCAGGCAGGCGAAGAGGCGCGGCATAAACGTGACCGCCGAAACGGCGCCCCACTACCTCCTTCTTACAGAAGATGACCTGAAAGAGGACGGCGCATGGAAGATGAACCCTCCTCTCAGGACGAGAGCGGACCGTGATGCGCTTTTGGAAGGCATCGGGGATGGGACCATAGACGTCATAGCCACGGACCATGCCCCGCATACGGCGCAGGAAAAGGCGGGAGGCCTGCAGGCCAGCGCCTTCGGCATCCCGGGGATCGAGACGGCTTTCCCCCTGTGCTATACAGGGCTGGTAAAGACAGGCATAATAAGTATGGAGAGGCTCATGGAGCTTCTCATAGAAAACCCGCGGAGACGTTTTGGGATACCGTTAAACAGTGGCGACTGGTGTCTCTGGGACCTGGCTGACGAATACCCGATAGACCCCGGCGAGTTCATCTCGATGGGAAAGTCAACACCGTTCGCCGGGCGCAGAGTCTTCGGGCGGTGCCTGATGACGTCATGCGGCGGCAATGAAGCATACAGATACCGGAAATAAGGCCTGTACGGCAAGAAAACAGAAAAAATAGAGGAAGATATGGCAAAAAGGAAAGATCTCAAAAAGATTCTCATCATCGGCTCCGGCCCCATAGTGATCGGGCAGGCGGCGGAGTTCGATTATGCGGGCACCCAGGCATGCCTGGCGCTCAAGGAAGAGGGCTGTGAAGTTATCCTCTGCAATTCAAACCCCGCGACCATCATGACGGACACCCAGATCGCGGACAAGGTATACATGGAACCGCTCACACTGGAATACATTGCGAAAATACTTCGTTATGAAAGGCCTGACGCGATCGTCCCGGGCATAGGGGGGCAGACCGGCCTTAACCTCGCCATGCAGCTCTACCGCAAGGGGGTGCTCAAGGAATGCGGCGTGGAGCTGCTGGGGACCCCTGTAGACTCCATCGAGCGCGCCGAGGACAGGGAGCTCTTCAAGGAGATGTGCATCTCCATCGGCGAGCCGGTCATTCCTTCCGAGATCGCTTACGATATCGATCAGGCCAAGCAAGCCGCGCGGAATATCGGCTACCCTGTGGTGCTGCGCCCCGCCTTTACCTTGGGAGGGACCGGTGGCGGTTTCGCCGAATGCGAAGAGGAGCTTGTGGAGATCGGTTCAAACGCCCTGAAGATCTCTCCGGTACACCAGGTGCTGGTGGAAAAGAGCGTCAAGGGCTATAAAGAGATCGAGTTCGAGGTCATGCGTGACAATTCCGACAATGCCGTCACTGTGTGCGGCATGGAGAACGTGGACCCCGTAGGCGTACATACCGGGGATTCCATCGTAGTTGCGCCGATCCTCTCGCTCAACGAGCACGACCTTAAGATGCTGAACGATTCGGCCATAAAGATAATCAGGGAACTCAAGATAGCCGGAGGGTGCAACGTTCAGTTCGCTCTCAATCCTTCTACTTCGGAATATTATCTCATAGAAGTCAACCCGCGGGTCTCGCGTTCCTCGGCCCTGGCATCCAAGGCCAGCGGATATCCGATAGCGCGCGTCACTGCCAAGGTCGCCATAGGCATGGACCTGGAAGAGATACCCGTCGCCGGGGGCACCGCCGCCATCGAGCCGTCGCTGGATTACTATGTGGCGAAGTTCCCCCGTTTCCCGTTCGACAAGTTCACGGACGCCTCCAATATCCTCGGCACCCAGATGAAAGCCACAGGGGAAGTCATGGGTATCGGGGCGAGCCTTGAGGAATGCTTCCTCAAATCCGTCAGAGCCCTGGAGACCGGCGTATGCCACCTTTATATGGCAAAGTTCGACGATATGACGGACGGTCAGATAGAAGGATATATTTCCGACTTCCGCTCAGACGGCGTTTTCGCGGTCTGCGAGCTGCTGCGCCGCGGTTACAGCGTAAAGAAACTGCACTCCCTCACGATGATAACCGAATGCTTCCTGAGATCCTTTAAAAAGGTCGTCGATATGGAGAACCGGCTCAAAGGGAAGAAGAACGACACCAAGACCCTCAGGGCGGCAAAGGTGATGGGCTTTTCCGATGAGTACATAGCAGAGCTCTGGGGAGTGCCGGAGACCGACATATACGGACTCAGGAAGAAGAAAGGCATCACCCCGGCCTTCAGGATGGTCGACACGCTGCATACGGGGAAATACATTCCTTATCTTTATTCGTCATATACGGGAGAGAACCAATCTGTCCTTACGGACAAAAAGAAGATCGTAGTGCTCGGCGCCGGGCCTATACGCATCGGTCAGGGCGTGGAATTCGACTATTCCACCGTCCATGCAGTGCAGACGATTAAGAGGAGCGGGTACGAAGCGATCATCATAAACAACAACCCGGAAACCGTCTCCACCGATTACACCACCGCCGACAAGCTGTACTTCGAGCCTCTTACACCTGAGGACGTCATGGCGATCATCGATTTCGAGAAGCCGGAAGGCGTCATCGCCTCCCTCGGCGGTCAGACTGCCATAAACCTCGCTGCTCCGCTAGCCGAAAGAGGGGTAAGGATCATCGGGACCGGGGCGGAGGCTATAGACAACGCCGAGAACAGGGACATCTTCGAGAAGAAGCTTGAAGAGCTAGGGATACCTCGGCCGAAAGGCAGGGCGGTGACCAGAATAGAGGACGGCATCAAAACCGCTGAGGAGATAGGATATCCAGTGCTGGTGCGCCCGAGTTTCGTCCTCGGAGGGAGGGCGATGCAGATCGTTGCCAACGAGGAGCAGCTGAAAAGATATCTTAAGAGCGCCGTGGAGATCGACGAAGATAAGCCGGTGCTTGTGGATAAATACATCATGGGCAGGGAGGTCGAGGTCGACGCGGTCTGCGACGGCGCGGACGTCTTCGTTCCCGGGATCATGGAACTGGTCGAGCGCACGGGCATCCATTCCGGGGACTCGATCAGCGTATATCCCTGCTTCTCGATATCCGACAAAGTAAAAGGGATCATACTCCAGTACACCAAAAAGCTGGGACTTGCCATAGGGATTGTGGGGCTGTTCAACATACAGTTCATCGTGGATGCTGATAATGACGTGTATATCATTGAGGTTAACCCGCGTTCCTCCAGGACCGTCCCGTTCCTGAGCAAGTCGACGGGCTATTCCCTGGCCGACATCGCCACGGAGGTCATCCTCGGAAAGAGCCTGAAGGAACAGGGCATCTTCCAGCTGTACGCCGATGAAAAGAAACGCTATTATGTCAAGGCGCCGGTGTTTTCATTCAACAAGATCAAGGGATTGGATGCATATCTTTCGCCTGAGATGAAGTCAACGGGCGAAGCCATCGGATATGACGACAAGCTCAACAGGGCCATGTATAAGGCCATGCAGGCCGCGGGCATGCACATGCAGAATTACGGCACGGTATTTGCGACTATCGCCGACAGGGACAAGCAGGAAGCTCTGCCCCTGATCAGGCGCTTCTATAACCTGGGGTTCAATATCGAGGCTACCGCGGGCACCGCTGCTTTCCTGAAGGAGAACGGCATACGCACGCATATACTGAAAAAGATCAGCGAAGGCAGCGACGAGATACCTGACGCGATAAGGGCAGGCTACATCGCCTACATAATAAGCACTTCCGATATAGCGGCCGCGGATCAGACCCATGACGGGCATCAGATACGCCAGCTGGCTACTGAAAACAACGCCACCGTGCTGACATCCCTGGATACGGTAAAGGTGCTTCTCGACGTGCTGGAGGAGACGACCATCACGATCTCCACCATCGACGCATAGATCGGGACCCGGTCAAGGAGGAATATGGAACAGGTAACTCTCAACGTAATGGACAACAGACCTATCGCGAGGTCTGTCTGGCAGATGACGCTCATGGGCCCTTGCGGCGCAGTCAAGGTACCCGGGCAGTTCGTCGACATAAAGCTGGAAGGCTTCATGCTCCGCCGTCCGTTCGCCGTGTGCGACTGGAACACTATGGGCATGACCATAATCTACAAGGTGGTCGGGAAAGGGACGGACAAGATGACGGAGCTCTTCCCGGGCTGCCAGCTGGACTGCCTTATCGGCCTGGGCAACGGTTTCGATACCGCCCCGAGCGGGGAGGCCCCGCTGCTCATCGGAGGCGGGGTGGGTACTCCGCCTATATACGCCCTTGCTAAAAAGCTCGTTTCAGAAGGCAAGAAGCCTCAGGTGATCCTCGGATTCCGCAACATCCAGGACGTCTTCTATGAAAACGAGTTCAGGGAACTGGGCTGTGAGGTCACCGTGACGACTTCGGACGGAAGCTACGGGGTCAGGGGACATGTGAACGATGTTTTCCCGGAATACTACACCTACTATTACGTCTGCGGGTCGATGGCGCTGATGAAAACAGTCCACGAGACGGCGAAGACCGAGGGCCAGCTGAGCCTTGAAGAGCGCATGGGCTGCGGTTTCGGAGCGTGCATGGGATGCAGCGTGAAGACGAAAAGCGGCTATAAGAGGGTCTGCAAGGACGGGCCGGTCCTGACCAGCAGCGAAGTGATCTTTGAATAAGGAAGGAGAAAGCCATGCAAACAAAAGTGACACTCTGCGGGATAGAACTTGACAACCCAGTTATCCCCGCTTCCGGCACTTTCGGCTACGGCTATGAGTTCGCCGAGCTGTATGACATCAACTGTCTGGGAAGCTTTTCCTTCAAGGGCACGACAAAGGATCCCCGTTTCGGGAACCCTACTCCGCGGATCGCGGAAACGCCCTGCGGAATGATCAATTCCGTGGGGCTTCAGAACCCGGGCGTCGAGAAGGTCATCTCGGAGGAGCTCCCGAAGCTGAAGAAGGTATTCCATAAGCCTGTGATGGCCAATGTCAGCGGGTTCTCCGTCGATGAGTACGTATACACATGCTCCCTTCTGGACAAGGAGGAGCAGGTCGGATGGCTGGAAGTCAATATAAGCTGTCCTAACGTACACGGCGGAGGAATGTCCTTCGGCACGGATCCGAAGGCGGCCGGCGAAGTGACGGAGGCAGTCAAATCGGTCTGCAGAAAGCCCGTCATAATCAAGCTCACGCCGAATGTGACGGATATAGTCTCCATCGCCAGGGCATGTGAGGAAGCGGGTGCGGACGGGGTCAGCCTCATAAACACGCTGCTCGGCATGAGGATAGACCTGAATTCGGGCCGGCCGGTCATTGCGATGAATACGGGAGGGCTCTCGGGACCCGCGGTATTCCCTGTTGCCCTCAGGATGGTATACGAGGTCTCCAGGGCTGTGAAGATACCCGTTGTCGGGATGGGCGGGGTCTCGAGCGCCGAAGACGTGATCGAGATGATGATGGCCGGAGCAACGGCCGTGGAGGTAGGGACCGCGAACCTCATACAGCCGTATGCTTCCCGCGACATAGTCAGCAGCCTGCCTGCCGTGATGGACAGATACGGCATCAGTGACCTTGCGGGGATCGTCGGTACCGCGCATTAGGAGGGGATATGGGCAGAGACGTTATAGTGGCCTGCGACTTTTCAGACAGGAAGACTACGCTGGATTTCCTGTCGCAGTTTAAGGGCAGGAAGCCGTTTGTCAAGATAGGTATGGAGCTCTTCTACGCGGAAGGGCCCGATATAGTAAAAGAGATAAAAAAGAGGGATCATAAAATATTTCTGGATCTGAAGCTGCATGATATACCGACCACCGTCAAAAAGGCGATGGCGGTACTGTCGGACCTTGGCGCGGATATATTGAACTGCCACGCCGCAGGTACCGCAGAGATGATGGAGGCGGCGCTGGAGGGACTTACACGGCCGGACGGCACCCGCCCGAAGCTCATCGCCGTGACGCAGCTGACATCCACGGACCAGCCGGCGCTCGAGAATGAACTCATGATACATTTCCCGATGAACGAGGTGGTGGAAAACTATGCCCTCAATGCCAAAAGAGCCGGGCTGGACGGTGTGGTATGCTCTCCGCTTGAAGCTTCTCTCATCCATGAGGCCTGCGGCAGGGATTTCCTCACGGTTACCCCCGGCGTCAGGTTCGCAGAGAGTGCTGCTTCGGATCAGAAAAGAGTGATGACCCCCGAGGCGGCGAAAACGGCCGGCTCGGATTATATAGTCGTAGGAAGGCCGATAACACAGGCGGCGGACCCCGTCGCCGCCTACGAACGATGCTGTGAAGAATTCTTAGACTGAGTGAGGAAACGAAAATGGAACTTGCGAGAACAATAGCAAAGGATCTGCTGAAGATCAAGGCGGTATTTTTCAGGCCCGACGAGCCGTTCGTCTGGGCCAGCGGGATCAAGAGCCCGGTATACTGCGACAACAGGCTCACTTTAAGCTATCCGGAGGTGAGGAACGACGTCGAGAACGGTCTGGCTGCCGTCATCAGGGAGAATTACCCCCAGGCTGAGGCGCTTATGGGCACATCCACCGCAGGGATCGCCCACGCCGCCATAACCGCCTCGATCATGGGGCTGCCGATGGGGTATGTACGTTCAGGGGCCAAGGACCATGGACGCAAGAACCAGATCGAGGGATATCTGGCGCCGGGCCAGAAAGTCGTGGTCATCGAGGACCTTATCTCCACGGGAGGAAGCGTGCTTGAGGTGGTGGACATACTGCGCGGGGCGGGTGCGGAGGTACTGGGCATCGCTGCGATCATGACTTACGGCATGCAGAAATCCGTTGACGCGCTTAAAAATGCGGATGTAAGGTGCGTGACTCTGAGCGATTTCGACACTATCGCTTCGGTCGCTGCTGAGGAAGGCTACATCCCCGCAGAGGATATCGACAGGCTCATCAGATTCCGCAACAATCCTTCCGATGAGAGCTGGATAGGCTGACTGACATGAGGAACCTGCTTGACATACTGGATCTGAACCGGGAGGAACTGCAGCGACTTATCGAAACAGCGTCCGACATGAAGGAATTCCCCGGGAAGTATTCACATACCTGCGAGGGAAAGATCCTGGCGACGCTGTTCTTCGAGCCGTCGACCAGGACCAGGATGAGCTTTGAATCAGCTATGCTGTCTCTGGGAGGCGGCGTCATCTCCATGGCGGATGCGGTCTCTTCATCCTCGGCAAAGAAAGGTGAGAGCGTCATCGATACGGCGCGGGTCATCAGCTGCTATGCAGACATCATCGCCATAAGGCATTTCAAGGAAGGTGCTGCCCTGGCTGCGGCCGATAAAGGAACAGTGCCCGTCATAAATGCAGGCGACGGAGGGCATGGGCATCCCACCCAGACCCTGGCTGACCTGATGACCATATATTCCGAAAAAGGCCGCATGGACAATCTGACCATAGGCATAGCCGGCGATCTTAAATACGGGCGCACCGTACATTCGCTGATCAGCGCTCTTTCGCTCTTCGACGGCATAAGGCTGGTCCTGATCTCTCCGGAGGAGCTGGCACTTCCTCCGTACATCATCGACACAGTGATTACGCCCAATCATATGGACTATATCGAATCACGGTCGCTGGAAGAGCATATCGGCGAACTTGACGCGATATACATGACGAGGATCCAGCAGGAACGCTTTGACGATCCTTCGGCTTATGAGAGGCTGAAGGACAGCTTCATACTTGACAGATCCCTGATGGAGTCGGCAAAAGACGACTGCATAGTCATGCATCCGCTGCCGAGGGTCAACGAGATCGCCCCGGAAGTGGATGAGGACAAAAGGGCATGCTATTTCAGACAGGTGGCCAACGGCAGGTTCATGCGTATGGCATTGATCAAAATGCTTTTGGAAGAAGCGGAGAAGAATCCTGCTGAAAAAGTGATCGGGCTTGCCTCCCGAGCGGTAAGGATGCCTGAAGCGGAGGCTGGAAAGCACAGGTGTGCAAACGAGCGCTGTGTTACGTTTACCGAGCCGTCTACAGAACCTATCTTCGTTACCGATGACGGGGAGCACTATCGATGCGCTTATTGTGATAAAGCGCTGGCTCTTTAGACCACAATTAATGGATAATACGTATACTGACCCCCATAAGCCAGGCTTATGGGGGTCAGTTCATTGTGAGATGGCGGTGTATCTATCATTTCCCCGCTTAAGAGCTGATGATCCTGACTTCTATCCGGAGGTTATCGCCGGTTGCCATGAAATACGCAAAGGCGTCCCCTCTGCTCAGATGTTTTTGTCGGTGACCGGTCAATGGGAACGTATGATAATGTGTGTTTTGTCCTCATAAGGGATCATTGATCGGGATCCGGCACAGACGACATTGGAAAATGACAGATTCACGCATTTCTATGTTGGATTCAGCCAAAAGGATGGAGTCGGAGCAGTGCATATTGACGGAATACGACTGCTCTACCGTGCGCATCCGAGAGGAGGCATAGGGGAAAAACAGGGAGAATCTTTAGAAAACGTGATAAGATGCAGTCTATGTCGCTAAGAAATCGTGATAGATGCACTAAAAGTCGCTAAGATTTCGTGATTCCTTGCTTGACCGAGGAGCCGCTGATTTCCCCGACCAGATAGAGGAAGACGTAAAGCAGGCTGGGTACGACAGGTTCATGGAAGCCCAGCTTCGTTATTTCAAAGCCTGTCATTGATAGTATCAAACAGGTCTTGCTTACCGTCCTCTCTGATATTTTTTATACACTTCTTTGCCGTTCATTACTGTAAGGATTACCGAGATATCCTTTATCTCATTTAACGGGCAGGTGAAGACATCAGCTTCCAACACTGCGAAATCAGCAAGGAAACCTGCTTTTATGCGGCCTTTGTACTCCTCGGCGAATTCAAATGCGGCGCTTCCGGTTGTGTAGGCATCGATTGCTTCGGAAACATCCAGGCATTCCTTCGGATTCCATCCGCCAGAGGGAATCAGCCCGTAATCCTTCCTCGTGACAGCGCAGAAGAGGTTTTTCATCGGGTCACAGTCCTCCACGGGACTGTCGGTCCCCATGGAGATCAGACAGCCGGCTTCCATTGCAGTCTTGTAAGCATAGGAGGTCTGCGCCAGTTCAGATCCTACCCTGTCTCCCACGATATGAAGGTCGTATTCGAGGAAGACCGGCTGATACTGAATGGGCACCTTATCCTTGGCTGCCCTTTCTATAAGCGGCATATCAGATATCTGGAAGTGGATCAGGCTGTGGCGCAGCGGGTTATCCCCTGCGGGCATGAATTTCTCGTAGCTGGTCAGGGTATCCGCAGCTGCTTTGTCCCCGATGACATGGGTCGAGACGGTCACTCCTGCTTCGGCCGCGCGGCGCACGTATTCGTCCATGACCTCAGGACTCATGGCCTCGATGCCGCTGTTGCCCGGGTCATCCGCGTATTCTCCTTCGAGCAGCGCAGTCCTTGCTCCAAGGCTCCCGTCCTTGAACAGCTTGAGCGCTCCGAGCGTGAATGTATCGGTCTCTCCGTATTCCTCACCGAAGAAGCCTTTGTTTAAATATTCGCTGAGAACCTCCGGTGTGGAAAAGCAGACCTGCCCCCTGTAACGCAGCGGGAAGCCTTCTTTATGGAGTTCCTTTAGGACTTCGTATGTTTCAATTCCATCACCGTTCTCTCCCAGATGTATGTCGTTGGACTGTACGCTCGTCAGTCCGTGGGCGACAGCGTAGGCTGCGGCAGCTTTCAGTGCTGCTTTTATTCCCTCTTTAGAAGTTTTTGGCAGTACGTTCGTAGCGTATCCGCATGCATTTTCCCTGAAGAGCCCGTCCGGATAGCCGTCTTCCCCAAAAGAAAACTCGCCGCCTTCGTACTGCGGACTGTCCGCATCCAGTCCCAGCATCTCGATGACCTTAGTGTTGGTGACCAGTATATGCCCGCAGACCCTCTCCAGTACGATCGGGATATCTGTTGAGATCTTATCGATATCTCTTCTGGTCGGCATGCGTTTTTCATCCGTGAAGTTGTCCTGGTTCCATCCCATGGCGTGCAGTCCGCCCTTCGTCGCTTTCGGGTTCCTGCTCATGAATTCCCTGCAGACATCGATGATCTCGCTGATGCTTTTGCACACGGAGATATTCGGTCGGGTCATCTGCGTTCCCACGGAGAGCAGGTGCATATGTGAATCGTTAAAACCGGGGACGACTGTCTTCCCCTCGAGATCGACCTTCTCATCGTAAGAGAATGCAAGCGCCTCGGCATCGGTGCCTACAAAATCTATATATTCATCCTTTACGACCATCGCCTGGGCGAAGACGCCTTTTTCGACGTATATTTTCCCATTGCAATATACAGTTGTTTTCATATATTACCTCCTCATGCCTAAAGGGGAGTGCCCTCTTTCTCGGCTTTACTAAAGCAACGCTTTCAATCTCAATAATACACCGGCCGGAGCGGATTATTATGCACTATAATTTATAAATATAGATTTTTTAATATGAGCTGCCCATTTCGGATGCAGAGACTGTTCCTGTTGCAACATATCCGAAATGATGCTATATTTATAAAGCGCTGATGCGCTTTTATATATTAAGAGGTAACGATATGGATAACATGACCGTAACGAGATTCGCCCCAAGCCCGACCGGCTATATGCATATAGGAAATCTGAGGACCGCCCTTTATGCCTGGCTGATCGCCAAAGCTGACGGAGGAAAGTTCATACTCCGCATAGAAGATACAGACAGACAGAGGCTCGTTGAGGGCAGCGTGAAGGTCATACTGGAAACGCTGAAGACCGCCGGGCTTACAGTAGACGAGGGACCGGAACAGGGAGGTCCAAACGGCCCGTATATCCAGAGCGAGAGGCTTCCAATATATAAAGAGTACGCGGAAAAACTGGTCAGCGATGGCAAGGCTTACTACTGTTTCTGCGATAAGGAAAGACTGGAGTCCCTGCATGAACAGCAAGCGGGCGGAGGCTACGACGGTCATTGCCGCGATCTCCCGGAGGAAGAGGTCAGGGCGAAGCTCGCTGCGGGGATCCCTTACGTCATACGCCAGAAGATGCCGCTGACTGGCCGGACCACCTATACGGATATGGTATTCGGGGATATCGCGGTCGACAATAAAGAGCTCACGGACCAGATATTGCTCAAGGCGGACAACTATCCGACTTATAACTTCGCACACGTAGTGGACGACTACCTCATGGGGGTCACCCACGTAGTGAGAGGGAGCGAGTACCTTTCATCAACGCCGAAGTACGCGCTGCTCTATGACGCATTCGGCTGGCCCAGGCCCAATTATGTGCACCTGCCCCTTCTTATGGGCATGAACGAGGACGGCACGGTCTCCAAGCTCTCAAAGCGCCACGGAGCCGTCAGCTTCCAGGATCTTTGCGGGATGGGATATCTGCCCGAAGCGATCGTGAACTACATCGCATTCCTGGGATGGAGCCCCAAGGACACCAACAAGGAGCTCTTCACGCTCAACGAGCTGCAGGAGATATTCTCGATAGACGGCATCAATAAATCCCCGGCCGTATTTGATTACAACAAGCTGCTCTGGTTCAACGGGGAATATATACGGATGCTCAGCCCCGAGGAATTCGCCCGCAGGGCGGAAGGCTTCCTTACGGAAGAGGAGAAAGCATTCCCCAAGATCGGGAAGATCCTTTCACTGATCCAGCCGAGGATCGGTGCGCTGGCCGATATCAGGGAGGCTGTAAGCTTCTTCTTCGAGCTTCCCGATTACGATACGGACCTGTACATAAATAAAAAGAATAAGACGACAACCGAAAGCTGCCTGAAGATACTGACGGAAGTTCGGAAAACGCTGGAGAGCCTGGAAGACTGGAACAATGACGCCCTTTATGCCGTCCTGAAAGATAAGGCTGCGGAAATGGATATAAAAGCCGGGGCTGTGATGTGGGCAGTCAGGGTGGCAGTCAGCGGGCTTGCCGTAACTCCCGGAGGAGCTACCGAGCTCATGGAGGTACTCGGTAAAGATACTTCTCTTAAACGCATTGATGCAGGGATCGGGAAACTTCAGTAAAGTAATATAAGCGTCCCGTCCGGGGCGCTTTATTGTTTTCCGGCAAACGTTAAAACCGGTAGTTATAATAACGGACACTCTTCGTCTGTGGGAGACGGATACAACGTCAACCGTCCTGCAGGGCGGTTTTACATGCAGGGGATAATTATGAAGAATAATCGGGTAATCAACAAAGTGCATGCATCGAACCTAGAAGTCAAGGACAGGATGGCTAATGCACTCATAGACCTGCTGCAGGAAGAAAAGATCAATGAGATAAAGATCACCGAACTCATAAGTTATGCCGAGGTAAGCCGTGCTTCTTTCTACCGTAATTTCGCCTCCTTTGAGGATATCCTGTGTTATGGCTTCGACCGGATCATGGAGAGGTTCAGCGAGGAAATGTCCTTGAGAAGAAACAGCGCGGAAAGCAGGCGGAGTTTTATAGCCTGGGCATTCGGATTCTTCAATGAGTACAGGACAGCTATACTTACATCTTATTATTCAGGCATCGCACATTACCAGTACGAAACGGTTACACGCATTCTGCTTGAAAGAGACGACACGACTTATAAGCCTTTTGATAAGCAGGTTGGGGCATATTTCTATTCAGGAGCTTTCTTCAGCGTCGTGATCGCATGGATGGAAAGCGGCCCTTCAATTTCTGAAGAAGCAGTGGCTGACAGATTTTTGGCACTGTGTGCGCTGCAGGAAAACGAAAGCTGATTCGATCATCTGTAAGCTGAAAGAAGGAATGGCTTCCGATCAGATGTTTCCGGCGCTTACAATAAGAAATCCTCCTGGATCCTGATTATCGTATCATTGATCCAGAAGGATTTTATTTTAAAAACTAAATTGATCTAGAGTCTGAGGTGCGGACAATTTCTTGTACTGATACTCAAGACATTGTCTGTTCTTTACTAGGCGTCCCTTTCACCATATATCCTGTCGCAGGAAGTCTTTGCTTCTGTCAGCCACTCTTCCATCGGATAAGGCGGCACAGCCCATTCCTCGTCATTCTCGCCTGTAAATTTATCGTAATCCAGCGGATAACAGGCTTCCAGCATCAGTGACCCGTCAAAGTCTGTATCGTCGATTGCATCAATGAAGTGCCTCCAGTTCAGGCAGCAGCCTTCGTGATAAGGGAGAAGGTGGAGATCCTTGATGCCGTCGTTGTCATGTATATGGGTGGCGAAGATACGATCCCTGAATTCATCCAGAAGGTCGAAACAATCCCCTGCGGCCACATTGTTATGTCCGGAATCGAAGCACAGCCCCACGTTCGGGTTATCCTTAAGATCATTGATGATCATCCTTACCGTGGTGTTCTCTCCAAGGTTTTCCACTGCCAGCCTTACACCGGTGTCCGCGCATACATCCGAGATCCTTCTCATGTTGTTCCTGAAGATGTCATATCTTCTCATATCCGGAGGATATATCTCGCACGGGTGGATGACAAGCGTTTTTACGTTGCCCGTTGCGGCCAGCCTTATGTCACCGATATAACCGTCCCTGACGGAGCTGCCGTCAAGAGTATCCTCCCAGAGGAGATTTGCCCGGTAATAGCCGAGATGCGCATGTTCCAGATACAGCCCGTATCTGTCCGCGGCTTCCTGCTGGCCTGCTCTGGGCCCGTCGGAATCCTCCATCTCCGGTGTCCAAAAGGTACATATAGTATTGAAGCCCGCGGCGCGGATAGCTCTGAGCTTGTCTTCAAAAGCCTCCAGATATCCGAACCAGGTATATGTGCCGCATAGTCTCATCTTATTGTTCTTCCGTACTGTTGAATAACACGACCCTGGTCACGCTGCCATCCTTGTTGAAAAAGGTCATGCGCTTCCTGTCTGTCGGTTTGGCCGTGCATCCTTTCTTATTCTCTGCTTTATTGTGCATAAGTGCAGACTGTTTCGGGTCTGTATGCCTGCGCCTCGCTTTCTTGGCTTTGATACTCACAGGAACGTTATCCGGAGTCTCTTCGGCCGGATGCTGCCGGGAAGCATCTGCATTTTCGCTCGGATCGGAGGTAAGGTCAAGGTTTTTGATGTACTTATGAGTCATCCTGTTGCTTGCGCCGTTAATTACAGACGCTCATCCTCTTCCTTCGATCCGTCTTTTCTCTTTTTTAGAAAACGGCGTTCATTTGTTGCGAGTGCAGCGGCAGTCAGCGGCTTGTAGTCGCCGGGCTTCTTTTTGCGGTAGGCGAACAAGTCCATTTCCTTGAATTTCATAAAAAACACCTCCGTTGCGCTAACAGAGGTATTCTTGTACATATGAATAATGCAAAGCTCCCCTGTTGCAGAGTCGGTACAACAAGCAGTGTTCCCCTATGTATCTGACTTGGCTTGCGCCGCACAGTGGCCATCCCGTGGGTTCTTACCCCTTTCCATATCTCACCGTGAGGTGAATGGGAAAACACTTTTTTATTATTTTACTATATAATGGAGACAATAAAAAGACCTATTAAAGTTTTTAATGATACGGTATATTTATTGAAATTGAAGAAAATTTATCAAACATGAACTGTTAATTTGAAGAGAGGCCGCTCTTCTCACTGCGGAGAAAGAGCGGCCCCTGTGTTGTTTCGATTTATTGTTTATTTGCCGTAAATGAAATCATAGAACATCTGCGCGCCTTCGACGAGCCTCTGAGAAGGTCTGGTCAACTCGTTATTCGGAGCGTTGAGGATCTTATTGTTTTCAACCGCGGGGATGTGTTCCCAGCCCGGGCGTCCGAGTATCTCGGCTACGGGGTCGTCCCCCTCACCTGAGGACATCGTGATGGTCACGATATAGTCCGGAGCCCTTTCGATGACCTGCTCTTCGCTTACCTGGATCCAGCCCTGCTGGTCGGCGAAAATGTTCTTGACCCCCATCATTTCAGCCAGTTCGTTCATGAAGGTGCCGCTGCCTGCTGACCACAGGCCCCATTTCAGCGGGGAGACCTCGAAGTAGACAGTCTCGGTGCCGTCGCCCTTTACCTGTGCCTTCAGATCGTCAAAGGCTTTCTTCATATCAGCTACTACCTTGGCGGCGTCTTCGGCATGGCCGGTCACCGCTCCGATCAGCTCTATGGAGGTGTAGATGCCCTCTATATCCTGGGCGTCGCTAACGACTACCTTGATCCCTGCGGCTTCCAATGCGTCGACCTGCTCCTGGGTCTGTGCCATTGTGCTCATGATGAGGACTTCCGGTGCGAGCTTGACGATCTCCTCGGTATTTGTGTTATAACCCGACTGTACGCTGGGCAGGTCCTTGACCTGTTCGGGATAGTCGCACATCTCTCCGCGTCCGATGAGAGTGTCGAAAGCCCCGACAGCGTAGACGATATCGCAGTCCGCTGCAGATAGGGCAACGACCTTCTCCGCGGGATGATCGAGAGTGATGGTGCGTCCGGTCATATCCGTTACGGTGATGGGCCCTTTCTTTCCGCTATCCTTGCGGCACCCCGCGAAAGAAAAGACCAGTGCGAGAGCCAGAAGAGCGGCAAGCAGTTTTGTGTACTTCTTCATAATGTACCCCTTTCGTAAATTTGTAATTGCTTGTTGATATGGTCAAGAGGTTGCACCCAGGCAAGGGTGCACGACTTATACCCACATGTCATAAAAAAAACATCGGTTGCCCCGATGTAAATAAATACTGGCGGAATTACCCCTGAAATTCCGCAGATATTATTGACATCGGGCCTGAAAGACCTGGCTCGTCCTCAAAGGACACACAGTAGCAAGAGTGCTGTCGCGGATTCCGACCGCGTTCCATGCAGACACCGAATTATTAACTTGCTTTGAGTATAGCCAATAGACGCACAGAATTCAAGCATTTGTTTATGAATTCAAATATTAAAATTTCCGACTGATGTATAGCGCCGGCGGATGCTGCTGCCTGCACGGATATAAATGCTCCGGATCTTCTTGCGGCGAGGATATCTGTATGTATGAGCGTACGAATAGGGCTGAGGCAGGGCGGAAGGGCGGACCGGGATATTTTTCCTTCCCTCTTTACAATCATTCCAAAACTGTGTTAACGTTTTAATATCCAATTTAATTCGAATGTCAAGGAGGTTAAAATGTTTGAGCTTTGCGGACACAGGCTTTCGCCTGGTGAAAAGAGACAGGTAGTCCTGACGGTGCCTCTCGGAGGGCAGGGAACTTTTTCAAAGGTCGTGTCGGCAGATGAGACTGTCCCCGGCCTGAATGAACCGGATTCCTACAAGATGCCGGCGACCCTGATAGCAGGGGCAAAGGAAGGAAAGACAGTGCTCATCACCGCCTGCATCCATGCCGGGGAATATCCTGGCTTTGCCGCCGCAATAAGGGCTGCCGGTGAGATCGACCCGATGGGAGTTTGCGGGAACATCATCATTGTCCACTGCGTGAACACCAGCGGTGTAGTATCGGACCATTCCAGGGAGGTGCCTGAGGATATGTACAACCTGAACGGCTCTTATCCCGGAGATGAGAACGGAGGGCCAGGAGCAAGGATCGCAGCATGGTTTGTAAAGAACGTCTTCCCGATAACTGACTTTATCCTGGATATGCACAGCGGCAGCAAATCCGAGCCTCTCCACCCGATAATCTTCTTCCCGACCTGCCCGGAAGTAAGAGAGGAATCCCTCGAGGCCGCGAAGGCGCTGAACACCGAATGGCTCGTGGAATCGAGAGCGACCACAGGCGAATACAGCTGGGCGGCAAACAACATGGCCATCCCCGGACTGCTCGTGGAACGGGGCTACGACGACTGCTGCTACCCGGTATGGACTGAGGGCCATCTGGCTTCTGTCCGGCTCCTTCTAAAGCATCTGGGCGTATACGACTATGAGGGCTCCCCTGCACAACGCCATATACTCTTCAGGGAAAGCGTTTATTTGGAATCCGATATCGATGCGCTCTGGTACCCGGCGGTGAAGGTTGGGCAGAAGATCAAGAAAGGGGATCTGCTCGGGATCCAGGAGGATTTTTTCGGCAATAAACTGAAAAGGCACTACGCTGTCGGGGATGGTTCTGTATATTACTACACGAGGGGACTCTATTCGCCTGCAGGCTGCTCCCTGGTCGCATACGGACTCGAAGACTCGGCAGAAGAACTGTAAAAGCAACTATTAATACAAAAAAACACGGTATATCATATTGACTTTAAGGTTATTTTAAGGTAATTTAAGCCTAGAGGAAATGAACGTCCTCGGATTCAATACAATTTAATAAGGCATGAGTGTTAGACAACGCGGTGAGAATCCGCGGCGATCCCGTCACTGTAAAGGGGAGCCGAAAGCGAATGATGTCACTGGGATATTCCCGGGAAGGCCGCTCAAAGCGATGATCCAAAGCCAGGAGACCTGCTCATGTCTGTAGGCAGTGTTTCTACGAGCGATAGAAGACCTGTAAGACTTGAAATAGGATGATTTCCAATTTCTTTATTTCGGTATTCATTCGCGCCTGATTCCATACGGAAAGGCGTTTTTTATTTCCTTGTCAACTGAATATCCCCTGTGGAAGACTGCCTGAACAAAAGATTAAGGAGGTTTGTAATGAGATCCAAAATGTTCAGACTCGCTGCGGTCCTCATGGTATGCGCGATGCTTCTCGGCACCTTCGGTTGCGGCAAAGACGACAATAAGGGGAAAGCAAAAGACACTTTTGTTCTGGGATGCTATGTCTACGCCGATTCATTTGACCCGGCCGGATACCAGAACGCTTCGTGGGAGACCGTTCGCGACGGTGTGGGCGAGTGCCTGTTCCGTTTTGACAACGACATGACCCCTCAGCCGCTGCTCTGCGATACCTATCAGGTATCCGACGACCACATCACATGGACTTTCCACATCAGGGACGGAGTTAAATTCTCCAACGGCAAGCCCTGCGATGCCCAGGCTGTCTCCGACTGCTTGAACAGACTCTACTGGGTCTGCGAGAACAAGAGCGACACGCACAGCTCGACACCGTACAAGTATGTCAAGGCAAACAGCATCACTGCGGACACAAGCGCCAATACGGTCACAATCGTGCTCGACAAGCCCATCGCCGATGTCAGGGGCTCGCTGTGCTTCCCCTTCTATCAGATCATCGATGTTGAGGGAGACCTTCACGACGACAGCCACAACTACGCTGACGACGCCACCACCGTTATCGGCACCGGACCTTACGTCATCGCTTCCTTCGACAAGACCACGCTGAACGCCGAATTCGTCCGCAACGAATACTACTGGCAGGGAGAGGTTCCCTTCAAGGGCTACACCAGGAAGTTCATCGAGGATGACACCACCAAGGCAATGGCGCTGAAGAACGGCGACATCGACGTCACCGAGAACATCACCACCGATGCGGACCTGGCAGAGCTCACCGCCGATCCGAATTTCTATGTCTCCAGGACCCCCGGTATCCGTACCGGCATCTCCTACGTCAACTTCAAGGGGATCCTTGCCAACGACGCACTTAGAAAAGCGGTCATGATGGCGGTCGACGGCAAGACCATATGCGATGTCACCGTGGGCGGGATCTATACCTACGGCGCGCCCGTGCTGCCCACCGGACTGGGATATGACCATTCCAAGCTGACCGTTAAATACGGCTTCGATGTGGAAGGCGCAAAGAAGCTTCTGGATGAAGCAGGCATAGTCGATACCGACGGCGACGGCATCAGGGAACTCGACGGAAAGAATATCAAGCTCGATTATCTGACATATTCTTCCAGAAGGCTTTCTGACCTTGCTGAAGCCACTGCGGTCTCCCTGAAGGCTATCGGCATCGACACCAACATAAACCATTCCGATTCCGATACTACCTGGAACCTGCTCATGGCCGGTAAATATGACCTTTGCTCCTCCAACTGGCAGACAGCTGCCGTGGGCGACCCCTCGGGATTCCTTATGAACTGGTACGGCGGAACCGACGGAAGCAACCTCTACAGCGAATCCAACTCCGGCGGGGCAAACTACACCGGATATGACAACGACGAGTTTGACGCGGCATACGACAAATTCGTGTCATCCATGGACGAAGCCGAGAGGGACGAGCTGGTCCTTAAAATGGAACAGATCCTTCTTGACGACGCGGTCGTACTGGTACACGGCTACTACAACTCCTGCATGATCTCCAATGTGAAGACCGTGACCGGAGCTGAGATATCCACCATAGACTTCTACTGGATCACTAACAAGATCGCTCCTGTAAAATAACAGGACGTCAGGGAAAGGCACGTTACCGTGCCTTCCCCTGTTTTGTATTCATTCATTTTACTTTTATTCGTTCTCAATCTGAAAATTATCCCCCCGTCGGGGGGATCGTCATATAACAGACAGTGAGGTCATTATGGACTTAAAAGAATTCTTAAGAAGAATCGGGCAGATCATAATAGTCCTAATAGGCGTAAGCTTCTTCACTTTCCTTCTTGTACAGCTTGCCCCGGGAGATCCCGTGATGACGATGTACCAGTCGATGGGCATCATCCCGACTGAAGAGGTGCTGAATGAGACCCGCGAAGCCATGGGTCTCAACGATCCCTTCTTCGTCCAGTATTTCCGCTGGCTGGCAAACGTGCTGAAAGGGGATCTCGGGATGTCCTATTCAAAGTACCGTCCGGTAGCCAGCCTGCTTGCCGGCAGGATGTGGCCGACATTGAAGCTTTCCATATCGTCCATGTTCGTCATGCTGCTTTTCGCAGTGCCTCTGGGCATGATATCGGCAGTTTACAGCAACAAGCCAATTGATTATATAGTGCGTGGTATCACTTTCTTCGGAGTCTCGATGCCCAATTTCTGGGTGGGGCTGCTGCTGCTCTACTTCCTTGCCATGAAGCTCAATCTCCTGCCCGTGATCTCGACGGATCCAAACGCTCTGTCAAATCTCGTCCTGCCGACGCTGACCCTGGCTTTCGCGATGACCGCCAAATATACCAGACAGGTGCGCACTGCGGTCCTGGAAGAACTGCACAAGGACTACGTTATCGGAGCGAAGGGGAGAGGAGAGTCGGAAAGGGCGATACTTTTCAAACACGTTTTCCCCAACTCATTGCTTCCTCTGGTCACCATGTTCGGGCTCTCCCTGGGGTCTCTTCTCGGAGGAACGTCCGTGGTGGAGGTGATATTCACCTATCCCGGGCTCGGCAGCCTTGCCATCGACGCGATAAAGGCTATGGATTATCCGCTGATCCAGGGCTACGTCCTGTGGATATCGCTCATATACATGGCTGTGAACCTGGCTGTGGATATTTCGTATAACTTCATCGATCCTCGCATCAAAGGGGAGGGAAAAGCATGAACGGTATCCTTAAGGATTTTCTCAAGAACAGGCAATTCGTCTTCTTCACGGTACTTATAATTCTCATAGTCATGACAACGGTGCTTGCTCCCGTCATTGTCCCGTATGATCCGTATGAAGCCGTCCTGAAGGACGCACGTCTTGCCCCCGGCCCGGATCATCTGTTCGGCACGGATAAGCTGGGGCGCGACCTGTTCTCACGCGTAATTTACGGGGCCAGAGTCTCGCTGCCGGCCACCCTTTCACTGGTCGGGCTCGTATTCTTCGTCGGAGTGCTGCTCGGGATAATATCCGGCTTTTACGGCGGCATGGTGGATGCCGTGATCATGAGGCTCGCGGATATGATGGTATCGTTCCCGGGAATGGTGCTGGCTATGGCAGTGGCGGGAATAATGGGCGCGAGCATCAGGAACGCCGTCATCGCCATTTCTTTGGTCACCTGGCCCAAATACGCCCGTATGGCGCGCAGCATAGTGCTCAAGGTCAAAAACGAAGACTACATGGCGGCCGCCAGGATAGTGGGCGGACGTGACCTGCACATCATGATCAAATATCTTTTCCCGATAGTCGCTCCCACCCTTGTCATCACGGCGGCCACGGATATAGGCGGAATGATGCTTGAGCTGGCTGGGCTTTCTTACCTTGGCTTCGGCGCTGTGTCGCCGATGGCTGAATGGGGGCTAATGCTCAGCGAAGGCCGCCCCTATATGTCTGCATGCCCGTGGATGATGATCTATCCGGGGCTAGCGATATTCATCGTCGTGGTGATCTTCAACTTCTGGGGAGATGCCCTCAGGGACGTCCTTGACCCTAGGCAGCAGTGAGGAATGCTATGGATATTTTAAACGTACAGAATATATCGATCCAATACGGCAATGATCCCCCATGTGTTACCGGCGTGTCCTTCGACATGAACGAAGGTAAGATCGTAGGCATCGTCGGGGAGTCCGGAAGCGGCAAGACGACAGTAGTCCGCGCGATACTCGGGCTGCTGCCCGGAGGCGGCAAGATATCCGAGGGCCGCGTACTGTTCAACGGCGAGGATATGGCTTCCTACAGCGAGAGCAGGTGGCGCGACGTGCGGGGCAGCGGCATCTCGATGATCTTCCAGGATTCAGGCGCGATGATTAATCCCATCCGCACCATCGGTTCACAGTACATAGAGTATATAAAGATACACCGTCCGGACATGTCCAAAGCAGACGCATATGCCCTGGCTGTCGATACCCTGACAAAGATGCGCCTTCCTGACGGGGACAATATCATGAAAAGCTACACCTACCAGCTTTCAGGAGGGATGAGGCAGAGAGTCGGGATCGCGCTGGCAATGACCTTTGAACCGAAGCTCCTCTTGGCCGACGAGCCAACCAGCGCCATAGACGTTACGATACAGGCGCAGATCGTGCGCCAGATGATGGAACTGAGGGAACGCTTCAACACAGCCATCGTCCTGGTCACCCATAATATAGGCGTGGCAGCCTATATGTCTGACGAGATGATCGTCATGCAGTATGGAAAGGTGATGGACAGAGGAGACAGAGACACCGTGCTCAATCATGCCGAAAGCGAATACACAAGGCAGCTCCTGCAGGCTGTTCCTGAGATAGGAGGAAAGAGATATGTCTGAGAGAAAGGCGATCCTGGCAACAGAGAACCTAACCAAGACTTTCCCGGCTTCCCACGGGCGCACCCTCACGGCAGTGAGCGAGGTCTCCCTGAGCGCCTATCAGGGTGAGACTCTTGGTATAGTCGGGGAGTCCGGATGCGGCAAATCCACTTACGTAAAGATGCTGGTCCACGTAATTGAACCTACTTCCGGGACGATAACCTTCGACGGCAGGGACATAACGAATCTCAGCGGAGAGGCTTTGAGGCAGAATCACAGGGAAATACAGATGGTTTTCCAGGATCCCGCCGCGGCTTTCAACCCGAAGATGAGGATAATCGATATCGTCACCGAGCCCCTCACGAACTATGGTCTGTTGAAGAGGAGCGAAAAAGAGGACAAATGCGCCGAACTTCTGGAGATGGTGGAACTGCCGAAGGATTTCATGTACCGCTATCCGCACAATATGTCCGGAGGACAGCGTCAGAGGATCGGCGTTGCGCGAGCCTTGGCATTGTCGCCGAAAGTCATCATCCTTGACGAGGCCACCAGCGCCCTTGATGTTTCCGTCCAGGACAGGCTGGTGGAACTGCTCGTCAGGCTGCAGAAGGAGAAGGATCTGACATATCTGTTCATATGCCACGATATGGCGCTCGTACACTGCATGTCACACAGAGTCGCCGTTATGTATCTGGGCAACGTCGTGGAGGTGCTGCCTTCTGTAGAGATAGCCGAGAATCCGCTGCATCCTTATACTAAGGCGATGCTGGGCTCGATATTCTCCCATCATATGGATTTTACGAAAAAGATAGAGAGCATCGAGGGAGAGGTGCCCAGCCCTCTGAATGTTCCGGAAGGATGTCCATTTTGCGACAGATGCGAACACGCGAGCGACACTTGCCGCAAGATCAAGCCGGGTCTCACCGAAGCAACGCAGGGGCATCTTGTAGCCTGCCATCTCTTCGGTTGAGGCAGAGATCCCGATATGCATAAAAAGGAAATGAACGACAACAGAGACATGACGAAGGGGCCGGTCCTTAAAAAGATTGCCTCCTTCGCCTTTTTACTGCTCATGGCGAGCCTTGTGCAGGAATTGTACGCCGCAGTAGACGTAATGTTCGCCGGGAGATTCATCGATACCGCTGCCCAGGCGGCGATCGGGGCAGGCTCTCTCCTGACGTCACTGATAATCAACTTCTTCTCGGGGGTAGGAGTGGGAAGCGGTGTCGTAATAGCTTCCCTCAAAGGCAGCGGGGAACATGATAAGCTTAAGAAAGCTATCGAAAGTACGGTAGCCCTGAGCCTTTTGGGAGGGGCAGTGCTCACCGCTGTCGGGATCCTCGTGACGCCCCTTTACCTGAGGGCAGTAAATACACCGGGGGAGCTGGCACCGCTGGCGGCATGGTATCTCAGGCTGTATCTTCTGTCACTGGTTTTCATCGTTACGTACAATCTTGCCGGAGGAGTGCTCCGTGCTCTGGGGGACAGCGTCTTCCCACTCATCGCGCAGCTTATCGGCGGGCTTCTGCACGTTGCTCTGGATTATATCTTTGTCAGGAGCTTTTCTGACGGGATAGTCGCTGTGGCCGTGTCGGCCTTCATTTCTTTCGGGACGGCGGCACTGCTGGTGCTCATAAAGCTGACTAAACTGGAAGGGGACTACGCTTTGGAACTGCACAGTATCTCCCTGCATAAAGATATTCTAGGGCGGACTCTGTCCATCGGCATACCTTCAGGACTGCAGTCGCTGATGATCACCCTGTCAAACGTTATAGCTCAGTCATTCATCAACAGGTTCGGTCAGGATACGATCGCCGCCTTTACGGCATATTTCAAAGTGGAATGCATACTCTACCTGCCCATAGTCGCATTCGGGCAGGCACTTATGACTTTTGTTGGACAGAATGACGGGGCGGGGGATAAACAGCGTGTGCGCAAAGGGGTTCGGGCAGCGCTTGCGGCATCCATTGCGGTGACCGCCGTTCTTGCCGTGATTACACTTCTCAACGGGCACGCAGTATTTTCGGTATTCAACGAGGATGAGAACGTCATTGCAATCGGGACCGAGCTCATAGGCATCACTTTCCCTCTTTACTGGATATATTGCTTCCTCCAGTTGTTCGGCGATGCTCTCAGGGGCCTCGGGGAAGCAAAGGCTCCCATGGTCATCGTCATGGTGAATATCTGCCTGATACGGACATTCATCATATCGTTTTTTGAACCCAGATTTCCTTTCGCCAGGACGGTCGTCACCGCCTATCCTGTGTCATGGCTGACAACCTCCGTGTGCATGTGCGTGTTCTATTTCTTATTCATGAGGAAATATATGAAGGAAGACAGATTGGGAGAAAGAAACTGACATAGCCCCTGTAACACATTCCGGGAGACCTCAACGGAATTATAAAGCCCACCGGAAGCACAGTGATAAACCGTGTTCCGGCGGGCTTTCGCTTTATCGCGTTCCGTAAGAAGGAACCATATCGGTTGATGCAACTTGGGGTCTGATCAAAAGAACGTGTATACGTATACTATAATCTAATCAGGTAATACTGGCTTATCCGTCCTCTTTTATAATTCTCGTTTTCTTCGAAAAGGACTCCGCCGTTTTTCCGGATTACGGCAGCCGACGCTGGATTGTCATTAAAACAGCCCAGAATGACACTGTCCATCCCTTTTCCCCTGCAGACCGACAAGGCGTGACAAAGCATCATGGTCGCATAGCCTTTGTTCCTTTCGGAAGGCCGGACGCCATATCCGATGTCTCCGTACAATCTTCTGAGATGCGTTGGCAATTCATATCTTATGTTCATAAGTCCGATCAGCTTGTCCTGATCAAGGCACAGGTAGAGCAGTGATCTTCCCCAGTCGGAATCGCCTTCTGCTGAATTGCTGCGTATCTTTTCCACCCATTCCCCGTATTCGGATGATGACAGGCCAAGGCTTGCGCTGATACTGGTTTCACCATTGTCGAAGTGTTCCTGAACGTATTCCTGCAGTATATCCCTATCATCTAATTCCGGAAGCCGATAGATCATCTCAAGTACCTCCGTATCTGTAGACTTCTTTCTCTCAACTCGTGAGCAGCAGTTCATCGTTGTCCAGTTCTTCTCCGGAAAGGTCTGCAAAACGCTGCATGAGTTCTGCCACCGTAAGGTGCTGTTTTTCCTCACCTGAAATGTCCAGCAGAATGTTGCCTGCGCTGAGCATGATGAGGCGATTGCCGTAAGCGATGGCATCCTTCATATTATGTGTCACCATCAGTGTGGTCAGCTCGTTTTCGGCGACGATCTGCTCTGTAAGCTCCAGTACTTTCCCTGCCGTGCCGGGGTCGAGGGCGGCAGTGTGCTCGTCGAGCAGGAGCAGGCTCGGATTGTTGAAGGAAGCCATCAGCAGGGTCAGCGCCTGGCGCTGGCCTCCGCTGAGCAGTCCTGTCTTTACTGAAAGCCTCTTTTCGAGCCCGAGCCCGAGCGGTCTCAGTTTCTCGATGAAGAACTCCCTTTCCTTTTCCGTGATGCCCCACCTGAGCCCGCGCCTTTTCCCTCTTCGGTATGCCAGAGCGAGATTCTCCTCCAGCCACATATCTGAGGCTGTGCCCACCATCGGGTCCTGGAATACGCGGCTGATCCTGTCAGCCCGGCGGAATTCCGGGATACGGGTGATGTCAGAGCCGTCCAGCGTGATCTTCCCTTCCTCTGGGAAGTAGACTCCGGCTATAAGGTTGAGTATCGAGGATTTTCCGGCACCGTTGGCGCCGATTATGGTAACGAAATCCCCTTTTGCGAACGTTGCGGAAAGGTTTTTGACGGCATATTTTTCGTTCACCGTCCCGGCATCGAACACCTTGCTTACATTATTCAGACTTAGCATCGTTCCTCACCTTTCCTTTTTTCATTGCTTTAAGGTGCGGCAGCGACAGTACGATGGCTACTACGGCCGCACTGAAGAGCTTCAGGTCGCCGGTATTGAGGCCTGCCTGAAGCACGGCCGTGATCACCAGGTAATAGATACTTGCACCGAAGACCGCAGAAAAGAGCCTCACGGCGAAAGATATCTTCGAGGTCTCTATGATTCTGGAAAAGACCGCTTCACCGATGATGATGCTGGCAAGCGCTATTACTATGGCGCCTCTGCCCATGTTGATATCGCAGTAACCCTGGTACTGGGCAATGAGTCCGCCCGACAGAGCGGTTATGCCGTTGGAAACTGAAAGAGCCAGAACCTTCCCAAAGCTGGTATTGATACCCTGGGCTCTTGCCATTTTTTCGTTGCTGCCCGTGGCTCTAATACTGCAGCCGATCTCTGTGCCGAAAAACAGATACATCGCAGCAATAACGCTGATGGCAAAACACCCCCCGATAAGGATTGCCCTTGGTATATTCCTCAGCGATATAAGCAGTTCGGTATTGAGCAGTGTGACGTTCGGCTTGCCCATGATGCGCAGGTTGACAGAGTACAGCGCCAGCTGAGTCAGGATCCCGGAAAGAATTGCCGGGATCTTAAGGGCTGTATGGAGAAGTCCTGTCACCGTTCCGGCGACAAGCCCAGCTGCAAGCGCGCACAGCAGCGACACCCCCGGGGAAAAGCCTGCCGTGATAAGGGTGGCGGTGACAGCTCCTCCCGTACAGAGGGAGCTGTCGACCGTCAGGTCGGAATAGTTGAGTATCCTGTAAGAGACGATGACCCCCATCGCCATGATGCCGTAGATTATGCCCTGGGCTATGGCGCCCGGGCAGGACCTCAGGAACGAGCCGAGAGAGAATCCCATATCAGTTCAGATCGTCGGGAATCGTGATCCCGAGGACTTCTGCCGTATCACTGTTGACGGTCAGCTCGCAGTCCTTGGTATAGAATTCAACAGGGAGCTCGGCGATATTCTGTCCTTCGAACAGAACCCTGAAAGCCATGTCTGCAGTCTGGCGC
>JAFZLL010000055.1 GCA_017551505.1 Eubacteriaceae bacterium
ATCAGTACCGTGGGGCTGTTTGTGATCTCTGCCACTTCGCAGGTGCTCGCTTTTACCGACGTGAGGCTCAGTCCGTCGTAGAAGCCCATCACGCCTTCTATAACG
This sequence comes from Eubacteriaceae bacterium, assembly GCA_017551505.1. Lineage (GTDB taxonomy): Bacteria > Bacillota > Clostridia > Eubacteriales > Anaerofustaceae > JAAYHF01. The sequence continues at coordinate 106 of JAFZLL010000055.1, forward strand.
CTGATGTCGCAGTCCTCGGCGTTTTTTGCGAAGAGAAAACTAAACAGGTTAACATAAAATAAAAACGGATCGAGATTGCGGCTTTTCGCCCCGATTATACTGGAATGGAACATCGGGTCTATATAGTCCGGTCCGCATTTAAAAGCGCCTACCTTCATCCCCCTGTTCACCAGGGACTGCAGAATGGCGCAGGAAATTGTCGTTTTCCCGCATCCGCTGTTGGTTCCTGCGAGAACTATCCTATTGCACTTCTTTTTCAATGATACCTCCTTTATCCAGGCTAGTTAACACCGGAATGCCGCTATCCCTGGCCGCTTCCAGGAGCCTGCCGTTCATCTCGTTAAATGAGCCGCAAGGAGTCCCCGCGTCAAGGACCGCTGAGCATTTGAGCATCATGTCCAGTGCTTTTTTGTATACTTCTTCTCCCGCAGGTTCAAAGCAGGGAGATACGATGACGTTGTCGCTCAGTGTGCGGGCGACCTGGCAATCCACGTCATTGGAAAACAGTACTCCGGTGGCAAATGGTATCTGCCGTTTCTGGAGCTCACGGTAAAACGGTATGCCGTACCCGCCTCCTGCGACTATGAATATCTTCGGTTCCCCGGACGCTTTGACGAGTTCCACACTGCCGAAGAGTGTGTCATAGGAACCGTTTTTTATCTCGTAAAGCTCTTCGATCGAGCAGGTATCTATAATCTCCTGCGGCGTACCGAAAGCCTTTATCGATTCTCCTTTTACGCATATGATGTTATCGGAGATCTTCATGGCCAGATCTATCTCATGGAGAGACATGATGACCGTCACCTGTTTTTCTCTGGCCATTCGGCGCAGGATATCAAGTAATTCTATTTTATGGCGTATATCAAGATATGCCGTAGGCTCATCAAGGACTATGATCTCCGGATCCTGGCATATCGCACGTGCCAGCAGTATCCTCTGCCTCTGTCCGTCAGAAAGAGTGGAGAAATCCCTGTTGGCGAGGTCCATCGCGTGTACCATCCGAAGCGCATTGGCTACTGCGGCTTTGTCTTCATCGGTAAGCCTGCCGAAAAGATCGGTGTATGGGTAGCGGCCCATAGCGACTATCTCGGCGCAGGTGACCAGTTCGGGCTTGATTCTTTCCGTGAGCACTACCGCGAATCTCTGAGCAAACTGCTTGGCAGTCCAGAAAAAAACATCATCACCTTCCACAGCCACCCTTCCGCCCAGCGGAGCCAGCTGGCCGGTAATTGTCTTAAGTATGGTAGACTTCCCAGAGCCGTTGGGCCCGATCAGAGTCAGAATGCTGCCCTTGTCTATGCCGAAGGTGATGTCTCTGATCAGCGGCTTTTTATCGTATCCTACGGTAAGGCCTTCGACTTCGAAATAATTCTCCACCGCTAGACCTCCTTGAGCTGGTTGCGCTTGACCATCATGTAGATGACCACAGGTGCTCCGAAGACCGCTGTGATAGTGCCGATCTTCAGTTCCGAAGGAGCGAGGAGAGTACGTGCGAGAAGATCACAGAAAACACAGAAAGCCGCCCCGCAGAGGAAAACCGTGGGTATGATGAATATCGGCTTGGAGGTCTTCATCAGTGTCCTTGTTATATGGGGCACAGCGATGCCGATAAAGGATATCGGTCCTGCAAAGGCTGTAACGCATGCCGACAGTACGCTCGACAACAGGATGAGCAGCAGCCTGAATAGCTTGACATTGATGCCCATGCTCTTTGCGTAGTTCTCCCCAAGGGCATAGGCTCCAATAGGTTTGGATAAAAGGCATGCCGAGATGAGGCCGAGCAGGCAGATTACAGAAGCTGTAGCCACATGTTCCCAGGATGAACCGGAGAAGGACCCCATCGACCAGTTAGTCAGGTTGACAATATCGTGGTCGTCGGCAAATGTGATGCAGAAATCAGTGACCGCGCTGCAGACATAGCCGACCATTATGCCGATGACAAGAAGCATCGCCATGTTGCTTACTTTTTGCGAAAAGAGCAGAACGATGCAGGTTATCAGTATAGAACCCAGAAATGATGCAAGTATTAGAGCCAGAGGACTTAGGTTCCCCACCCTCTTGGCGATAAATATCAAAGTTATGCCGACCACCATTTTGGCACCGGAAGAAATGCCGAGTTCAAACGGTCCGGCTATCGGATTTCGGAAGAATACCTGCAAAAGATACCCCGAAATGGAAAGCGCCCCTCCCAGAAGGACTGCAAGCAGCATCCGGGGCAGTCGGATCGAGAAGAGTATGCGGCTCTCTACCGAGGAATTAATCACATCAGACAGTTCCTGTGCATAGCTCCCCCTTGTGCACAAGTTCAGCGTCCAGTATTTCACTCCCTGCCAGACAAGCACAGCAACTTTTCCGCGGTCGATGTTCACGCTCCCGATATTGACATTGGCAATGAGCCCTATCAATAAGGCAGCGGTAAGCAGAATCGTGATCAACAGAAACCGGCCAGTGTTTCCAACAGTTATTTCGTCAGGGCTGTTATCTATCTTTTTGATATCTTTCGGCATTGAGTCCTCCAGTCAGATAATGTGAAGTCAGTTTTCCGTTTCCGGCTGTTTGGGATCCTTGAGAAGGAACATGCCAGTATAGGTGATTGTACCCTTACCATAGTAATAATCTATGTTGTTGTCCTTGCAGACATCGCTTATGAGCAGGCCATAGCCCTCCATACCCGACATCCTCTTATTGGGGAAACGGCACGGTGAATCCGGATATGTGCATTCCACGCACAGATGACATCCTGCTCCGCCCAAGGCCAGCACATTGTTGTAGCGTTTGTGCAGTTCATCATTGAGTTCGACGCTCAATTCCCTATGCCTTCTGGATGCTTCGCCCCAGGTCTCCATGTCGAAGTCATCGTCCATGTTCATGGTGGTCTGCACCAAAATGCCCCATTCGTAACTTGCCATCTCGGCCTGGCATTCCTCGACGGTGCCGCAGCCCGGAGGGCAGCTCCAGTTCTTGCCGTAGGCATGGCACTTGTCTACGGCGCACATATCGCGTACCTCATCACGGGCTTTCAATGTCTTTGCATCGGCGAGACCGGCATGAGTGAACCCCATATCCAAAGTATCCTGAATTATGGTTTCTTTAGTGAACTGATACATCTTATCCTCCTATGAGATTATTTCGTTGCCCAATAAAGTCTGTGGAAAAAAGTTACTTCGCTGAGACCGTTTGCTCTTCCTGAGAAGATCATGTTGAAGCTTCCGATCATCTCCCCCAGTCTGAGTGATTCCTGGTACATGTTCTGGTTGGTACACCAGACGTTATTGTCTTTAACTGCCTTGAAATCTGCCAGAACCGGATTTTTTTCGACCATCTCATCGATGGTGTATATCTCGCCCCCGATGGTCGAGTTGTACAGAATGCAGTCAGCGTCTCTTGCAAAGGCGAAGAAGGATTCCATTTCAAGTGTCATAGTAGAGGAACGGGAATCATCAGCGGACATATTCTCAAAAACATATCTTCCGCCGGCGATCTTCATCATCTTGGACAGATAATCTCCCGGTCTCCTGACGACAGCCATTCCTGAAGAATTGATGGAGAAAAAGACGACGGACATATCCGCCTCAGCAAGGTTCTCATCACTCAGGAAAGCCTTCTGATCTGCGAAAAGCTCTTCGGCTTCCTTCTCTTTATTGAACAGGGCACCGTACAGCTTGATCCATTCGGTGCGGCCAAGAGGATGTTCCTCGTTGCTGGACTGATCGATAAATACCGGTATCCCGAGCTGCTCCAGCTTGCTCTTTACTTCGGAGGAGTGCGCTATCATCGTGGATTCTATAGCCAGAGGGCAGTTATAAGAGACAATCATCTCATAATCCGGCTCGCTGTATTTCCCCGCGTAGAGTATCTTCCCCTCCTCCATTGCTCTGCGGGCATTTTCCACGTACCATGACTCGGCTTTGGATCCGGACAGCTTTATGCTATCCAGCGCATCCAAGGCGTCTATATGGCACATGGCCGCAGTGGCAGCCAGATAGATGTTTTCCAAAGGCTGGCGGAGTATGGTGATGTCCCGGGATATCCCCTTCGGAGCCTGGCTTCCTTCGGGCACAATGAAAAACCGGCTTTTATCAGCCAGTGTTATAAGCTTGAATCCGCCTTCGTAATAATCGATGGCGAATTGTGTGGCATAATCGAGCTTGAGGCTGTCAACAGGTTCCCAGCCGTTGCCCAGCCCCTCAGTATAACCACTTTCTGCGCAGCCTGTAAAAAAGGCTGCGCAGAAAACGATCGCAAAGATCAACGCGAAAATGCGTTTCATTAATTCTCCGCCTTCATGGAAGCGGAATCGAAGTGCAGTACGTAGTCGATTACCTTCGGCTCGCTCATGGCTGTCGTACAGCCTTTGACTGCCATATCGGTATCAAGAATAACAGGGATCTCAAATGCAGACTGCCCTTCTGGAGTAATGCGGTCATATCTCACACCGTCTATCTCCATGTATTCATAGTGGCTACTGCTCCATACAATGGTGGCTGTCATGCTGTCCCCGGAGACGACCAGCTTGGCAGGCGATTCGATAGTGGCTTTCCCAGACCCGCCTGAAAGAGTGACATTTATCGTGTAAGTCCCGTCGGTAATGCCTTCATCTTTCTTTCCACAGGAAGCGAAGGCGAAAATGAGCACAATGGTCAATGCGGTCAAAAAGAGCTTCTTTATCATGGTTTTCCTCTCTTGCATCTTCAATTGTTCGAATCTTTAGTTTTCTGGTACTTTCGGGCTGTACATGACCAGCTGGAACAGCCCAAAACATCACATACTGTTTCTTTACCCCTGATGGTCAGTTTTTCTGCAGGTTGAAAACACTGACCTTGTGGTCATACCAAGTGCCCTTCTTGCCAAGAATTCCCACATCAAAATCTTTATCAAGATACGGAACCGGGACATCAAAGCCGTAAACGACTTCAGTGGTGCCGTCTTTGTAATTAATGGTATCCTCGGTATAAGGCAATACATAAGCCCCGGGAAGCTTCGCTTTATCTGTCGTTCCGAGATAGAGATTCGTTATAGAGGTTCCAGCAAGGCTGATATGTGCGGTCATGCGTCCGTCCCTGACAATCAGAACGCACTTTCCATCCATCTCGTCGTTAATACGGAACATGGTGCTGTCTGTCTTAAAATCCGCAACATATGTGCCGTCTTCGGGAAGTCCGTATAATGCGGCTGCCGTATGCACTACGTAGAGCTGCTGGATCTCAGGTATGCTGCCGAGCCCGTCTATCTGGCAGGTGACTTCCAGTCCGGCTGCCGTGAACATACTCTTCCAGGTATCCTCATCGTCTCCGGCCATGTCGTTGTTGGCATGGTCTCCGGCAACGACCATCAGCGGACGCAGGACGACGTACTTGTATCCCGCCGCCTTGACGTCTTCGATGACCGCTTCGCAGGCTGTATCTTCGGGCTCGCCTTCGACCGTTCCGATGAATACGTTGGCGTATCCGAGCTTGTCTATCTGTGTCTTCATCTGACTGTAGGAGACCTTCGCATTGTGCGATGTCCCGTGTCCCATGAATACGAAACAGGTGCTCTTTCCGGCAGCGTCCTCGAGGCTTTTAAAGCCGGCATCCGCTACTGCATGAGAAGTGATGAAAGCTGCTGTATCCTGCTTGTCTTGATTTATAACTGTGGCATCTCCGCCGACAGGGCCCCAGAGAGGCTCTGCGATCACGACGGATTCGAAATTATCCTTGACTGCTTCAAGGGCTTCCTTCATCTCGTCATATTCTGCGCCGTGCATCAGGTGGGTCGGCTGGACGACCAGCTGCTTGACCCCGTTGGCGATGGCGCGGGCAAGTGCCTGGTCCATGTTGTCGATCTTTTCGCTGTCACGTGCCTGGATGTGGTTGATGATGATCTGGGATGTGAATGCCCTGCGCACCGACCAGTCGGGATAGGCCGCGGCTATGGCGTCCTCGATCCCCTTGATGTCCTTTACGCGACTGTCGTTGAAGGAGGTGCCGAAGCTGACTACCAGTATCTCCTTTTCACCGATATCGTCCTGGTTGCGCGGATCGTCCAGTGAGGCATCCCCGGTGTCTCTCCCGAAGTAATCCGGATCGGCGAACTCGCCTTCCACCAGTTCCTTCTGAGCATCGGTCAGCTTGTCCCA
>JAFZLL010000056.1 GCA_017551505.1 Eubacteriaceae bacterium
CGGGCAACCATATCAGGATCAGTAAATCGGTAAGAGACGGAATGACTTTCACCAGCGTGAATACGCTGGATGATGATGCCCGTGTGGAAGAGATATCACGTATTCTCGGCGGAGTCACTATTGACGACGTCACCAGGGCTCATGCCCGTCAGTTGCTGGAGCAGGCGAAAGATTTCAGGGATAAACTTGGCGAATGAAACCTTCTTTATCAATTGTCATCCGGACACGTGATAATTATGAGCACATGATAAGAAATGAATCATGTGCTTTTTTATGCGGATTATTATATAAAGCCTGCATGATAATCTCATGCAGGCCTGTATACACCTTTTTTTTTCTAAATATGTTAAATATCAGTCCACTTCACATGATAGGTTACACATCTTTAGATCACCGCGGCTAAACACGATATTTTCAAATCTGTTCGGTACATTGTTTTTAACCGTCCGGTTTTTGAGGCTCTGAATGCTCTTTCCCGTACCTTATTTCCTCTCAGCAAGGATCTTCTGCAGTTCGTCCATGAAGGTATTAACGTCCTTGAATTGACGGTATACGGATGCGAAACGCACGTAGGCGACATCGTCGACGTCTTTTAAGTGGCGCATAACCGCCTCACCGATGTCAGTTGAGAGTACTTCGCCTGCGCTGGTCTCAAAAAGCTCGTTTTCTATCTCGGAAACGATCTCTTCGATTTGGTCTATGGAAACAGGTCTTTTCTCACAGGCTTTCATGATCCCTTTGATTATTTTTGTCCTGTCATACTCTTCCCGGGTGGAATCACGCTTAACGACCATCATCGATACGGAAACGGCACGTTCATAGGTAGTAAAACGAAACTTGCACTCGGTGCATTCTCTTCTTCTTCGTATTGCGTTGTAATTGTCAAAGGGTCTGGAGTCCAGCACCCTGCTCTCCACGCATCCGCATTTTGGACATTTCATGACTTTATTATAGGCTTTTAAGTGGTCCAGTTCAATGAGAATTCCTTAGCGATCACCGCATTTATTTCGTCATGAAGAGCTTTCTTCCGGGTATCTAGTCTTCGAAATGAGGTATTTCTGTGCCTTTTCGAACAGGCTCATCCGGGGAATAAAAACAGGCATATATCAGCATACGTACGCGAAGGAAGCAAACAAAATGATAAAATTCATTATTTTATGTTGTGTATCGGAGCGATTTATATTACAATGGCATTGTTGATGATGCTGTAGCTCAGCTGGAAGAGCGCTACCCTGACACGGTAGAGGTCATCGGTTCAAGCCCGGTTAGCATCACCATTTTTTTTTTGACTCTGAACAGCTAAGATGTATATATGCTGTTTTGCGATGCTGTCCTGTCTTATGAATAAGATAAAACCGGGTAATGCATGCCTTTCGGATCCACTGTGAAAATGAACGGCTCTTTTCCATATGGTCGTTTACTTACTTATTCTATACATGCTATAATGGCTCTAAACTAATGACCATAAAGGAGCGGTTATGGAAAAGAAGATGAACGTCGGCATTATGTTTGGAGGACGCAGTGGGGAACACGAGGTCTCACTTTCTTCATCCTACAATGTGATCAATGCGATAGACAGAAACAAATTCGACCTCACTCTTATCGGCATCACGAGGGAAGGCAGATGGAGCATATATACAGGTGATGTGGAAAAGATCAAGGAAGACACTTGGGAACAGGATCCCAACAACCGCTGGGATTTCTCCTTGTTCAGCGATAATGATTTCAACGCCTGCGATATATTCTTCCCTGTCATGCACGGAACGTTCAGTGAAGACGGCACTCTGCAGGGCCTCTTTGAGATGCTGGATAAGCCGTATGTGGGCTGCGGTGTGCTTGCTTCTTCCGCGGCGATGGACAAATGCGTGTTCAAAGTCATAATGCAGTCAGAGCATATCCCGGTCGCGAAGGGACTGACTCTTTATAAAAGTGCGATACTGAAAGACATCGAGGCTCAGTGCGATGAGGCCGAGAAAGAATTCGATTATCCTATTTTCGTCAAGCCTGCCAATATGGGTTCAAGTGTAGGCATCTCAAAGGCTCATGACAGAGATGAACTGAAAGAAGCTCTCATGGAAGCCATTAAGTATGATACCAAGCTCCTTCTTGAGGAGTTTATCGATGGGCGCGAGATCGAGATAGCCGCTCTGGGAAATGAGGACGTGCAGATATCATATCCTGGATGGATCAAACCCTGCCATGAGTTCTATGATTACGAAGCGAAGTATCTCTCAGGCGACGATTCTGAAGTCGTCATTCCTGCTCCGATACCGGAAGAAAAGGTCAAAGAAATACAGGAGTATGCCAAGAAAGCGTACATCGCTATCGGAGGCAGCGGTCTGTCTCGTATAGATTTTTTCCTCACCAACAGCGATAACAGGGTTATCCTGAACGAGATAAACACCATGCCTGGATTCACCAATATCAGCATGTATCCAAAGCTTTGGGATTACTGCGGTGTCAACTATCCGGACCTTATCGAAAAATTAATTGGCCTTGGACTGGACAGATACAAGGTTAGAAAGGAACTGCTTTTCAAAAAGCAGTAAGACAATGAGCGGAAAACTATCATTAGAGACCTATCTCTCCGAAAAGGTGGGACAGGCTCTGAGGACCATAGCAACGGAAAACGGAGTGGATCTGCCGGCTGGTTTTACAGCAGTTATGGAGACCCCGAAGGACGAAAAGAACGGTGATGTCTCATGCAACGCCGCCATGCAGCTTGCAAAGGTCTTCAGGACAAATCCCAAAGTGCTCGCTGACCGCATTATCGAGAATCTCGGAGGGATAGATGATTATGTAGAGAGAGTCGAGACAGCCGGCCCCGGCTTCATCAATTTCTATATATCCAGGCAATGGTATCTGAACGAATTAAAGGCTGTTCTTGATGAAAAGACCGATTACGGAAGTATAGTCCCGGAAAAGACCAGGACGATTGACGTAGAATACGTAAGCGCAAACCCCACCGGTCCTCCGCATATCGGAAATGCCAGAGGCGGCGTCATAGGAGATGTGCTGGCTAATGTATATGCAAAATCCGGCTGGAAGGTGACCAAGGAATTCTATCTAAACGATTACGGCAACCAGATAAAGAAATTCGGCGAATCTCTGATGGCCCGTTTCCGTCAGATCTCGGATCCTGGATTCCCTTTCCCCGAAGATGGCTATCAGGGAAAAGACATTACGGAACTGGCTGAGAAATTCGCCAGCGATCATCCGGAAGCATCAGGATTAAGTGATGGAGAGCTTGCTGATGCCTTATCGTCTTATGGGCTTGAAGCCAATGTCGCCAATATGCACCACGTCCTGGACAAATACGGCATCCGCTATGACGTATGGTTCCCCGAATCTGACCTGCACAAATCAGGAGCTGTTGAACAGGCTGTTGAACTTCTGCGGAGCAAAGGCGCAGTATACGAAAAGGACGGAGCTGTCTGGTTCAAAGCTACGGATTATGACTGTGAGAAGGACGAGGTACTTATACGCGCCAACGGCATACCGACTTATTTTGCATCTGATATTGCATATCATCTCAATAAGCTCGCGGAAAGGAATTTCGACCTGGCTGTCAATGTCTGGGGTGCGGACCACCACGGCCATGTGCACAGGCTCAAGATGGCGATTAAAGCCTGCGGTATCGATCCTGACAGGCTGCAGGTCGTGCTCATGCAGCTTGTCCATCTGGTAAGAGGCGCCAAAACAGTGAAAATGTCCAAAAGAAGGGGGGATTCAGTCACTCTGGAGGAATTTCTGGGAGAGGTTCCGCTGGATGCCGTCCGTTATCTCTTCAATACGACAAACCCGAACAGCCACCTTATTCTGGATCTGGATATGGCAATAAAGAACTCCCTGGAGAACCCGGTGTTTTATGTCCAGTATGCCCATGCCCGTATCTGTTCCATACTGCGTAACGTAAAGAGGGCGGAGGTAACTGCGGATTACGGGAAACTCACTGATAAAACGGAATTGGAGCTTATCAAGCAGATGACGTGCTATTCTTCAGCTATTCTTAACGCAGCGGAGGAATTTGACCCTTCAAAGATAACCAAGTTTGTTTATGATCTGGCCAGCACTTTCCACAGCTTCTATAACGCGTGCCGAGTGTCAAATGACGACCCTGCTCTGACCAATGCCCGTCTGGACCTCTGCCTGGCGGTCAGATACGTATTGGAAAGTGCGCTGGACCTTCTGGGCGTGAGCGCGCCTGAAGAAATGTGAAAGTATTCTTATTCTATAAGATTAAAAGACCGCACAGGACGATGATCCTCTGCGGTCTTTTAGTTTTCGCCGATTTACATCCGGCACGTTGCCGTTTTTGTACCATTCAGTTCATTGATCACCATGCCCTGCCAAGTGCCAGGGTCCGGGCTGCCCACAGGGCACCATTCTCCATGCACTCCGCAGTTGTTGCGTCTTCCAGAGATGCGCACAGGAATCCTGCAATATAAGAGTCCCCGGCACCGAGCGTATCTGTTACAGGCACCTTGCATGGCACTATGCCGAACCTGATGAACCGCTCGCCGTTAAATGCAAGGCTCCCTTTATCTCCGAGCGTTGCCACCGCGGTACAGCAGCCCAGGGAAACGATATCTCTGAGATAATCTCTGATAAAACCGTTATCTTCCTTGTAGGAAAAAAACGCATAGGTTAAACTTTTGCTGACAGTTTTTACCATCGGGTCGTCTAGTTTGTCTGCGAAATCGAAAGCTATGAGAGACCCGGTGTCTTTGAGGGAAACGATATCCTCTTCCATTTTGCCCCATATGCCGCTGACGATGATCTCGTAAGATGCCATGAACTCTTTGTCATCTTCGCCCAATGCGAAATCGGCGGTCACTCCTTCGTCATAATCTCCGAAAACCCTCTCGCCGTCAACTCTTGTCACGTGGGTCACAGCCGTCCTTCCGGGCAATGTGCGCATATGGGAAATATCTACATTCTGGGAAACCAGTATCCTTTTGAAGTTCTTCCCGTATTCATCATCGCCGACAGCTCCAGTATATGACGCAGGATAGCCGGCTTTCGCCGCATTGACGGCGACATTCACCGGGTTTCCTCCGAAGTATGCCTCTCCTGTTTCATCATAATAATCTATGCAGTTGTCGCCTGCGCATGCCAACCCTTTGATCTTCATTTTTTCTCCCTTTTGATAATTCTATTCTCAACTGGTAGCTAAAGCAAGAATGCCTGCGTTTACAGGAAAGAAAAAAAAGCCAGAGATTGACACAGGACTCAAAAAAAGCTAAAATTACAAAGAAAATTATTAATGTTTAAGGAGCGGTCATGAATATTTGGCACGAAATTGATAAAGATCGAATTAAACCGGATGATTTTATTGCATTCATCGAGATCCCGAAGGGAAGCAGGAAAAAGTACGAGCTTGATAAAGATACAGGGCTGGTGATCCTCGACAGAATTCTGTATACTTCCACGGTTTATCCCGCAAACTACGGTCTTATCCCTCTGACATACGGCGGAGATAATGATCCATTGGATGTACTGGTTCTCTGCAGTGAACCACTCGATCCCGGAACTCTTGTCAGATGCAAGCCGATAGGAATGATTACGATGGTGGATGGCGGCGAAATGGATGAAAAGATCATCGCGGTTGCCGTTAAGGATCCTTCAGTCAAGGATTTCAACGAAATCACCGAGCTGCCGCATCATATATATGAGCAGATCCAGAACTTCTTTGCCATTTATAAGACCCTCGAACACAAGGAGACCAAGGTGGATGACGAGGTCAAGGACAGCAGTGTCGCCAAGAAGACCATCGCCGATGCTATCGAGAACTATCAGAGAAAACTGAACAAAAACTGAGTGTAATGCAAAACGGCATCCGGGCTGAAAAGCTGCCACGGATGCCGTTTTTTTATTTTGTCATGAAGAGTATTCCCATGCAGTTTGCACCGCAGTGACTGGTGATCGTACAGCTGGCTGAGGTTCTGTAGATGTTTTCGAACTTGCCAATGCTTTTCAGTTCGTTGAGAACTGCTTCTTCCGTTTTGGCTTCCAGTGTGGTACTTGTGAAGAACAGTCTGGAATAGTCTATGTTATCGTATTTATCGAGCTCGTCATGAATGTATTTGATCGCGCATGTCGTGAAATCTCCGCGGTATTTATTGCCGACTTCCATAACGCCCGTTTCCTGGCGCACCTCGATACAGGGTTTGATCTTGAGCAGGTTTGCTCCGAAAGCGGTCACCGCAGAACACCTGCCTCCGGCGGCAAGGAAGGAAAGATCACTCAGTATGAAGCTTGTGTGAACGTTCATCCTGAGTTCGTTCAGTCTCTCCGCGATATCCTTTGCTCCGATGCCTTCTCTGATCATATCCGCGGCCTTAAGCACCAAAAGACCGCATCCGCTGGAAAGATTATGGGAATCGACACAATAAACTCCGTCCAATTCTCTGGAGGCGAGCACGGCATTCTGGAAAGTGCTTGAAAACCCGGAGGAAAGACCGATATGGATCACTTCGTCATATTGTTTTCTCAGATCCGAAAAAAGATTGAGATAATCAGACATATTGGCGGCGGACGTTTTGGGAAGGACCTTTTTTTCAGTATAGAACCTTTCTATATCCTTGGCGGTGATCGTCTGGGAATCGATATAGTCTTCCCCATCGACAGTAATGTGGAAAAACATCCTGTTAACGTTGTTTTCTGCGATTAATTCTTCGGTCAGGTCGCAGGTGCTGTCGGCGCTAATGGCGATCCGTTTATCCATAAAGCATCCCTTACTGATAATTTGGCATAAAAAAATGGCAGGGGTAGAAGGATTCGAACCCTCGACACATGGTTTTGGAGACCATTGCTCTACCAACTGAGCTATGCCCCTACCGTGTTAATGAGTATATAATAATGAAATAACAAAGTCAAGGAATTAGCTTTGATTATTTGGACGGCAATTTACTTTATTATTCATTTAAAGCCGTTGTATAATTATTTACGAGGTAACAGAGTGCATTATGTGCGCCAGACTGCTTATAGACTTAAATAAAATAAGGGAAAACGCGCTTGCCGTGAACGATATCTGCCGCAGCGCCGGGATCAGTATTACTGCAGTCACTAAGATGCATCGCGCAGATCGGAAAATCTGCAAGGCCATCCTGTCGTCCGGGATTGGTATACTCGGAGATTCCCGCCTGCAGAACTTGGAAAAGATCGCCGGGCTCAATTGCGAAAAATGGCTTATACGTCAGCCTGCTATAAGTGAATGCCGCGAGGCGGTACGTCTTGCGGATGTATCTCTGAACAGCGAGATGGCGGTAATAAAGGCGCTGGATGACGAGGCGGGAAAAGCAGGAAGAATGCACGGAGTCGTCCTGATGTTCGATCTTGGGGACCTCAGGGAAGGGTATTTTTATGATGAAGACATCCTTTTTGCCGCAGGGGAGACGCTCAGCCTGAAGAATATCAGGCTCTGTGGCATCGGTACGAATCTGTCATGTTACGGCGGTGTACAGCCCGATTATGGAAATCTTTCCCGTCTCGTATCGATCGCGGAAAGGATCGAGGCTGAATTCGGCCTCATGCTGGAATATGTATCGGGTGGATCCAGTACCAGTTATTCACTTATACAGAAAGGCGATATGCCTGAAGGCATCGATAATCTCAGGATAGGAGATACGATTCTGATAGGCCGCGATGATATCACCCGCGAGACGCTCCCGTATCTTCACGACGACTGCTTCGTCCTTGAATGCGAGATCATCGAGATAAAGGAGAAACCCAGCGTTCCTGTCGGGACCATCGGTCTGGCTTCTCTGAACAGGACCGTCACTTTCGAGGATAAAGGGATAAGGAAAAGGGCGATCTGCTCCATAGGCCGGCAGGATATTGACACGGACATGGTGCCATTGGACAGCGGTGCATGCGTTATGGAAGCCAGCAGCGATCATCTGCTCGTCGACATCACGGACAGTACGATCGGTTACCGAGTTGGCGACACGATGAGGCTCAAACTGAAATATGCCTCCGCAATGAGAGCGTTCACTAGTGATTATGTAATTAAGGAGTATATCTGAATGTACTATTTTGATAATGCAGCTTCCACCAGACCGTATGATGAAACTGCCGAATATCTGAAAAGGGAGATGCTGGAGCATTTTGGGAACCCGTCTGCGCTCCATGCCTTCGGTTCCGCTGCAAATGAAGCAGTGGAATACGGCAAAAAAGAACTGTTGAAGCTCTACGGTTTCAAAAACCATGACGTCATATTCACTTCAGGCGCGACAGAGGCCGCTAACATGGCTGTCATCGGTACGGTCACACGCGCCGCAGATCTGGGCAATACCCATATTGTCACCACGGTCATAGAACATCCCTGCGTGTCTCAGGCTGCGGAGTATATAGAATCCCGCGGCGGGAAAGTGACCTATCTGCCTGTAGACGCTGATGGACTCATCGATCTTGACGAACTCGGAAATGCGATTACGGGCAAGACGAAGCTTGTCAGCATAATCTGGGTCAACAACGAGAACGGAGTCATACAGGATATAGACAGTATAGTAAGAATCGTAAAGGAGGCCAATCCTTCCGTTCTGGTGCATCTGGATGCCACCCAGGGCTTCGGCAAGATCTCTGGCAGGATCGATAAAGCGGACATGGTTACTTTGAGCGCTCATAAGTTCCATGGCCCCAAAGGTATCGGAGCGCTCATCTATAGGAGAGGCATCATGCTGGAACCTATTACTTTCGGCGGCGGTCAGCAGGGCGGTTTCAGAAGCGGGACTGTCAATTCCCCCATGATCGGGGCACTAGGAAAGACCTGCGAGCTTACGGATATAAAAAGCATAGAAGCCAAGCTCAAAGCCCTGCGCAAGCATCTTGTGGAAAAGCTGACCGATGCTTTCGGGATCGGCTGCATCAATGAGAACCTTGAACGCGACATTTACAGTCCTCATATCGTCAGTGTCTCTTTCCCCGGTGTGAAAGGTGAAGTGATGGTACATATGCTCGAGGCTGATGAGATATATGTTTCCACGTCCTCTGCCTGTTCTTCGCATAAAAAGACAAAGACGGTGCTGGATGCCCTGGGTCTTGACAAGAACCGTATCGAAGGTACTCTCAGGATCAGTATGTCCGATTTCAATACGAATGAAGAGGTGGACTATCTGGTAGAAAAACTCAAAGCCGCTGTGAAAAAGCTCTATTCACTAAAAGGAAACGGTGGGAAATGAAAAGACTGCTGCTGATAAGATACGGCGAAATAGCTTTGAAGGGCTTAAA
>JAFZLL010000057.1 GCA_017551505.1 Eubacteriaceae bacterium
ATATAGCTGTTGCCTGCGGTTTTCTTGATATGAGCTACTTTTCAAGGAGTTTTAAGATTCTCTATTCCATGACTCCGACGGAATACAAAGCGAAATGCACGAGTATATAATACAAACACAATATCAGCCGAGTTGCTGTACGATACACAGCAGCTCGGCTTTTTTCTGTCTATATCGATTCCTTGCACAAATAATTAAAACTTACCCCCCTGGGGAAGATGTCAGCTATTTCAGCCTTTTGATAGAGAATATCGTAAGCGCTATGGAAAAGACGATCCCTGCCACAGCGAGCAGAGGCATCCCATTGGCCAGGAGCGGCTTGAAATCGGTGGTGCAGAGGATGCAGGATCCGATGAACAGTACCAAAGCTACCATTGTCAGCACAGTGTATCGCAGGAAGTAGAAAATCCGGTTCAGAGGTTCCTCATAGTCGGACAGTTCGACGCGCACCCTTGTCTTGCCCTTCACTATGCCTTCCAGTACTTCTGAAGCGAGGAGAGGGATTCGGGCTGCCTTTTTGCCGGCTTTGATCAGCTCACTGCCCTTTTCAAGAAGCTCACGCGGAATGTTCATATTCTGCCGCGCACGCGTCTTCAGCTTATCATAGAGCATATTGAATATGTTCAGGTCGGGGCAAAGCTGCTCTACGACGCCTTCCATGGTAGTGAGGGATCGGGCCAGCAGAGTGAACCTGCCAGGCATGGAAACGTGGTTTTTAGCGGCCAGGCTCATCACTTCGTCGAACACCTCTATCGCATTGATATCGCTGACGCTCTTTACGTTCGTATACTTTTCGATGAACATTTCTGCATCCCGGGTTAGCTTGGCACGGTCGGTTTTCTCCGAGGCAGCGCCCATACCCATGACCGTGTTGACCAGTGAGTCGGCGTCCTGGATCAGCAGTGCCTTGACCATATCCTGGATGAGGTCGATATCCTTGTCCGTGACGTGCCCGATCATCCCGAAGTCGATCCAATAGGGCTTGCCATGGCTGACCAGGATGTTGCCCTGATGAGGATCGGCATGGAATATGCCTGTGTCCAGTACCTGATGCAGGTAGCTGTCCACGATTATGCGCCCGATCTTATCCAGGTCGCAGCCTTCCGCAGCCAGCTTTTCCGTGTTGGCAACAGAGCAGCCGTCGATATAGGTCATGGTGAAGATGCGCTCTGTGGTCAGCTCATCGATGACGGTGGGGCAGGAGATAAGTTCCTCATCCTCGAGACACTTTTCCCTGAAGAGACGGGTGTTCTCTGCCTCCACACGGAAATCGAGTTCGGCTTTGGAAACACGTTCAACCTCTGCGATCACTGACTTGAAGTCGATAACCTGTTTATCGGAATCTTCCTCGATGACGTTCACCAGGTCCGCCAGCTTGTTGAGAAGCATGAAATCTTTTCGCATCATGTCGGCGATCAAAGGACGCTGTACCTTGGTGACGACTCGGGTGCCATCCTTGAGGACGCCATAATGGACCTGAGCGATCGATGCTGATCCCAGCGGCTCATCCCGAAACTCACTATAGATCTCATCGATTTTTTTGCCGGTTTCCTGTTCAATGACAGCTTTTGCCACGGCCGGATCCATAGGCTTTACGCTATCACGCAGTTTTGCCAGTTCCCTGCAATATTCAGCGGGCAGCAGATCGACCCGGCTGGACATGATCTGTCCGATCTTTACATAGGTAGGCCCAAGATCCTCCAGAGTCGTCCGAAGCTCCTGTGGTGTAAAACCATTGGCGTAGAAGTTATGCCTTGCAAAGATAGCAATCATTTCGGTGGAGCGGTGCTTCTCACGTTTCTGAAACGCTGCAATCTCGCTTTCGAGGAGCCGCTTCAGTTCTGCACTCATTTCCTCCGTACTGTGTTTGATCTGTTCTTTTTCATTTTCAAACTTATCCGCCAGTTTTTGCGCTCTTTTGTTCAGAGGCATCTTGCACTCTCTCCTTCCCGTTCTTGAACGGCCACACCCAAATAAGCCTAAGCGCGCTCACGAAAGCGGAGAACAGGAGCGCACCGCCGATGATCTTCGTGAACAGGGTCGGGGAATCCCACCAGGGGTTCAAGAAGATCAGCACACCCAATGACATGAGCACAATGGCTAATACGATCAGTATCCACCAGCCCTTCCGATTGGAGCGGCGAACAAACAACAGAGCATTCAGCAGCGAAAACAGGCCATCCTGCACCAGCACGAATCCGAACAGCCAGCCCAGGGCTCTCAGCAGATCCTGATTGTAAATGAGTATGAAAACGCCAAGGATAGCGATGAATAAGGCACCGGTAAAAGTGATATAGTGGATTGGGGCTTTTTTACTTACAATGAATTCAAGCATTTCCACGATCGCGAAGATGATCATCCCATACCCCACGGTTACAACGAGGGTATTTACATAGCTTTCGGGGCAGATCAGCATGATCACGCCGAGAGCCATCATGAGGATTGCAGCCAGTAACGACTGACGCTTTAGTTTATCCAATGCTTGAAACAGCATACAGTAGTGCTCCTTATTTGATCGAGTGAAAGAAAGATACTCGCGCCACCATCAGCGTCATCAGGCAGAACACCACAAAGATGATGTTCGAGAAACCGCCACAGATAACCATGTGCAGACCTTTCGGCAGATCCCTCGCCAGTGGTTTCAGCAGCCCCAGACCCTCACCGACATATATGTGAAAAGCCCAGAATAGACGCTCCCCATGCTGGAGCGATCCGGCATGGGGAGGAAGGGGAATAGTATTTATCCTTCGATCATGATGGTCTTTTTCTCGGGAAGCTTCTTTTCTTCCCTCTTCGGGATATTCAGGCTCAGCACGCCGTGCTCCAGTTTCGCGCCAATATCCGCCTCCGTGAGCGCATCGCCCACATAGAAGCTCCGCTGCATCGTGCCGGCCCAACGCTCCTGACGGATGACCTTGCCCTTCTTCGTGGTCTCGTCCTTGTCCAGGCCCTTCGCGGCGGTCACGGTCAGGTAGCCGTTCTGCAGCTCCAGCGTGATTTCTTCCTTCTTGAAGCCCGGTAGGTCAATGTCCACTTCGTAGTGATCTTCGTGCTCGTGCACATCTGTCTTCATCTCGCGGGCCGCGTTCTTGCCGTACAGCCTGCGATCCATGTTCCGCATCTGGCGGTCCCAGTCCCCAAAGAATTCGTCAAACAGATTCTCACCAAAGATACTCGGCATCAACATAACTCTTACCTCCTTTGACTCATGCGCTGTACTGCGCACCTGCTGTAGGCGGAGCCGTCATTGCAGGGGGTGTGTGTCGGCGTAGGTCGTTGTATGTTGTTACCATGAACTCAGGGCCTTTCCCTTTGTTCGACATATATTATACTCGTTTTGTTAGCACTGTCAAGAGGTGAGTGCTAATTTTCTTGATGAACTTTTTATGAATGAAATTACATGGGTTTATTCACCGGAGTGCGCTTAAATGAATTACGATGCAGTTTCACGTCCACCTCGCAGAGGACAGCGTTTCACACTGTCCAGCACCTTCAGGTGCGTTTCGAGCTCTGCTGCGCGGAAGGGGTTCCCGTGCCCCGGATACAGCACCGCCAGGTATTTCCCGATGATACTCTCCCACGACTGTTTATATTGCTCAAGGCTCTCAATCCAGATGGTCGTGTATGCCC
>JAFZLL010000058.1 GCA_017551505.1 Eubacteriaceae bacterium
GACGGGCAGCACGCATGCGTTGGGAACCTCCCCGATCAGCGACTTCTCGAATAATTTCCCGTACCGGCTGAAGACATCGGACGGGGCAGATCTTTCGAAATACTCCTCCATCCCATCGTACAGAGGCCTGATGTCCAGCCTTCGCCCGGAAAGATAAGGCGCGTCCGATGCGTAAGCGAGGATATCCTCGGAATAATAACCTTTCCGGATCCCTGCGGAAAGTACCCCTGATATGTATCCTGTATCATAATCATGAGACCGCCCTGTATCTATATAATCCCTCTCCCCAGTCTGGAATGTATACATGATCTTATCCCGAAACTCAAAAGGGTAGCCTCCGCCTTCCCCTATTACGAGACTGACATCAGACAGGATCCCGGGATGTTCATCGATAAGATTTCCGATGCCATCGCGGCCTCCTTCTTCCTCCAAGTCGGTAACCAGGAGCCTGAGCGTGAATCCGAGTTTTGTTCTTTCCGCGGCATCGGTCAGAAGCTTCATCCAGACTGCCAGCGGACCTTTACAATCCAACGCACCGCGTCCGAATACACGGTCGTGGAGCCGTGAAGCACGATCCGCAGGGACGATCCATTCCTCCTGTTCCCCAAACGCGGCAGTATCCAGATGGGCATGCAGCAGCACTGTGAAGCTGCTTTTCCCCGGTACTTCAGCAACCAGATGGCAGCCTTCTCTCATGCTGCCAGAGGTAGTAAAGCGTTCAGTCATTACACCTCTCTCTTTAAGGGTACGGTCTATAAAATCCGCGCAGAGCCCTGCGTCCCTGCCAGATATCGTAGTATCGTAATCTATGAGTTTTATAAGCCATGCGATTATCTCATCCAAGTCCAATCCCTCTCATGACGGTCAGTCATAATTATACACCGGCACATAAAAAAACTGTGCTTATGCCGGAGCATTGCGCACAGCCTTCCCGATTACGGCTTATTTATCCATATCAGAGATCATTTCGTTATAACTGTTCTGACCGTAGAAGAACTTGATGTTTTCCCAATCCGTGTCGTAGGGGTTATATCCTCCATGACCTTCGCCTGCTTCCTGTATCTCTTCGGAATGCATCGCTTCACTGTTTCTGCTGTAGTCGACAGCGACGATCATCAGGCTGCCGTACCGCTTACGGCACTGCTCGATCCAATCCTCTGGGATATCATCCAGCGGGAACCTCCCGATCTCGGTATGCTCCACCTTGTCAGGCCACATGAATTCGCTGGGATACTTATCTTCCGGTTGGCAGAGCATTTCCAGTCCCGCCATCACCACGATGAATTCCCCGTTGTCTAGGTCGACAATGTATCTCCACCTGTTGATCCATACTCCGCTGAAGCCGGAATAATCGACGAGCCACGGGTAGTTGTCAGCCAAAGGTGCTACTGCATTTTTCGTCCATGCAAGGGCCTGCGGCCATGTCATATCCTTATTCCACAGTTCCTCAGGAACATACTTCTTATAGCTTTCCACCTGTTCGGCAGTCATGGGGTCTTCCTCACGGACCACTTGAACTTTGTCGAAGTATTCGCTGATCGACTCTCTGCCGGCTTTCCTGATCCAGTCGACCAGTTTAACACCGATGCCTTCCATCTCGGAATTGCGGTGTGAGTAGGTGACCTTGAGAAAGTTGCCTTTCTTTAAAACGATACTCCCCTTTTTCTTTGAACGTCTGACACTCCCGTCATCGTCCGCGAAAAGCTCAAAATTATCATCCATCTCATCGATGATACCGTGTTTGCCTTCGTGCATGCCTGTGCCTCCATTTATTCTTATTATTGCTTTACATGATATGCTTCCGACAGCGCGGCACTATATATCAGTTGAATAAATTATACTAAATCATAAAATAGGTTGAAAGAGTAAATATTAAAAAACTGCCGGTGTATAGACATTCGACCGGCAGAAACTTGAGCTAAGTACCGCGTTTATGTATTTCAGGCGATCCGGACTTATTCATAGTGCCCGAAACGATTTTAACCCTGATGTCTTCAGACCATTGGATCAGTAAAGCATTACTGGCCCTCTCCTGCTGAAGCATCAGGCAGACCGCATTTCCTTACGAATCTGCGGTACAGGACAGACCACAGGATGAACTGAAGCACTGTCGTCACGGCCCAGGACAGGGGGAAACACATATACAGCACTTCCAGCGTCGGATGCGTATTCCAGAAAAGATAGATCCATCCTAGCCGCACTCCCACGATCCCCATGAGCATGAATACGGTCGGGAGAGTACTGTATCCCATGCCCCTCATCGAACTGGACGGGACATCCAGCACACCGTTCAAAAACAGCCAGAACACGACATACTTTATGCGTATCTTTCCGACATTTATGACGGAAGGATCATCCGTATACAGCAAAAGAAGGGAATCGCCCTGCCAGAGGATAAAGGCACCTATCATAAAGGAAACAGCTGTGATCATGACAGTTGTCAGACTAAGGATCTCTTTTATCCGCTTCACGTTCTTTGCCCCCGCGTTTTGGGAAGTAAAGGTCATCGCGGACTGTGAAAAGCCTTCCATTCCTATATATACGAATTCTTCAATATTGGCCGCGGCCGTATTGCCCGCTACGGTGATCGAACCGAAAGAATTCAGAGCCTTTTGGATCGCAACATTTGACAGCGACCACATCATCCCCTGAAGACCGGCGGGAAGCCCGATCGTGAGGATCCCCGCCAGCGAATGCCTGTCGAGCATGATCTCACTTAAAACGAGTCTGGTCTGATCATCTTCGCGCATGAGGCATGCTGTGACTAGTATCGCTGATATGCTCTCGGAAATCACAGTGGCGATCGCCACACCGGCGACATCCATCTTTAAAGCGATCACAAGGAACAGATTCATCAGAACGTTTATGGCACCCGTGGCCGTAAGGATCATCGTCGGACGTACCGAATCCCCTTTCGCGCGCATGACGGAAGCGCCGCAGTTATACACAAAAAGAGGTATGCTCCCGGCGAAATATATCCTCATATACAGCAATGCCTGATCCAGTATATCCTCAGGAGTGCCGGTCATCCTGAGCAGATAACCGCTCAGGAAAAAACCCGCGGCAGTAAGGATCAGCCCCCCCGATAAAGCCAGATAATAAGCAGTGTGCACTGCGGCTTTGATGCGCTTTATTACGCCGCTTCCCAGCGATTGGGCAAGTACGATCGTCGCACCGACAGATAATCCGTTGAAAAGCGAGACCAGCATGCCAACTATCGCCCCTGTAGATCCGACGGCCGCAAGAGCCCGCTGACCTGAAAACTTACCGACGATCACCGTATCGGCAGCATTGAAAGCGATCTGCAGGAGGTTGGAGAGCATGATGGGGAGAGAAAACAACAGGACATTCTTCAGCAGAGGTCCGTCCAGCATATTTATATTATGCTTCTTTAAACTAGTCATGTAATTAATTATGTCACAGAAGCGGCAAATAGGAATGCTTTCAGCCCTCAGTACAAAGGCATGACGGCATTTATTCCTGCCGCATCGCCGCTTTTCAGGGATAATACAATACAGGGGGCCTGTCTTTTGCATACAGTCCCAGAAAGCCTGTTTTCGATTCAAGATCAGTCATCACAGAGGACCGCGGCACACGGGCTTTCCCCGGTATCGGATATGCGGCACGATCATTCCGTAATGGCCATGTTTTTGTACTCAAGCCTTCGTCACGTTCACAGCGAGGCTGCAGCCGGTCCATGACTACGGATGCTGTGCTCTACTGCCTGGTCCCGGCTATTACTCCGCCGCCTATGACTTCATCCTCTTCATTATAGAAGACTGCCGACTGTCCCGGCGTAATTGCCTTCGCAGGTTCTTCGAAGCGTACTTTCACACTGCCGTTATCGGCAGCTGTTATGACTGCCGGCATCCCTTCATGACGGTAGCGGATCTTGACAGAACATCTCACCGGTACGCCGGGCTGAAGCCCCGAGATACTCATGAAGTTCACATCCCTGCAGAAGAGTTCACTGCTGTACAGGGACTGCTCGTCACTCAGAACGATCTCGTTTGTCGAACTGCGGATCTCTTTAACGTATACCGGGTATCCGAATGCTATTCCGAGACCTTTTCTCTGGCCGACAGTATAGTGCACTATCCCTTTATGCCTGCCGAGGATTTTCCCTGAATCATCGACAAAAAAACCCTCCCCGGGGAGAACCGCTCCCGAATTATCCTTAATATAATCCGCATAACCGCCGTTTGACACGAAACATATCTCCTGCGAATCCGGCTTTGACGCCACGGCGAGACCTGCTTCTTCCGCTATCTTTCTGACTGCGCTCTTTGTATAGCTTCCCAGCGGCATCAGCGTGGCGGCAAGCTGTTCCTGAGTCAGTTTATAGAGCATATAGGTCTGATCCTTTTCCGAATGCAGCGCTTTTTTGAGAGTGTACCTTCCGTTGTCCAGCTTTACTACGTAGGCGTAATGACCTGTCGCGATATAATCCCCTTCGAGCAGCTTAGCATAGTAAAGCAGCTTATCCCATTTCACATACCGGTTGCATTCGATGCACGGGTTTGGAGTTATACCGCTGCGGTAGCCTTCCAAAAACGGGTCGACAACATATCTCTGAAAATCCGCAGTGCAGTTGAATGAAAGATACCTGATCCCGATGCGGTCTGCGGCAGCCCTTGCATCGTCGATATCGCAGCACCGGCTTCCCTGACCTTCATCAGCCTGCCAGGTCCGCAGTGTGACCCCGATTACTTCGTATCCTGCCTGCTTAAGCAGGTATGCGGTCACCGCACTATCCACGCCCCCGGACATCCCGACAATGACCTTGTTTTTTCCCATAGACACCTTCCAGTATTCAATCAAGTATCGTCTGTGCATCGGCCCTCAAATGGCAGCTGCATCCGGCCGGCCCGGACGATGCTCTGACTTTATCATTCCGGCTTTTTTACATGTTCTTTCTGAGCGCAGCTCAGTACGCGCATTTATAATAACCGTTTTGCAGAACGTTATCAATTATCCGGGCAGGTACGGGGAAAACTGTCCCTGTCACGAAAGGGCCAGTCATACCATAGGATGCCGCTGCTGCTTCTGACCGGTCCCCTCCTCTGCAGAAAGTATGAAGAGGCTGCGGATGCCATTTCCCAAATAAACGCAAAAAAGCCGCCTTGCGGCGGCTGTCTGACAAATAAATCGATCAGCCTCTTTCGACCTTGCCGGAACGAAGGCACCTGGAGCATACGTTTACAGTCTTGTGAGTGCCGTTCTCAACAATCTTGACTCTTCTAAGGTTTACTTTCCAAGACCTATTTGTATGAATATTCGAGTGTGCGACATTGCACCCCCAGGAGGTTCCCTTATTACAAATGTAGCATCCTTTAGCCATAATTACATCTCCGTTATTCTTTAGATAAATCAGCTAGGCTATACTATCACAGCTCAAGCGAAAAATCAACTGATAAAAGCACAAATTTTACAAGCATTCTCTCAGCATGCTATAATACAGCTGATTTCGCATAAAGAGGGACGATATGATACTATGCGTTGACGCAGGCAACACGATGATAAAATTCGCGCTGTATGACGGCGATGTAAAGAAAGCAGCGTGCCGCACGCTTACCAAAGCGGAGAAGACCGGTGACGACCTTGGTTTCTTCATATTGGATTTTTTCAGAGCAAACGGTATCAGCCCGGCCGAAACAGAAGGGATAATCGTATCCTCGGTGGTGCCCGGGGTGGTCGGACAGATGGAAACGGCATGTGAGCAATACCTGAAAAAGACGCCTTTGTTCGTATCCGCCGATATTCAGACAGGGCTCACGATCGCCACCGACGACCCGAAGGAGATGGGCGCGGACAGGATCTGCGCCGCTGCGGCTGCGGCCGAATACTACGGCTGCCCTGTAGTCATCGCCAATTTCGGC
Source organism: Eubacteriaceae bacterium (assembly GCA_017551505.1). Taxonomy (GTDB): domain Bacteria; phylum Bacillota; class Clostridia; order Eubacteriales; family Anaerofustaceae; genus JAAYHF01. The sequence goes on from JAFZLL010000058.1 coordinate 5,880, forward strand.
ACAGCCACCTGCTACGACATGGTCGACAGCGGCCGCAACTTCTGCGCAGCCGTAACTTCGCCCGGGCTGAGGACCAGCGCCGAATCCCTGTGGGATAAGGCCGCGCTCCTCGGCGAAGTGAAGATCAAGGCGCCGGGGAGCTTCCTCTCAAAGAACACCACAGACAGTCTGCAGGCCGGTCTCGTATACGGTACAGTCGGGCAGGCCGAGTATATCATCAACGGCATGAAAAAAGAGGCTGGAGAGCTGGCTGCCAAGGTGGTCGCCTGCGGGGGATACGCCGATATTGTGGCGCCCCTGACACGCATCATCGATCACGTCGACGATGATCTCGTATTTAAAGGCTTAAGGCTGATATATGAAAAGAACGGAAAGCATTGACTACTTCTGGAATCTGCTGAAAGAGGATGACGTGCTGCTTGCCCCGATGGCGGGAGTGACAGATGCCGCTTTCAGGCATATATGCGCCGGCAGCGGCGCACGTGTCATGTTTACAGAGATGGTGAGCGCCAAAGGGATGGTATACGGCAATAAGAACACAGAAAAGCTGATCTTTCTCGGGCCGCGTGAAGACCATACCGCTGTCCAGATCTTCGGATCGGATGAAGCCTTACTTTCACGCGCGGTGGGAGAATACCTTAACGGCAGCGCATTTGCCTTCATCGATATAAATATGGGCTGCCCCGTAAAAAAGGTCACTTCAAACGGAGAAGGAAGCGCTCTCCTGCGCGACACGGAAAAGCTGTACAGAGCAGCCAAAAGCGTCGTTGACGCTTCGGATAAACCGGTCTCAGCGAAGATACGCCTCGGCATAGACGGAAGGATAAACGCTGCGGAGAACGTGCAGGCACTGGAGGAAGCCGGTGTCGGGATGGTGACCGTACACGGCCGCACCGCTGAAATGTACTACTCTGGCCACGCGGACTACGGACAGATCGCCCTGGCCGTGAGATCCGCCAGAAGAATACCTGTGATCGCCAACGGGGACGTCAGCGACTACTCAGGCTACCTTAATATAATGACTGACACAGGGGCAGCAGGGGCGATGATCGGACGGGCCGCAATGGGCAACCCGTTCATTTTCGCGGAGATAGCAGCCGCAAAGAGAGGCGAAGCATACGCGCCTCCCACAAACGCCGAAAAGATGGCGGCAGCGCTCGAGCATTTCGAATTCCTTCTGGAATACAAGGGCGAGCATACGGCATGCAGCGAATTCCGTCGCCATTTCTGCTATTACACCAAAGGCATGCCGGGCGGGGCAGCGCTGCGCAGCCAGGTCTCATCCTATGAAAAGGCGGAGCAGTTCACCGACCTGATCAGGAGCCTGATCGACTGCTGAGGCAATGAGGGATCAGCCCTGCCGGCAGGAACGTGAACACCCTACGTACTGCCGCAATGATCCGGAGACACCTGTTCGGCCATGAGCTCCAGCAGGAATAAATACAGCTGCCGGTCTTATGCAGATAGCCGGCAGCTGTCTGTTATGATTTTATCTTTTGAAGGCCTATGTATTCGCGGTGACATCTGCACAGCGTTCATTCAGCGGCTTCCAGCATCTGTGCCCGGTCGCTGGTGATGAGCGTATCGATCAGTTCGTCCAGGTCGCCGTCGAGGATCTCGCCGAGGCGGTGGGTAGTCAGATTTATCCGGTGGTCGGTAACCCTTCCCTGAGGGAAGTTGTATGTCCTGATGCGTTCGCTGCGGTCCCCCGAGCCTATCTGGCTGCGGCGGGAAGAAGCTATGCTCTCATGCTGCTTTCGGATCTCGATCTCCAGGAGCCTGGAACGGAGTATCTTCATTGCCTTATCCTTGTTTTTGAGCTGGGACTTCTCATCCTGACAGGAGACCACCAGTCCCGAAGGGAGGTGCGTGATGCGCACAGCGGAATCGGTGGTGTTGACGGACTGCCCCCCGTTGCCCGTGGAACGGTAGACGTCTATCCTGAGATCGTTTGGATTGATCTCCACCTCAACGTCCTCTGCCTCCGGCAGTACGGCGACTGTGGCAGCGGAGGTGTGGATCCTGCCGGAGCTTTCCGTTTCCGGCACTCTCTGCACGCGGTGGGTGCCGCTCTCATATTTAAGCCTTGAATATGCCCCTTTACCCGATACGGCTACGATGACTTCCTTATAGCCTCCTATGCCTATATCGGTCGAGCTCATTATCTCGGTCTTGTACCTGCGGCGCTCGGCGTAGCGCAGATACATACGGAGCAGGTCTCCGGCAAAGAGCGCCGCCTCATCGCCTCCGACACCGGCCCGTATCTCGAGGATGACGTTCTTTTCATCGTTGGGATCCTTGGGCAGCAGGAGGACTTTAAGTTTTTCCTCGCTCTCCCTGAGCTGTTCGTTGAGACTGGCGATATCTTCATGCAGCATCTGGCGGAAATCCTCATCGCTCTCGTTTTCCAGGAGCTCTTTGTTGTCGTTCAGCTGTGAAGCCAGCGAGACATAATTATCATATTCCGCGATGATGGGCTCCATGTCAGCCCTTTCCTTCATCAGCTTCTTGTATCTCTCCTGATCCGAAACCGTTTCCGGCCTGGCCAGCTCATCGTTCAATTCCTCGAACCTGTTCTTTATTCCGGCAAGTTTTTCAATCATTATTCGTCCCTGTTTTCAATACCGCCCTGAGATCGTCATCCGGCATGCTCACGCCGACCGCCGTCCCGAACAGGCGGGAGGTTATCCTTTCGTCGTAGCATTCCCCGAGCTCCCGGGCAGTCAGATTTGTGGAAAAGACTATCGGGCGCTGCGCGTTCATCCTTTCGTTGATGACCTGATAGAGCATCTTTTCGGAAAAATCCGTCCTGCGCTCCGTACCTAGGTCGTCTATCACCAGCAGATCGCAGCTGATAAGGTAGTCATAAAATGAATCGTCCGCATCCCCTACCGCCGCTTTCGTCAGCATATCTATCATCCCGTAGCCCGTCACATAGAGCACGGTATTTCCCAGGTCCATCGCGGCCTTTGCGATGCAGTGGGTAAGGAAGGTCTTGCCCGTTCCCGCCTTGCCGCGTATGAGGAGGTTGGCGTACCTTTTATCCATGTTGTTGACAAAGCTCAGACAGGCATCCCTGGCCTTCAGAGCCGTTTTTCTCGGCGAGCGCCCCCTGTTGTCCTCAGATGAGGAGAACAGCAGCTCGTTGAAAGTATCGAAGTTTTCCCTTCTGATGATATCGGCCGTGTACTCCTGATTGAAGCACTCATCCAGCACGAGCTGGGCAAGGCATGAGCACATCTTCCCGTCGATATAGCCTGTGTCGGAACACTTTGCGCATTCGGGGGCATATTCCAGAGCGTCTTCCCTTTCGCCCGCAGTCCTCAAGGCCCGGGCGATAAGCTCCTCGATACGGTCTGACTCCGTACCGACCTGATCGGGATCGCTCCTTTCAGCCATGGCACGCAGCCACAGGGCCCGGCGTTCCTTAAGCAGCGCGTTTATTTCCGGGTGCTTAGTGAGGATCTCCGTCCGTCTCCTCTCAAAAGCCCCCTTGCGTTCGCCGACAAGGATATCATATTTGCGTTTTGCGTCCTCGATTATTCCCATCAGCGCCCGTCCTTCCCATCATCATTATCATCGCCGAAAAGGGCCTTTTCGACGGCAGCGTAATCGTAGTTATGCCTGTCTTCCAGCCTGGTTCTGCCAGATCTTTTCTGTGACGGCGTGATATCTGGCGTCGTGCCCTCATACCTGGCGGAAAGTATCTTATCGACGTAGGCAAGGTTCGGACTGGTGATCTTTATGGTCTCATCGCATGCCTTCTTGATCGCATCCATGTCGAAACCGTATTCCTTCAGCCACTTATCCATAAGCTTTTTCTGCGGCTGGGAGGGCAGAGAATATATGCCGAGATAATTCAGTATCTCCCTGTATTCCCTGTTCTGATCATCTCTTTTGTCTATGTATGCCTTTAACTGGTCGTAGGTGGTTATGTCCATGTCGAAATAGACCCGGGCTATGGTGTCCCAGTAATTGATGCCTTTTTTCCCTCTGTCCAGACAGTCCTCGATCATGAGAACTATCGTCTGCGGTGTGAGGGAATACTCCTGAGCCCAGGAGAGCATCGTGTCCCTCTCGTTGGCAGAGAGCGTACGCCCGAGCTTGTCTTCTATTTCCGAGAACATCTCGGTGTATTTGCGGGAAGAGCGGCGGGAACTGCTTTTCTTTGCGGGCGTGCGGCCGGAAAACAGCAGTTCGGAGATGGGCATGTATTCGATCATCGTATTCTTACCCGAATTATCGATGGAAACGACGCCGGCGTTCTCCCAGTAATCCCAGGCAGCCTTGACATCTTCGGGCTTGACCTTAAGAGCTTCCGCTATCTGCTCGTCGCTGGGAGATGTCTCTCCTGAATAGCAGCATTTGAGCCCATACAGGTAGACCTTGACATAGTCCCCCCTTGCGGAGGGCATATAGTGATTTATAAAGGCGTTTTCCACCTGCGTCATGCCCATATCCTCGATAAGCGAAGAATGCCTGAATTTGTTCATCGTGAAATCCTTCCCGAAAATTGCCATCCTATTATAGCATAACACCCTGTGATGATGTAAAATAAATCGAATTAACCGTGGGAGGCTTTATGGCAGTAAAAGACTTTAGATCCGGTGACGCATTGGAAGGCGCTGTGCTGCTCCTGAGAAAATTCGAGGTCAGGAACGCAAAGAACAACAGCACATATGCCGACATGACACTGGCGGACAAATCCGGTGAGATAGCGGCAAAATACTGGGATCTGCCCGAGGATAAAAGAGCATTCGAAATCGGGCAGCCTGTCAGGATAAACGCGGCCGTCGAACTATACAGGGAAAAACCGCAGCTACGGATAACGGATCTTACGATACCGGACAAGGGAGAAGTCGACATGAGCGGACTGGTGGACTGCGCCCCCTACCCTCCCCAGACTATGTATGATGAGATAGTAGCGGCAGTATCCGGCATAGGCAATAAGGATATCCGCAAGATAACGCTGGCTATACTGGATGAGTCCAAAGACAAGCTGATGTATTACCCGGCGGGCAAGAGCTTTCATCACGCGATACGCTCCGGACTACTGTACCACACATATACAATGATGCTCGCGGCCAGAGCCATGTGCGGGATCTACGATAATCTCGACAGCGGTCTGCTGTATGCAGGAGTGGCTCTGCACGATATCGGAAAGCTCGATGAACTTAACGGTGAAGAGAGCGGTGTCGCGGAATCCTACAGCATGGAAGGAAAACTGCTGGGCCATATTTCGATAGGAGTCAAAAAGGTGCATGAGACAGGGCTTATGCTTGGCAGCGATCCCGAGAGCATGATTCTTCTGGAGCATATGATACTTTCCCATCACTTTGAGCCTGAATACGGCAGCCCAGTGAAGCCTATGTTCCCTGAAGCGGAGATGCTCCACCATCTTGATCTGATAGATTCGCGCATGGATCAGTTCCGGAAAACCGAGGAGGAAACACCCGAAAAAGGATTTTCCGACAATGTCTGGATACTTGACAAAAGGAATGTATACAACCACGCCATGAAAACGGAGGATAACTAATGAACGGCACACAGCTGTTAAAGTTGGTACTGGTATGCTTCATGACGATCGTATCGTCATTCAATCTGGTAAACACGATAAGCAAAAGAAACAGGCTCGGCAGCATGGTGCACCGGACCATGAGCTCGATCAGGTACGGTGACAAAACGCAGCTGCTCTTCGCTTTCGGAGGTGTGGCCCTATGGGTCTTCACCCTTTTCACACAGGAGATCGAAGGCGAAAAGAAGATGCTGTTCATAATCCTGTTTGTCGTAATGATCTCCTATCTGCTCTCGGCGGTATTGAACCTGTTAGTACTGCCGGGCATCTATGAGAAGGGCGTCTCCACAGGCAGCGGGATGTTCCTTTTCGAGGAGATACGCAGCTATTCTATCGCGAGAGACAGGAACAACGATGATCACATCGCCTTTTACATAAACCCGGGCAGAAGCAACAGAAGCAATTTCAGGATCGTCACACACGCGGCAGAGGAAAAGGAGATCAAGGCCATCCTGAAGAAAAAGTGCCATTTCAAATAGGATTTCCGGTCTGTAAGCGGCATTTCTCAAAAGCCGCTTTTTTTATTTCCCGGCAAATAGCCTCTGCAGCTGATCAGGCGAAGCAAATGAAATCTTACCGTACGCGACCGGCAAAACTGTTAGCTGTGTCCGGCTTGTCATGGTATATAATTAAGACATGAAAAAGCATGATATCATCACAGTTGATATAGTGGAGAACGCATCTCCCATAAAATCCATCGCCTACCATGAAGGCAAAAAGATAATGATCGAAGGCGGCTGGGCAGGCGAAAAAGCAAATGTTTTCATAACAAAGAACCGGGGTGAAAGAGCAGAGGCGGTAATACGCGAAGTCCTCGTTAAAGCTCCCTTTGAAACCGAGGGTCCTTGCCCGCATTTCGGCAGATGCGGAGGCTGCGCCACGGGGGGCATCACTTATTCCAAACAACTGGAGGTCAAAAGGGATTATGTCCTTGGCCTCTTTAAAAAAGCGAATATACCTTATAAAGGGTTTGAAGGGATAATACCTTCACCGGTGACCGAAGGCTACCGAAACAAGATGGAATTCTCTTTCGGCAACGAATTCAAGGACGGACCTCTGACGTTGGGCATGCATGAAAGAGGGCTTCATCACAATATTGTGACCGTAAAGGACTGTATGATCTCACCCAAAGATTACCGCGTGATATTGGCGGCTGCGGAGAAATTCTTTACCGATAGCGGCACGCTATTTTACAACAAGGTTACAAGAAGCGGATATTTGAGACATCTGGTGATCAGGTGCTCCGTAAGGCGCAGTGAGCTCATGATCAATCTGGTTACCACGACTGATGGAACGATGGATGAAAAGGCATTCACAGAAATGCTTCTTTCCCTTCCATTAGAATACTCCATTGCAGGCATCATTCACACTTTCACGGATTCTTTTGCTGATGCTGTTAAAGCACAGAAAACGGAAATACTATATGGGAATGACTATATAACCGAGGAAATTTGCGGTCTGTCCTTTAAAATAACGCCATTCTCCTTCTTTCAGACAAACACGCTGGCAGCTGAAAAACTCTACGAGAAAGTGAGAGAATATGTTGGTGATTGCTATGATAAAACGATCTTCGACTTATACTGCGGGACCGGGACCATCGCGCAGATTGTTTCGAATGATTCCGAAAAAGTCTATGGGATCGAGATAGTGGAAGAAGCGGTCATCGCCGCTAATGAAAACGCCATAAATAACGGGATAAATAACTGCGAATTCATAGCTGGAGACGTCTTTGAAAAGGTCAGCAGACTTCCGCATGCTGACGTCATAATTCTTGATCCGCCGAGAGCCGGGGTTGGTACAAAAGCAATTGAAAAAATCATAGCATTCAATCCCGAGACTTTTGTGTATGTAAGCTGCAAACCTCAGTCTCTGATAAATGATCTTAAGTCATTTCTGAACGCAGGATATGAGATTGACAAAATGTGCCTAGTCGATATGTTCCCTAATACAGAACACATCGAGACGGTTGTCCTTCTTTCCAAGGGAAACATATCGAGTCAGAATATCAGAGTTGAGTTTTCTCTTGAAGACATGGATATGTCCAGGTTTCAGCAAGGGGCTACATACGAGCAGATCCAGGATTGGGTGCAGGAGAAATATGGTTTCCATGTGTCACACCTGAATATTGCCCAGGTAAAACGGAAGCACGGGATCATCGAGCGTGAGAACTATAATAAGGCAAAATGCCCTGATTCCCGGCAGCCGGGATGCCCCGAAGAAAAGGTCAAGGCGATAGAGGCAGCCCTTCGATTCTTCCAAATGATATAGTCTTCCGGAACGATTGAATAATACAAATTTAATTTGAAAACTCACACAGATTGTGTTATAATCCAAATTGGGTTTTTATAAGCAATCTGCTGTGAGTTTTTTGTATAAGGAGACACACTATGGCAGTCAGTTATGATCGGCTTTGGCATATCCTGATCGATAAACACTGGAGCAAGACTAAGCTGATAAAAGAAGCGAAAATCAGCACCAATGCTATGGCCAAGATGGGCAAGGGCCAGGATGTCCGAGTTGAGACGCTGGTTAAGATCTGCAGCGTGCTGAATTGCACCATTGATGACATCATGGAGATCATTCCGGATCCGGAAGAGAACTGAGGAAAGGAGGATATACTGATGAGCATGGTTTTGGATAAAAAACAGATGACCGAAGAAGATATTAAGCTGCAGTATATCACTCCGGCCATCACATCCAAATGGAACATCCATAAGATTACGATGGAAACGCAGATCACGGACGGAAAGGTCAATCTCAAAGGCAATTTCGTTTTCCGTGAAAAGCCGAAGAGGGCGGATTATATCCTGTATCTCGGTGCAAATAATCCTATCGCCATAATTGAGGCGAAAGACAATAATCACAGTGTTTCCTTCGGCCTGCAGCAGGCAATCGCATATGCTCAGATGCTTGACCTTCCATTTGCATATAGCTCCAATGGAGACGGATTTATGGAGCATGATTTTCTCACGGGTCAAGAACAGGAATTCGGGCTGGATGAATTCCCCACGGAAGACGAGCTGATTGCCCGCTATAAGGCCGAGCGAAACGGTGGTGCCGGTATTACGCCTGCACAGGAAAAGGTCCTTGATCAGCCGTATTACAGCAGCCAGAACACCTATCCGCCCCGCTATTATCAGCGGATCGCTATCAATCGTACCGTAGATGCCATAGCAAGCGGACAGGATCGTATTCTGCTGGTCATGGCCACCGGCACAGGCAAGACTTATACTGCTTTCCAGATCGTTTATCGTCTTCTGCAGAGCGGCATGAAGAGGAAGATTCTGTACCTGGCCGACCGGAATATCCTTGTTGACCAGTCAATCCAACAGGATTTCGCTCCGCTGGAAAAGGTCATCCATAAGATCAACTTTGCCAAGGATGACCGCAGCACAATCACGTCCCATGAGGTGTATTTCTCCCTGTATCAACAGCTTGTCGGCGATGATGATCAGGAGCATTTCTCGGAACTGTTCAATCCAGATTTCTTCGATCTGATCATTGTGGACGAGTGTCACCGGGGATCTGCAAAAGAGGAAAGCCGGTGGCGTCGTATTCTGGAGTATTTCAGCTCCGCGACGCAGATCGGTATGACTGCCACGCCGAAGGAAACCAAATATATCTCCAATATCACTTACTTCGGCGATCCTATTTATACATACAGCTTGAAAGAAGGCATCGAGGATGGCTTCCTTGCCCCCTTTAAGGTCATTAACGTTACCACGGATATTGGCGACGGCTGGAGGCCCAAGAGAGGCCAGCTCGATAAGTACGGCAATCCTATTGAGGATCGGATCTATACCAACAGCGATTACGATTACAATATCGTGATCGAAGACCGTATCCAACAGGTAGCATCGGAGATCACCCGCTATCTGAAAGCAACGGATCGCATGGCAAAGACGATTGTGTTCTGCGCTACGGAAGACGCCGCAGAACGTATGCGTATCGCCCTGGTCAATCTGAATGCCGATATGGTGAATAAGAATCCGGACTACGTTGTCAGGATCACCGGCAGCGATATCTACGGCAAGAGCAAACTGGATTATTTCATATCCGTTTCCGCGCCTTACCCGGTTATCGCTACGACATCAAAACTGCTCTCCACCGGCGCTGACTGCAAGATGACAAAGCTTATCGTACTGGATGAAATGATAGGTTCCATGACGGAATTCAAGCAGATCATCGGACGCGGTACCCGGCTGCGTGAAAAGGAAGGCAAGACTCATTTCGTGGTCATGGACTTCCGGAATGTCACACGCCTGTTTTCGGATCCTGATTGGGATGGTCCCGTGCAGGTCGATCCGGGTTTCAATCCGAATCCCGGCGGCGGGGATGGTCCTGTCGATCCGCCTCCCGGACCGCCTGTTCCGCCTACCCCGCCCAAGGTTAAGCCCATCGTTGATAAAAACGGCTGCCGGGTAGAGATCATTCATAAAACGGTGTCCGTTTACGATGCCAACGGTAAACTGCTCCGACAGGAAAGCATCACGGACTATACCAAGGAGAATGTGCGTGGCGAGTATGCAACGCTGGACGCCTTCATCCGGGAGTGGCGGAAAGATCCGAAGAAAGAAAAGATCCGCGATATGCTCCGGGAGCGTGGCATCGATCTGGAGCTGATGAAGGCGGATCAGGGCATGTCCGACGTGGACGACTTCGACTTCATCTGCCATGTAGCCTATGACAAAAAGCCTCTCACACGCCGTGAACGGGCCAATAACGTAAAGAAGCGCGATTTCCTCAGCAAGTACAGCGGCGTGGCGCGGGAAGTGCTGGAAGCGCTTCTGGACAAGTATACGAACGTCGGTATTTACGAGATCGGAAAGACCGAGATCTTGAAACTTGATCCGTTCCTGAAATACGGCAAACCGGCGAAGATATCTTCCTTCTTCGGCGGAAAGGCCGGTTATATCAAGGCTGTACAGGAGTTGGAAGACGCAATCTATATGGATGAGGTGGGCTGATATGAAGGGATCAGAAACTAAGCTTCTGGAATACATGGAGGGTGCAAAAAAGCGCTTTGTCATTCCTGTGTATCAACGGAACTATGACTGGAAAATGGAAAACTGCAAGCAGTTATATGATGATCTGGTTAAAGTCGTACGGAATCATCGGAAAAGCCATTTCTTTGGTAGTATCGTCTCTTCCTACCAGCCTAATGGAAGATATACAGAGTACCTTGTGATTGACGGACAGCAGAGACTTACAACTGTTTCTCTGCTGCTTCTCGCCATGTATACACTGATAAAAGAGGGAAAAGTAACTCCGCAGACTGAAACGATGGCCTTGGAGATCTTCGAGGACTATCTTGTAGATAAACATCAGCCCAAAGAAACGCGGGTTAAGCTGAAACCTGTGAAAAACGACCGGAGTGCTTTTGAAAAGCTCTTCGATATCGACGATGAAAATGACAAACAGTCAAATCTGACGTACAACTATGAGTACTTCTATAATCGCATTCAGAAGGAAGAAATCTCCATTGAGGAACTCTATGATGCGCTGTTCGCATTGGAGATTATCAACATTGAGCTGACGTCGGATGATGATCCTCAGTTGATATTTGAAAGCCTGAACTCGACAGGCATGGCCCTTAGCGAAGGTGATAAGATCCGAAACTATATTCTTATGGGCCTTCCTGCAGCTCTGCTGAATGATTACTATGAAAAATACTGGAATAAAATCGAACTTTGCACCAACTCTGATGTGAGTATGTTCGTCAGAGACTATCTCAGCGTCAAGCAACAGGCGATCCCCTCTATGAGCCGGGTCTATGTAACATTTAAGGCTTATGTTGAGGAAAACAAGCTTGAGACCGAAGCGCTTCTGAAGGATCTGCTCGACTATGCAAAATGGTATGAGATCCTGCTCAAGGGCAAAACCGAGGATAAGAAGCTGAATGCCTGCATTTATCGACTCAATCGTCTGGAAACGACTGTAACCAGGCCGTTTTTCCTTGAAGTGCTGCGCATGATGGCAAAAGGATCTCCGGCGCTTCCGCTTCAGGACGCAAGAGAAGTATTCCTTCTGACAGAAAACTATCTCTTCCGCAGAAGCATTTGTGATCTGCCGACAAATGCCCTGAACAAGATCTTTCTGATGCTCCATAGGGAAATCATCCGGTTCGATGGGACAGAAGCGGATTATTTGGAGAAATTCAAATATGCCCTACTCTCCAAGGTGGAAAGAGGCCGTTTCCCAAACAATGATGAATTCTCCGAGTCTATCGGTACCCGTCAGATTTATCTGATGAACATCAAGAACAAGGCGTATATACTGGAGCGCTTTGAAAACTACGGCATCGACGAAGATAAGGATATCTACAGGCATCTCGATGAAGGGACCTATTCCATCGAGCATATCATGCCGCAGCATTTGACTCCTCAGTGGGTCAGCGCCTTGGGCGACGATTACGAAGACATCCATGAGACATGGCTGCATCGTTTGGCAAACCTGACGCTGACGGCTTACAACTCCAAATACAGCAACAATTCCTTTTCCGATAAGCGGGATATGGACAAGGGGTTCCGTCAGAGCGGCTTGAGAATGAACACCTGGATAGCCCAGCAGGAAAAGTGGACGCTGGCAGAATTGGAAGAGCGCCGGGGGATACTGGTTTCCCGCGCATTGACCATCTGGCCTATGCCGGAGACATCCTATCAGCCTGCAGAAAAGCAGCTTGACTCCTATACTCTGGAAGATGATGTGGATCTCAGCGGACGGGAAATTGTTCGTTTCGGCTATAAGAACACGGAACAGCCGGTCGACAGCTGGATCACGATGATGGCGCAGATTCTGAAGATACTCCATGCCGAGGATAAATCTGTACTGGCCCGTCTTGCGCATACTGATAATCCGGATGATGAGCTGAACGACTACATTAGCGATAATCCCGCGGATCTGCGCGGAGCGCTGGAGATCGACCAGAATATCTATCTGGAACGGAATACCAGCACCAGCACAAAACTCTCGGTGCTCAAGAAATTCTTTAAGGCATACGGCCAGAATCCTGAAGAGCTGGTGTTTTATCTAAAAGATCAGAACGCTGACCAGAAAGAAGACGAAGCCGGTACTCTAAAAGAGACCCGTCGTAAATACTGGGCTTATGCGTTGGAGTATATCAAGTCAGCCCACGGAAGCGAAGGCGCATTTAAGAATGTAAATCCGACAAAAGGATATTGGATCAGTGGATGGTTTGGCATCAGTGGATTCAGCATAGGTTGCTATGCCAAGCAAACCTCCGTCTCGGTCGAGCTGGATTTAGCAAAATCGGATCGAGACAAGAACAAATCCGCATATGATTATCTCTTTGCACGGAAAGCTGAAATAGAGAAAACTTTAGGCGTTCCTCTCGATTGGTGGCGTTTTGAAGGTAAAGCATCCTATGTCCATTACAAGCTTGATCTTGGCCTTTCCGATGAAGCAAACTGGACGCAGATGGCGAAGTTCCACGCGGAGTGGAGCAAGAAGTTTTATGACGTATTTGTTCCCCTGCTGCAGCAGTGGAACGCTATGAGGTAATTACGATGGCAAATCTATCCGGTTTTGTAAAACGCCTGCGTGATATCATGCGCAACGACGCCGGTATCAACGGTGACGCTCAGCGCATCGAGCAGATCGCGTGGATGCTGTTTTTGAAGGTCTACGACGCCAAGGAACAGGACTGGGAGTTTGATGATGAGGATTATACCTCCATCATCCCGGAAGAATGCCGCTGGGCGAACTGGGCACATGACGACCGCTCCGGCACGGCCATGACCGGCGAGCGGCTGCTGGACTTTGTAAACAACACCCTGTTCCCCACGCTGAAAAAGCTGCCTGTAGACGCCTCTACGCCCATCAAAAAGGCCATCGTGCAGACCACCTTTGCCGACGCCAACAACTACATGAAGGACGGCGTGCTGCTCCGTCAGGTTATCAACGTCATCGACGAGCTGGATCTCTCTGACTACGAGGAGAGCCATGCCTTCGGTGAGATCTACGAGGCCATTCTGAAGGAACTGCAGAGCGCGGGCAGCGCCGGTGAGTTTTATACGCCCCGCGCTGTCACCGAGTTCATGGCGCAGATGATAAAGCCTCAGATCGGTGAAAAGATGGCGGACTTCGCTTGCGGCACTGGCGGCTTCCTGACAAGCTGGCTGAAAGAGCTGGAAAAAGAAGTGAAGACCACCGAGGACCGGGCAGCCTTCGGCCAGTCCATCTATGGCATTGAGAAAAAGCAGTTTCCGTATATGCTCTGCATCACGAACATGCTGTTGCACGATCTGGACGTGCCCCAGGTGTTCCATGACAACAGCCTGCTGCGTGACGTGCTGGACTACACCGAGGACGATCAGTTCGACGTCATCCTGATGAATCCCCCGTACGGCGGCAGCGAGAAGGCGGAGGTCAAAAACCATTTCCCAGCGGATCTGGCCAGCTCCGAGACCGCCGATCTTTTCATGTCCGTCATTATGTACCGGCTGAAAGAGAATGGCCGTGCCGCCGTGATCCTGCCCGACGGATTCCTTTTCGGCACCGACAACGCCAAGATCAACATCAAAAAGAAGCTGCTGTCGGAGTTCAATCTTCATACGATCGTCCGTATGCCGGGCAGTGTCTTCTCCCCCTATACTTCCATTACGACTAACATCCTGTTTTTCGACCGCACCGGCCCCACGACAGAGACCTGGTTCTATCGTCTGGACATGCCGGAAGGCTACAAGCATTTCAGCAAGACCAAGCCCATGAAACTGGAGCATTTTGCCCCGGTGATCGAATGGTGGAATGACCGCCAGGAGATCAGCGTGGACGGCTTCGATAAAGCAAGGAAATACACTATGCAGCAGCTTTCAGAGGAATTGGGCTACAATCTGGATCAGTGTGGCTTCCCCCATGAGGAAGAGGAGATCCTTGCGCCGATGGATTTGATCCAGCGGTATCAGGAGGAACGCGCTTCTCTGAATGCAGAGATCGACCGGGTGTTGGCCGAGATCACTGCCAAGCTGGGAGGGGCTGAGCTATGACGCCCCAAGAGTTGAGGTATAGTATCTTTTCGCATGCTTTGTCTGGTGCTTTAACAACGGACATTGTTTCTCCGTTCGATATAAAGATACGGGAAATTGATTTGGGTGATAACGCTCCGTTTGAAATCCCAGAACACTGGAAATGGTCTGCTCTGGGATTGCTATGCGAAATGTATACAGGCAACAGCATCCCAGAGAGTGTAAAAAAGGCAAAATACGAGGGTTTGAAGAACGGATACGACTATATTGGAACAAAGGATGTTTCTTTTGAGCATACGATAGCTTATGAAAACGGCATACGCATCCCTTTTGATGAAGGATTCAAATTGGCGTATAAAGGCTCTGTCTTAATGTGTATTGAGGGTGGCAGCGCTGGTAGGAAAATCGGAATACTCGATAGGGATGTGTGTTTTGGAAATAAGCTTTGCATGTTTTATCCGGATGTGATTCTTAACTCTTATCTGTACTATTATCTGCAGAGTTTTGAATTTAAGGCCCTTTTCAATGGCATGATGACTGGAATCATCGGTGGCGTTAGTATTAAGAAGCTGAAAGAAATTCCTATTCCGGTTCCGCCGCTTGCCGAGCAGAAGCGCATTGTAGCCAAGATCGAAGAGCTGCTGCCGCTGATCGACCGCTATGAGCAGGCGTGGAGCCGCCTGGAGGACTTCAACAAGCGCTTCCCTGGGGATATGCAGAAATCCATTCTGCAAATGGCCCTCCAGGGTAAGTTGGTGGAGCAGCGCCCCGAGGAAGGCACCGGCGAGGAACTGTATCTACAAATTCAGCGCGAAAAGCAAGCGCTGATCAACGCGGGAAAGATCAAGAGGGACCGTCGTACAGATGAAATGGGAATGCCATCTGATGATGATATTCCTTTTGAGATTCCTGAAACATGGAAATGGGTTTATCTGGGTAGTATTCTAAACAAGCTTACTGATGGAACACATAAAACTCCAAAGTACTCGACAAGTGGGGTGAAGTTTGTTTCAGTCAAGGATATGAGCAGTGGTTTTCTGTCCTTAAGCAATACTAAATATATCACCGCATCTGAACATGAAGAATTATATGCAAGATGCGATCCTGTTCGAGGAGATATGCTTCTCTCGAAAGTCGGCACAACAGGAGTTCCGGCGATTGTTGACACAGATGAGCCGTTCAGTTTATTTGTTAGTGTTGCACTCTTGAAGTATAGCCATGATTGTATTGATGAAGCGTTCCTGTATTATCTCCTCAAAAGTCCGTTGGTACAGATGCAGGCTACAGAAAATACGCGGGGCGTAGGAAATAAAAACTGGGTGTTGGATGCAATTGCAAAAACAATAGTTGTTCTCCCACCGTTGGCCGAGCAGAAACGTATCATCGCCCGGCTTGAAGAATTGCTACCGCTGTGCGAGAGATTGAAATGAGGTAATGCTGATATTATGAACGCCGAGTGGATAATGGTGGTCATCACCGGGATATACGTTATAGCAACCATTTTCATTTGTTGGGCCAATTTCAAATCCGCAAGTGCATCCAAAGAACAACTTAAAGAAATGCAAAAACAGTACGCGGAAACGAATAGGCCACTTATAGAACTTGAATTCCACTACAGCAGAAGAACATGGTATATCGCCAGGTTTGTTAACCACGGAAATTTGACAGCTCAACGCGTAAGAATCAATTTGGATCAATCTTTTATTGATAGCCTCCCGGAAGATTCTTTCAGAAACGAGTTGGAACGGATTAAGGGCAAAGAGTGTATTATAGGCGTCGGTCAGCATTATGATCTTTTCATTGGCAGCAATAAGATGCGGGGTAATCCTAATATGATGCCGCTCACCGGAACCATCATTTATGAAGCTCAAGGCAAAGAGTACAAGAGTGATCTTTTTGTGGATCTGGAGCACTATATGACCTTCTTTTCTTCAACTACTGATGAAGAGGATTTTCTTAAATCCGTAAATAAGATAAGTGATCAGTTGAAAGGAATTCGCCAAGCACTGAATGTTCACAAAGATGAAATACTGGATTCTACCCCTGACGATAACGACACATAAATCCATCTTGGGGTCGTAGGAAAATCACTTTTTTCGTTTTAGGTCTGGATACTAAAGCGTCAAAAGACGCGCAGCTCGCACTTGTGCGATCTCTGGGTTTGGGATGTGTTCCCAACGAGCCGGTGCAGAAATTGGCGCAGGTCCGGATCTGTACACTGCTTGCCAGGTACTGACATCCATCCGGACACTGCTCGCCAATTTGCAAAACCTGTAAGTGCAGGCCCTACTTGCCAAGTACCAAATCATACAGGTATGCATTGCTTGCCAAGTAGTGAAAGCTTAGCAAGCAACACGTTGACGGCTGGAACCGTAAACCGCTTTCAGGTGTATTGACAGTTCAAATCCGTGTTGGTATATTTGTATCGGTCCTGAAAAAAGGATCTTTGGGGAATCGGGTTCGGCCCGGTTCGTTATCGGTTCTCTCCCCTAAAAGGTGAGTTCTCGGTTTATATAGAGTATCTGTCTGATAGAACAGATACAGTGGGCTGCATTGGGGCAGCCACCGGCAAAATGATTGCCGGGTTACATAGACACATATCGATTTTGGCGGACTCTTGGAGTTCGTCTGTCGGTGCGTATCTATGTGACCCGGCTTTTTTGTTTTTCATCAAAAGCAAAAACCTCCGGGTGCCTTGTTCACAGTTTTCAGAAAAGACAAAGGAGGTAAAAGCAATGTCACAGGTTTTTCGCGTAGAGCGAAATAAGAATTTCACGGTCATGGCCAACTATCATCTGAAGGACAAACGATTGTCGCTGAAGGCCAAGGGGCTGCTGTCGGTCATGCTGAGTCTGCCGGACGATTGGAACTACAACATGAAGGGGCTTGCGAGGCTCAGTAAGGATGGACTCGATTCGGTCCGCAGCACCGTGAACGAATTGGAGAGGTTTGGATACGTCACGAGGCACAGGATCCGGACAGAGACCAGCCAGCTGGCAGACACAGAGTATTTGGTCCGGGAATGTCCGCTTGATCAGGAAGAACATCCGACAGCCCTACAGACAGACTCTCCAGGACTGGAGAATCAGTTGACAGGCGGAGCCAACGACGGCCTTCCCTGTACAGGCGTTCCGGTTCTATAAAAGAAAAAGAAATATAAAAGTACTTATCGATAGAATATCCATCCTATCTAACGATCCACGCCAAAGGATTCGATATCAGCATCTACACAACCGATTTTGAGAATGAATTCATTTCTCTGACTGATATTGCAAAATATAAGAGTAACGCACCAAATGACGTAATCAAGAACTGGATGCGCAGCCGTGAGACGTTGGAGTTCCTTGGCTTATGGGAGACCTTGCATAATCCGGACTTTAAACCCGTCGAATTCGACGGGTTTAGGAAGGAAGCAGGACTGCATGCTTTCACCATGTCCCCTTCAAAATGGATCGAAAGCGTAAATGCAATCGGTATCACAACAAAGGCCGGCCGCTATGGAGGCACATACGCTCATTCCGATATTGCACTTGAATTTGCGTCGTGGATCTCGGCAGAATTCAAACTGTATATTGTGAAAGACTACCAGCGGATCAAGCATGACGAGAACAGCCGCCTGTCCTTGAGCTGGAATCTGAACCGTGAAGTTGCCAAGTTGAATTATCGCATTCATACAGATGCTATTAAGGAAAACCTGACCCCTCCGGATCTGACCACGGAGCAGATTTCCTATAAATATGCCAATGAAGCCGATATGCTGAATGTGGCGTTATTTGGCAAGACCGCGAAACAGTGGCGGGATGAGAACCCCGATAAAAAAGGTAATATCAGGGATGACGCGAACCTGAATCAACTGCTGGTCCTCGCAAACATGGAAAGTTATAACGCCATCCTGATAGAACAGGGCAAGCCGATGTCTGAACGTCTGGTGCTTCTAAGAGACCTTGCAATAAGACAAATGAGCACTTTGACCAGGATCAGCACAGACCATTTGCCGATGCTTCCCGGAAACAAATCAGAGACTGAGAAAGATGATTAAGAAGACACAAAAATGCTATATCTACACCCGCGTCTCCACGGCGATCCAGGTCGACGGCTACAGTCTGGATGCCCAGAAGGATAAGCTCCGGAAATATGCTGAATACCAGAATTATACGATTGCCGGCGAGTATTCCGACGAAGGTTTCTCCGGGAAGACCATTCAGGGCCGTCTGGAGTTCCAGCATATGCTGCAGGATATCCAGGACCGTAAAGACGATGTTGATTATGTCCTGGTGTTTAAGCTGTCCCGGTTCGGACGTAACGCTGCAGACGTGCTGAATTCTCTGCAGCTGATGCAGGATTTCGGTGTAAACCTGATCTGCGTGGAGGACGGCATTGACAGTTCAAAAGATGCCGATTTCTGTACTGTCTGCAGTGGCAGAGATCGAGCGTGAGAATATTCGGACCCAGACGATGGCCGGACGTGAGCAGAAGGCCAGAGAAGGCCGCTGGAACGACGGATTTGCCCCTTACGGCTATAAACTGGTCAATGGCGAGTTGATGATCGCCGAGGACGAAGCAGAGGTCATACGGCTGATTTATGACCGTTATATCCATACCAACGAAGGCACAAGCAGTGTGGCCAAATATCTGAACGATTACGGCTATGTGAAGAAGATCCGGCATAATAGAACCATCCCCGGCTTTTTAGATCACTTCGTAAAGAAGGTTATTGATAACCCGGTCTATATGGGTAAGATCGCATATGGCCTCAGACGGACAGAAAAGAAGATCGGCACCCGGAAACACGGGATCACTTAACGTGAAAATTCTAATAGCCAAAATCACAGGATTCCCGACAGTCTGAATGACCAGAAGAAAAAGAAGATTTCATCATAACACTCATGCGCGTTAATCTCTGGTTAAGCCGGAAACATTTGAAAAGATCGTAAATTTGCCGGTTTAACGTCTATTTTAAACGTGATGTTGGTGTTGGTTTGTCATCGTTGCGTGCACTGCTTGATAGTTTCCCTCGAGATCGTGAGATTGTCAAGTAAGCTCCGACTCTGCAATACGGCTTCATAATCCTAACGGTCGCAGCTGCGGATGAAATATCAATGTGTGCATATTACAAGCCGCATAGCACGAAAGTATTGCGTTTAGTACGTTGACAAAATTGCGGACACATGTATAATTGTATACACATATTCAATGAAAGCGAGTGTAATGTAAAGATGCTGGAGCTTTCCGACAAAACAAATCTTCTCGAACAAAAAAGCTATCGTTACGCACTGCAGGACGTTGCCGAGCCGGTATTGTACCCGGATCTGTTCAGCTACGACGAGGTACCGCGCGTTTCGTTCAACCACCGCCGCGTTCCCATGGGGATGCCGGAGGAGGTATGGATAACCGACACGACGTTCCGCGACGGTCAGCAGTCCGTTGAGCCTTATTCAGTCAAGCAAATTGTGGATATTTTCAAGCTGATGAGCAAACTCGGAGGCCCGTTTGGGATCATCCGTCAGACGGAGTTCTTCGTATACAGTGAGAATGACAGGCAGGCAATAGCCGAATGCATGGATCTCGGGCTCGATTTTCCGGAGATCACGACGTGGATCCGGGCAACCAAGGACGATTTCAAGCTTGTGAAGGATCTCGGAATACGTGAAACGGGCATTCTCGTATCATGCAGCGACTATCATATATTCAAGAAACTTAAGATGACGCGCAAGCAGGCGATGGATCAGTATCTGAGCACGGTCGCGATGGCGTTCGAGGCAGGCGTAGTGCCACGCTGCCATCTCGAAGACATTACCCGAGCAGATTTCTATGGCTTCGTCGTCCCATTCGTCAATGAGCTCATGAAGATGTCCGCAGACTCAGGTATCCCGGTAAAGATTCGCGCCTGCGATACGATGGGTCTCGGAGTGCCCTACACTGAAGTCGCTCTCCCGCGCAGCGTGGCGGGGATCATATACGGTCTGCAACATTATTCGGATGTGCCCAGCGAGATGCTTGAGTGGCACGGACACAACGATTTCTACAAGGCGGTTTCCAACGCCTCCACTGCTTGGCTGTACGGTGCGTGCGCCGTCAACTGCTCGCTTCTCGGTATAGGCGAACGGACCGGCAATACCCCGCTCGAGGCGATGGTCATGGAGTACGCGTCGCTGAGAGGCTCCATGGACGGAATGGACCCGACGGTGATCACGGAGATCGCCGATTATTTCAAAAATGAGATCGGCTACAAGATCCCGGATATGACGCCATTCGTCGGCCGCAGCTTCAATACGACCAGAGCGGGCATCCATGCCGACGGCCTCATGAAGGATGAGCAGATCTACAACATTTTCGATACGACGAAGATCCTCAACAAGCGTCCGTCCGTCTTGATCGGTAAATCTTCCGGCCTTGCGGGGATCGCGTATTGGATCAACGAGAACTACAATCTCAGTGAAAACGAAAAGCTGACAAAGCATGACGAGCTTGTCACGGCGCTGAAGAACTGGATAGACGGCGAATACGAGAAAGGCCGTCAGACGTCTTTGACAACGAGCGAGCTCGAAGGCAAGATCGAGCAGCTTTCGGGCGGCCGGCTGTGCCGCTTGTGAAAGGAAGGAGGATGAAACGATGATCACCGACAGGCCGGTATCACTTGCAGATCAGGTATTCGAAAAGATCGAATGGAATATCCTCAATGGGGTATATCAGCGCGGAAGCATCCTCACCGAGGCCAAACTGTGCGAGGAGCTCGGAGTCAGCCGAACCCCGGTAAGAGAGGCGATAAGAGCGCTTGAGCAGGAACACATAATCGAGTCTCAGAGCAAGGGCCTTCTTGTGCTCGGTATCACGGAGGAAGACGCCGAGTACATCTATGAGATCAGAAAGCGGATCGAAGGACTTGCCGCTGCGGCGTGCGCCGCAAGGATCACCGAGGATGAGCTGAAGGACCTGGAGGAAACTCTGGAGCTTCAGGAGTTCTATGTAAGTAAACACGACGCAGAGAAGGTCAAGGCACTTGACAGCGAGTTTCATGAGAAGATCTACCGGCTGAGCGGAAGCGCCGTATTCTACGACACGCTCGTGCCGCTGCACAGAAAGATCCAGAAGTTCCGCAAGGCGTCCATAGAGAATAAAAGCCGGGCGATGCAGTCTTCCGCAGAACATCGGAGCATACTCAAGGCGATAGCGGCGCACGACACGGAAGCGGCTGACAAGGAGATGGCGCTGCACGTTTACAGAGCGCAGCAGTTCCTGCGCGAAATGCTCAGGGAAAAAGAGAAACAGACAAACTGATCCTGGAGTACAAGAATGGAAATGATCGAGAAGAGAAGCAGCGGAGTATACCTGAAGGATGGGCTTCCGGTCGATGCTCATACGGCGGATCTTAACGCCCGCGAGCGTACGATGGCATACAGAATACTCCGGGCGCATGAGAAGAAAAAAAGCAGCGACGGAAAGATGCGGATCCGATTTGATTCCATGATATCGCACGATATCACCTATGTCGGCATCATTCAGACTGCCCGCGCGTCCGGCATGAAGGAGTTCCCCATACCGTACGCAATGACGAACTGCCATAACAGTCTGTGTGCGGTCGGAGGCACGATCAATGAGGACGATCACGCATTCGGACTTTCCGCCGCAAAAAAGTTCGGCGGGATCTACGTTCCGCCGAATCAGGCCGTTATCCATCAGTTCGCAAGAGAGAAGCTCGCCGGGTGCGGGCAGATGGTGCTCGGCTCAGATTCCCACACCCGCTACGGATGCTACGGGACGATGGGCGTCGGCGAGGGCGGCGGGGAGCTGGTCAAACAGCTGCTGAACAACACGTGGGATATCGACGAGCCCGAGGTGGTGCTCGTATGGGTCGAAGGCAAAGTCCCGCACGGCATCGGCCCGCATGACGTCGCGATCGCACTGGTCGCAGCGACCTTCCCTGACGGTTTTGTCAAGAACAGAGTCATGGAATTCGCCGGTCCGGGCATTGCTGATCTCGGCATGGATTTCCGTATCGGAATCGACGTGATGACGACCGAGACCAGCTGCCTTACTTCGATCTGGGCTACGGACGAGAAGGTCAGAGCGTATTACGAAAACGTCGGAAGACCGGAGGCGTATTCTCCGCTCGCCCCGGATGACGGCGCGTACTATGACAGGATGGTGACAATCCATCTTGACAGGATGGAGTCGATGATCGCGCTCCCCTTCCATCCTTCGAAGGCATATACCATACATGAACTGCAGAAGGATCCCGAGCGGATCTTCAGGCAGATCGAGGAAGACTGCAACAAGTCGCTCGAAGGCGTGAAGCTCGATCTTTGCCGCAGCATCAATCCCGAAGGCAAGGTGCAGTGCGACCAGGGAGTCATCGTCGGCTGCGCGGGAGGCATGTACGACAACCTCGCAGAGGCTGCGGCGATCCTAAAAGGCAAAAGCATCGGAAACGGCTATTTTGATCTGTCCGTGTATCCCTCGTCGGCTCCGGTGAATCTCGCCATCCTTCGGGACGGGACTGCGGAGACATATATCGAGGCCGGAGCAGTGATCAAACCGTGTTTCTGCGGGCCATGCTTCGGCGCAGGAGACACGCCGGCAAACAACACCCTGTCGATCAGGCATGCGACCAGGAATTTCGCAAATCGCGAGGGTTCGAAGCCCTCCGACGGTCAGATAGCTGCCGTCGCGCTCATGGACGCGCGTTCGATCGCTGCGACCGCAATCAACGGAGGCGTGCTGACAGCGGCCACAGATATCGAATATACTGTCGGACCGCATGAATACCGATACACCGATACGGTCTATAACAAACGCTGCTGGTTCGGATTCGGGAAAGCCGATCCGTCGGTCGAGCTCAAGCTGGGCCCGAATATCACGGACTGGCCTCATATGCCGAAGATGGAGGACGACCTTCTGGTGAAACTGTGCGCCGTGATTCCCGATGAGGTCACGACGACAGACGAGCTGATACCGTCCGGCGAGACGTCGAGTTACCGATCCAATCCGGTCAAGCTGTCAGATTTTGCCCTCTCAAGACGTGTTCCCGAGTATGTCGGTAGCAGCAAGCAGGTAAAGCAGATGGAGGAGAGACGGGAAGAAGGAGAGGCGCCCGAAGCTGTCACCGAAATCCTCAGGGCGGTCGGCGGCGAGCTTTCGAAGACCACCGTCGGCAGCTGCGTCGTTTCCAGGAAGCCGGGCGACGGATCCGCGCGGGAGCAGGCGGCGAGCTGCCAAAAGGTACTGGGCGGCTTTGCGAATATCTGCTATGAATACGCGACCAAGCGTTACAGATCCAACTGCATCAACTGGGGCATAGTCCCGTTCACAATGGACGGCACCGAGGTGTTTGATTTTTCCGAGGACGACTGGGTCTATATCCCCGGAGTCAGAGCCGGGATACTTGAAGGCAGGGAGGAATTCGACGCGGTCGTGGTCACGAAGGAAGGGACGCGGCCGCTCAAGCTGTTCTGCCGCGATCTTTCCAGTGAAGAAAAGCTCATCCTTACGGAAGGCTGCCTCATGAATTACTACGCAGCTGGCTACGGCGCGGACTGAATGGAGGAATAACTATGGATAGAATCAAGATGGCCGTACCGCTCGTGGAAATGGACGGAGACGAGATGACCCGTATCCTCTGGCAGAAGATCAAGGATATGCTCATCTGCCCGTACGTAGAGCTCAATACGGAATACTACGATCTCGGCCTGCTCAACCGCAACGCTACTGAAGACAAGGTGACCGAAGAAGCCGCCTATGCCGCGCTCAAGTACGGGGTCGCGGTCAAATGCGCCACCATCACGCCGAACTATCAGCGCATGGAGGAGTATCCGCAGCTTACGAAGATGTGGCCTTCGCCAAACGCTACTATCCGCTCGATCATGGGAGGGACCGTTTTCCGCTCACCGATCGTCGTCGATTTCATCAAACCGGTCGTAAAGAACTGGAAGAAGCCGATCGCTATCGCACGTCACGCATACGGCGACATCTACAAGGCCGCCGAAATGGTCACGGACGAGCCCGGCGTGTGCACGATGGTGTTCAGGGGCGAGAGCGGCAAAGAACAGGCGGTCACCGTTCAGAAGGCGTCCGGTCCAGCGGTCTGGCTCGGACAGCACAACTATATCGACAGCATCCGCGATTTTGCCCGTTCATGTTTCCAATACGCCGTCGATACAAAGCAGAATCTTTGGTTTTCGACCAAGGATACGATCTCGAAGTATTATGACGGCGAGTTCCGGAAAGTGTTCGAGGCGGAGTATGAGAATTACAGGAGCCGGTTCGAGGAGCTTGGCATCACCTATTTCTATACCCTGATAGACGACGCGGTAGCCCGCGTTATCCGCTCGGAAGGCGGATACATCTGGGCGTGCAAGAATTATGACGGCGACGTCATGAGCGATATGATCTCCACGGCATTCGGTACTATTGCCATGATGACGTCGGTACTGGTGAATCCCGACGGGAAGTACGAGTTTGAGGCTGCCCACGGTACCGTCACCCGCCATTACTACAGATATCTGAAAGGAGAAAAGACCAGCACGAACCCCATTGCGACGATTTTCGCATGGAGCGGCGCGCTCAGGAAGCGCGGCGAGCTTGACGGGAACACCCGGCTGCAACACTTCGGGGATTCGCTTGAGAAAGCCTGCTTCAACACGCTTGAGAGCGGGATCATGACGAACGATCTCGTCCATCTCGCGGAGCCCGGATTCGAGGCGCGCGGCGTTGACACCGACGAGTTCCTTTCCGCCATTGCCGCCGAGCTGGCGAAGCTCATGGCGTGACCGGCTCCGGCATATACGCAGTATTATTCTGTTCAAAGTACGGGAGATGGATATCCGCTCCCGTACTCTTTTCATACCATCGCGCAGAGTTCAAGAACGTCTGCGCCGTTCTCACGTATGATCCCTTGCTCCGGCAACGGGATCCGAAAGAGCTATCAACAAAGACCCAGTGTCCTATTCCGCATTGAATAACCAAAACCCGTATGCAATAATATAAACTAAATGTGAGGTTATTCAATGAAGCTTATAGTTGTAGATATTCAAAATGGGATAATGGATAACAGGCTTTATAATTTTGATGTTTTCATTAAGAGCGTGACCGGGATCATAGATGCCGCAAGAAAGAATGGAGTTGAGGTCATTTATATCCAGCATGACGACGGGCCGGGAACAGGCTTGTCCGTCGGAGATGAAGGATTTGAAATCGCAGAACAGGTATCCCCCAAGGAGAATGAAAAGAAATACATAAAGACAATCAACAGCTGTTTCGGCAATTCTGAGTTTGCAGATTATCTTAATCGATCCGGTGATAAAGATATAATAATAGTTGGGCTGCAGACAAATTTCTGCATAGACGCGTCGGTCAAATCGGCTTTTGAGAGAGGCTACAATGTAATAGTTCCCGGCGAAGCAAATACTACCTTTGATAATGACTATATGGATGGCCAGACAACCTATAAGTATTATAACGATATGATGTGGCCGGAAAGATTTGCAAAATGCATCTCCGTTGATGCTGTGATCAAAATGATGGAACGATAACTGAATGAGAACAAAACACACAGTTGTGCTTCCTGATAAAAAGGAAGCATATCTTTACGGTTCGCAGGTCGGATCAGCCGTATTGATTGCCCGAGACGGAGCTGAGATTACATATCAGATGATCTGATGAAACGAACTGATACGCCTGTATTAACGGAGGAGTACATCATTTGAAAAGGAGAATACTCAGGATCGTTCTGGCTGTCGCAATTGCGTTTGCATTGTTTAACGCCGCCTGGTTTGTGTGGTCACACATCAAATACGGGAAACTATCCGACGGCATGGAAGCCGCTGAATTCAACACTGTTTTGAGCAAAAGATATCTTTATACGGATGCCGACCGATACGACTATCTGGTAAAGTATCCGGACTATCTTTCTTTTACCGGAAATATGTCTGTTGGATCGCCTGCTGCAAGCGAGAACCCTTTTACAGATGCTTTGATCATATGGCCTACAATTGCCGGTGAGTATAAGTTCGGAGTACTGCTATATGAAGACGGAACTGGATATTCGGTCTATATTGATGCCAAGGGCAACGCCTTATCAAAGGAGGATGAGGACGTGGTCGCAAGGCACAGCGAAAGCATCAAGGTCCTATTTCAGAAGGCTAATGAAAAATGGGGTATCCTAGACTGAATTATATAAAGTTTTTCACATATAATCCCATTTGCCGGGTCAACAGAATCGATCTGAGAGATCCGGCTCAAAAAAGCTTTGATAACAGCTTTTTATTCAGTCCATTGTCCCATGGCATGTCGGGACGGTAGTATCGATAGATAAATGATGTTAACGAATGCGCTGAAACTTGTGAAAGATACTGAAAAGGCCTGACCGTTCTGTTATGACCTGTTCGGTCCTGAACCGATCCTAGATAATGATGGAATATGATTCTCACCGAAGGTCTGGTTCTGCAGAGAAAGACTACTGAACAGAGTTTCCCGGCAGGGAGATCATTATGGAGAATAATTCAAGCGGCCATTATTTTGAAGAGTCTGACATGGAAGGATTTGTTTCGACGTTGAAGATGCAGCAGAGGAGATAACGCTCTATCCCATGTATCTCACATTGAATCTGGCAAGGGGAGCTTGCATATAAAAAAGAGGGGCTCGTTCTGTCTAAAAAAGAAGGCGGAGAATGGGCGATCGATCATCTGCCTGAGGAATATCATCCGCTGATCAGAGCTGCCATGCGTGAATATTCCAAAAGCGCAGATTCGTATATGATAAGGTCCTTGCCAAACGTTACGCAGACTACACAATAAAACAAATCCGACAATCGCAGGCGAATTCTTGATGAGACAGGCCGTGTATACGGATTTGATAACGGCATTTTTCAAGCCATCGCCCCATGGCACGCAGAACGTATCGCTCTTATTAGGAGAGACAAATGATATGAAGACGACGCTTTCAGATTGCTGTATGGAAGAAAACTTCATTTCATGAAGGGATGACTGAACATCATAACTTCTCAAAAACAACAAACGGGAATCTCTTCCCGTTTGTTGTTTTCCGCATCTGGAACGGTATCTTTAAAAATATGAAATACGGTTAATTATGTTTATGGATTTCTTTATACGATCTGTACTCTGCTTACCGCAAAGGCGATGACTGCTACAGCTTCAACATCTTCATCACGGCATGATACCCTGTAGAGACCGCTGCTCATCGCTACGTCCCTGAGACCGCCTTTTCCTTCATACTCAGGCAGGATATTGGTCCCGGCGACCTTGAGATTGGCAACTTCGATGCCGTAATGCCTTACGCGGAATGAGAATTCGACAGGATCAGGATACGGATCTACTGAATAACCCATCCCAGCAATGTATTCCCAGATATTCTTTCCGTCAATCTTGAAATATGACTTGTCGACGATTGAGAAATTGTCTGAACCATAGGAAGTGGAAACGGTATGGCTGACTTTTTTGGTTTCTTCCTTACCGGTGATGCAGTTTTTGAAGGTAAAGACGTAATCGCTCGCCACACCCACCTTATCGCAGTTGATCTCATAGACCGGTTTTCTTTCAGGCGTTTCGAGAACATAACTCTGATTCAGCTTCCCGCAATAATGGAAGTAATAGTCATTTACCGGTGAAGTGCTGGTTCTTATTCTTTCTACTATTTCAGGCGCCACGTTCTTGTCAACCTTATCGAAATAATTGGCCTCCTCTAGGGTCGTCGCAGCAACGTTTTTGAGTCCCAGAAACGCAAAGATAACCAGAGCGATCCCTACGACGGCAAAAATAAAATCCATCATCGGTGAATTGTCTGATGTCCATCCAGGCAGAATCATCGGAAAAAGTGCTGCCAGTATAAAGCCAATGCCGACTATCAGCATCAGAAGATGAGTCTTGGCTTTTTCAAATTTTTTAATCAGGTTTAAGAATTTCATAAATCTCTTCTCTTATTATTTTTTCCCGTTAATCCCGTTTTGTAAAAGGAGTCTTTTCCTAATACTGTACTTTTCTGCGGCGAAGGCCAATTGCATAACATGCACAGCCAACAATACTCAGCGTCATCAGCAATAATACCGAACCGAGGCCGCTGTCTCCAGTTCCCGGAACATCCGGCGGAACCGGTACATCATTTTTGACTGTGAATGTGGTGGTAGCCTCAGAATCCTTGAACTCGGCGGTCAGAGTGTGTTCCCCTTCCCCGAGAGTTTCGAGATATTCGGCGGGCAGTTCAATTATGACACTGCCTTCGGTTGCCGAGAAGTCCTCATCTTCAAGGTATTCACCGTCGACTTTAAGTCCGTTGAACATCCAGTAGATCTCGCTGTCATCGCCCTCACAGGTAACCTTGAAGCAAGCATTTTCATCACTGCCCTTGACCCATTCCTGTCCTGCACCTTCTACGAAGCTGTAGACATTAGGCTCGATCCCGACTGTGAAATCGAAAAACACTGAAACGAATGCATATCCTTCCCCTTCTTCGTATTCATAAAAGGCCTGTGTCTTCTTTCCGTTTACATATGCCTTACCGGCATAATCATAGTATTCGCCGTCAACGAGTTTTGTTGCGAACACCGCTTTGTCCGGATTGATGACTTTGAAGAAAAGATTCAGGTGATACTCTCCTGCGGAATCTGCCTTATCTGCAGTTTCGTAGTGTTCATCCGATATGGAGTACTCGAAAAGCTCATAATCGTCATCCGGTATTGTTGGTTCAGGCATATCACCCCCAAATTCAGGTATCTCGAAGGTCACACGGATGTCATCGATGCTATGCAACCATCTGGCAGTAAGAACGATGTCATCAGCCGGTGTGATTTCATCCCAGCTGTTTCCGTCATCATCAAACCAGTCTACGAACACCCAGCTTTTCCCGTCTGCTTTGATCGTGTCAGTGAACTCAGGCCTGTCGACTTTCTTCAGGGACTGGCCTTTTATGACACTGATACCTTCAGGAGCTTCACCTTTGTCTGTTGCGAAGCTGACTGTACACTGGTCGGGCGTACCGATTACAAACTCAAAAGTCGCAGTTACCGTTCCGATCCCATCAGTGTAGCCGATGACGGGATCATCGAACGGTTCCTGTCCGTTAAGCATGAAACTGAAGTCTTCGGGAATGAGGTGTGCCAGAGCGTTAAGAGATATTGTCAGATAATATATGCTGTCATCCTTAAGATCTTCTTCGGTATTCCATACTGCGTCTTCAACCGTAAGCCAGTCATACCCAAGATCATCAATGAATTCATTGACTTTTGCTGTGGCTTTTGCAGTTCCATCACCGGCAGCCGGTTCATCAATCGTAATGGCTATTTCAGCCAATTCCGGCTGAGGTGCCAGGGCTTTAAGTCTGGCCAGCAGCGTATCGAAATGATGGGAATAAGTAATGTTATTGATATTTTGGAATATCTCGATGGCCGGTAAGAGGTACATCGTTAGCTCCGTCATTGCATCGCTTTCCGGTTCCGGTGTATACGAAGTATCTACCAGGAGCGGTGCCAGAACCTTAAGCAGACAATAAATGTCTTTCATTGTCAGAGCGCTCTGTCCAGATGTAGAATAATACAGAACTAGGTATAACACCTGAGCAGCCGAATAATACTGCAGGCAAGACTCATTGTAGTTGCCCTCTTCTTCAGCCTTGGCTCCGTTGATCACTAACTCCAGCATGTCCATCAGCTTTTCCGGGTTTTCCAGCAGGCTTTCCGCTGAAATGCCTGATGCTGCACCAGAGAAGATCAGATCCATCAAATCGACCATTGCCACCTGAACGTTATACTCGACACTCTGGGTGTTTTCGTTTGTGTCGGTGAACTCATCCTTTTTCTGTCTGGAATAATCAGCCCTGTCATTCGCACCGGTCCCTTCCGGTGTCCAGGAAACTCTGTCTTCCAATTTCTGCACAAGCGCATCGATTCCTTCATAAGGGCTGTAGTAAACTTCTGTCATCGTGCTTCCGAGCCTTGCAAGCTCTTCCGGAAGTTTTTCATCGATTTCTTCGGTGTTGAGTTTGTAGTCGACACCGTAACGGACCATTCCCCACATCGGGATCTTCGTTACCGGGTCATCGCTGCAGATGTAATTGTGGATGTAATCGAATGCTGATGAATTCTGATCTGCTTTAGCAACAGCCGGAGCTTCGAAAGTATATCCGAATACCTTGAAATTGGATTTAGTCTTTGCCGCAAGCTTGGCAGGCAGTTCTTTTGCCGTGAGATTGGCAATGGCTCCGCCGCGACTCTGACCCATGATCCAATATATGGTGCCTTCAGCGGCATATAATTCCGTCAGTTCGTCTGCCAGTCCGTAAGCGGCTTTAGACCAGACTGCGTGTTCAGTCTCTACTCCGTCAGTGCCGTTTACGGTGAAGTTCTGCTTCCAGGCTTTCTTCTTGGAATCGCTACTGAATGAGTAGCTTTCAATGATGACTGCAACGATTTTCGTTTTTCCAACCATCTTTGCGGCTACAGTTGCGGCAGCGTCGTCTGTGTTTTCCGTATTGAATCCGACGAACTTGAAATCGCCGAAGCCCATCTGCTTCAGTATGTCGACCACATTTCCATCCGGATCGTCGTCTACAGATGCAGCGATCATCTGCATTGACAGCAGCGCCAAGGCATCGTTTCTTTTAGTTGGATCGTCTTCTGTCAGCCATTTGTCCGAATAGTAGAAACTGTCCGAAAGCGTTGCGCCTACATTGTAGGTCGAATATTCCTCGGCTGTTCCGAAGATATCGGCTTCAACAGCCTTTGATTCAGCATTGACCGTCAAGGCAGAGACGTTTAACACCAGCAGTACTGCCAGCAGCCCTGTTAAAAGCCTATCAGTAATTCTTCTGTATTTCCTCATAGATTCCTCCGTCTTATATGCAATTTTACGCTTTTGGGTCCCAGTATCTGCATTGTTTCATCAACTATTCCTTCAAATTGAAATAAGCATATGTTCTGTACATTCCCCGGACACGCCTGATAAAGGACACTTGATTCGTCTAGGGAGTTTACATGAAAAATCTAAAGAAACCTGCAATACCGCATTCCGGCGACCTTAATGGCGACTTTCTGGCCGAAAAACGGGAAACCGGTTGACCGTATCGGCATACTGGATGGATGAACAAGGTTCTCTCTGCAGAGGAAAATGTCATCAATGCGATCTAAGGCTGCATGTACGTATTTGGCGATTCCGATGCCAAAATAAATGGTAATGAAAAAGACCTCCTCACAGCACCGCTGCTTTCCTCTATGGAGGGACTATCATGTAGACCTGTGTGATATGAAGATACGAAAACCTGACGATTATAAACAGGATGATAAAATCCTTAGCCTCACTCCTCCGTAAGCAGATAATTCACAGGTAAAATAAGAGCTATACATACTATTTTGCTTTTTATCTTATTATTCTGTCAAAGCATCAGAAAGGATCGTGATACACATGAGCTCACAAGGTACATGTGTATCATAAAGGATTATTATGGAGATTTTACTTGTCATCTTAGCCAGCGTGGTTCCTGCAATGCTGCTGTACTTCTGGCTCCGCAGTCTCTATAAGGAGAAAGAAGGCTACCGGGAAAACTGCCGCCTCTCCTTGCTCAACGGCGTAGTATCCTCAGGAGCCATCGCACTCTCCTGCCTCATTCTTAGCATCCTCTTCGGCCTGCTGGGCATTGACAAGTTGCCGCCGCTGGCGGTCGACGTCATCAAGTGCTTCATCATGTTTGCGCTGATGGAGGAACTCTGGAAGTTCCTGTATTTCCGCAAGACGCTGAAGAAGGCGACCGGGGAGGTCAGCTATCTGGACGTCATCATCTTCATGACGCTGGTCGGCGCAGGCTTCGGCATTCTCGAGGACATCGTCTACGCCTTTACCACCAGCGTCGGCCAGGGCATCGTCAGAGGAATCACCATGGGACATGCCGTCTACGGCTTCGTCATGGGCTACTTTATTTCCAAGGCCCTGAGAACCGGAAAGAACTCCTGCAATTACCTTGCCTTCCTGATTCCCTATCTCTGGCACGCCGCCTATGACTTTACGCTTTCGGAGAATCTGCCGCGCGATCAGTTCATCTTTGATCTGATCCCGGTGACCTTGGCTTTCCTTGAGTTCGTCATGGTCTTCGTGATGATCATCTTCTTCTGCAAAGCCAGAAACAAGTCGGAATTCAATGAGCCGATGATCAAAACAGAGGAATGAGAATATAAGCAAACCGGTCAAACCTTTCTATGTCACTTTGCCATGCGATGACGGGGATGTGGCAGATCTCCACCTTGTAAACAAAAAAGACGAACCCGGAACCGTCTCCGTCTATCTGGAGGCTACCAAGGAATTCAGCGACTGGGGCAAAGCCGATAGCTTCAAATTTATATTAGCGTCAGTAACAGCCGATGCGCCAATGCCGGAAGATGCAACTGCGACCGCTACGGAAAGCGAGCCGACTGCGGTATTCCTGCCTATAACATTTGTCGAGCCCGGAAAATATGAGTATACGATCACAGAAGAAAACGGCGGTGTGGATGGCGTCAGTTACGATACAACTAAGCACAAAGTAGTCGTAAATGTTACTGAGGTAAATGTCATCGATGAAAACAGTAATCCTCCCGGATACCTTCTCTCCTCTTACAGTCTTAAAGCGGAAGTCCTTTACGACGGCAAGAAAAGCCTGATAGTAACGAACACTTTTACACCCGCAGAAGCAGAGATCGCAGTAACCAAGCTGCTCGAAGGGCGTAAATGGCTTGATGCAGACAGCTTCACCGTCACACTGACACCTGTCACCGAAGGGGCGCCGATGCCTGAAACGAAAGAACTTACCCTGACAAAGACTGCCCAGACAGGCTTTTTCAGGCCGATCCAGTTCGACAAAGCCGGAACATATGAGTATTTCGTAAAGGAAGCCCCGGGGACCGAAGAGGATATGAAATACGACTCAGCTGAACATAAGGTAATCATCATCGTAACCAAAGCCGAGGGCTCTGACAATGCTTTGACTGCTGCGGTAGCGTATGAGAAAGGAAATAGAGTGGAGATAAAGAATATCACCGGGCCTCCTGTGACCGGCGATCCCGATCAGCTGACTCTTGCGTTCTCCGTCCTTATCGGTTCCTTTATCGCCTTTTATGTCCTGCTGATTCTGCAACGGTATAAAGCCAAGTCTAATAAGGCAGCATAAAACAGCAAAACCGCCTGACCTTCTGTCAGGCGGTTTTTGATGTGTAAACGGATCCGATAAATAATATGCCTTGAAAGAATGCTGTATCCCCACTTTCCCCTTTTCGCCGTTTTCCGGTCTATTTAAAGAATACCCCCATTGCAAAGACGGCGATACCGAGGACGGCTCCGGCAATGACGGTTATCCTCTGGAGCGTCGCGTCCAGAGTCCTTTCCCTGCCCTTGCCGAACAGGTTCGTATTGCCGGTTATCGCGCTGGAAAGGCCTTCGTCCTTGCCTTCCTGAAGGACCACGGATACGACTACGAATATGCTGCTTATAAAAATAATGATTGCCAATGCTGTTTTCATATTTCCTCCGAAAGCTCAAAAGCTCTATGATTGTTTTGTCGAAGATAAATATATCACAAATAAAGCGTATAGTCATTCCTTTTCGGCAGCAAATTAATATACTATAAGCTGGACTATGTCCTGAGATAAAAGTCCTTCGAGATAATCGGTATTCTTCAGGCAGATTATTCTTCGTACAGCGACACAGTGATTGTTATGAAGATATCCGTTAACAGTTCCACCAGTTATAAAGTTGGAATGATCCATGGGAACATACGGATGAAACAGTAGGCATACCGACAGAAGAAGCATTTACTTATGCAAAGTCATATCCGGATGCAGATCAACAGATTGAAAGCTTTATTCCGACACTTTCAATGACTTTTACACATAACAGTTGAGGTGATGAAAATGAAGAAAAAAATATCGGTCGTCATTTGTCTTTCGCTGATTGCAGCAAGCATAATCGTTCTTGTCTCCTGCAGCAAACAGCACAAAGAAAACGAGAACAAGGGAAGTATTGAAACCGGCGGGGAGATCGACGGCGGCTGGACAAAAGCTGATTCGCCTGTCATAACCAACGATTTCAAAAAAGTATTTGAAAAGGCGATTTCGGAGCTTGACGGGGTGGATTACACGCCCATCGCATATCTTGCAAGCCAGGTTGTAGCGGGGACAAACCACTGTGTATTATGCAAAGCGACGCCTGTCGTCCCTGACGCAAAGACGACATATTCAATTGTATGTATTTACGAGGATCTGGAAGGGAATGCAACTGTAACCGAAGTTATTGCAAGCGATGCTGACGCTCCGAGTGCTGAAGGAGGCATCGTTGGAGGATGGAGTGAGACAGAATCCCTTGAGATGACGGACGATGCCGAGACGGCGTTTGAAAAAGCATGCGAAACGTTAACAGGAGCTGAGTATACCCCTGTTGCGCTCCTAGGAACACAGGTTGTTGCAGGCACAAATTACCGCATTATATGCGAATCAAGGCCGTCCGTACCGTCTGACGAATGCGGGTATGTAATAGTTACCGTATATGCGGACCTGGAAGGCAATGCTAAAATAATCGATACGATCGAATTTCGGCACAAGGATATTATCCAGGGAAGCGGAACAGCAAATTCCGTGGCTGCTGTCGACGGGAATATGAAAACATATTACGAAATGGATGACGGAACATGGATGTGCGATGATTATTCATATAAGTATCGGCTTGAGATAAAAGGAAGGATGCCGAACGCCGCTGTTGACTCGACCTTTGTTTTTTTAAGCAACATCGAAAAGATATCTTTTGAACAGGCATATAGAGCTGCCGGAGTCAGCAGCTATTCGGGAGACTATTTTTCACCAGAAGAGGCTGTATTAGTCGAACTGTACTAAGCATACAGACCGGTATTTGCGGAAAAGTCAGGAAAAGATGAGTTCCCAAGCCCCGTGATTGGGGATGGCATAATCAATGCAGCTTAAGCCGGGGGCTTATGGATAATTCTTAGCGGCGGAAGCGTCGATTCAATGGACGTTTCCGCGTTTTTATTTTATAATGAACAATAGCTATATAAGCATTCGCACAGCCGGCAAAAGCAGAAAGCTTGGGCATTATGCAATATGATATGAAGAGAGTAAAAACATGATATTGGTCTATATTACGGTTTTATTTGCGGCATTTCTGCTCATCGGAGGGACCAGGCAGCAAAATGGCACAGGCGAGCAGGCTCACGGCAGCGAAAAATCGGACAGGAAAACGTATCCTGTCAAAACCACGCTGAAAGAGCTTATCTCGGTCGACCCGGAAAAAGAGGTCGGGGTATACGGCAGATATACCGAGCTGACAGCCCAGGGCGAAGTCCCGGAAGTCATCGCCAGAACTCTTGCAGAGGTGAATGCGCGCGTTAAAGAAAGCGTCGAAACCAAAGCCTCACGTTTTCTTGCCGAAAACGCATTCCCGACTGCCGCGAAAAATGATGCGGTTACTGAGAGATACCGTTATCGGAATATCTCATATATCGCAAACGTGACGCGTGCGGACGAGACACTTATCAGTATCCTTGAGACAGAGATGGAAACAGGTATTGGCAACACACCGGGCGAGATGACAGACGGGATCAAAACCTGTTTCTTCCACTCGTCTGTATATGATACGCAAAACGGCAATGCCCTGACGCTTGCGGATTTCATGAAAGATCCCGACAGCGTCAATGAGCGCCTGAGGGATGCACTGTCTAATAAATACGGAAATGCCGTTTATACCGATAATGGGAGGGAGTCCCCTTCCTGGACGGCGGATTATCTCGGGCTGCGTTTCTATCTTGATGGGTCTATGGTTCCGGAAGCAAAAAGAAGGGATCTGGGGATGGATCCCCGCAAGGCTATACATGTCTCCATACCTTATTCAGTGATGGATGGCCCGATGGCCAAAGCCGCGGCAGACACACCGGAAAGCTTTATCGCTCAGATAGAAAAAAATACCGAATATGTGCTGCCTCACGATAAACGGGTGATCTGCGTCGAAAAGGCAAAGTCTTCGGATGTCAATGCGGCGTACCGCGTCATCACGAAGGACAGCGATAACGCAGAGTCATGGTGGCTGGAATATTCGGATGACAGTTCGGATTATTTCATACTTCGCACCAACGGCAAGTATTACTTCTATCGTCTGGAGGATCTGCAGGATCGGGGATACATATATAATTTCGCCAGTCCCGATGGCGGATTCAATCGCTTTGCCAATCAGAATGCCCAGTGTTTCGATTCATTCATGCATGAGCTTTATCTGGCAGTCCCATATGACCCGGACTGTGCCCACATGCGGGAAAGATCACGAAAATTCATGGATGCGAAATCAGGTCTGAATACATCATACGCGCCAAACGGCCATTACGCCTTCCTTCCGGAAAAAGGACGCGGGCGCACCTGGCTTCATTTCTCGCTGATAGATGAGGCGCTCGCCCTTGACAGCCATAATGTATGCTGCAGGCTGCTTCACGATTTAAACGCTACAGCGCTGGATGACGCAGGGGAAGAAATCGGGGATACAGTAATACCTGCAGGAGAAGTTCTCAGATTTTTGCGTGTAGACGGGGAAAGCGAACTGTATTATTATATGTCGACCGAGTACGACATGTATAAATCGGGAGCCAGGGATTACCGCTATGACTGTGCGCTGTCCAATGGAAGAATTGTCCGCCTCGTCACCAGTTACGAAAACAGCTTTTTTGTGGATGGCATGTATCTGGACAGGATCGGGGAACCAGTAACGCTCGGAGCGGCGAGGTATGAAGCCTGTACGAGCGAGCTGCCGGAGCATTTCGTTAAGATAGGCGGCAAAGAATATAAGCTTATCAGAGACCTGTCGCGCCAGACGGAAAGCGGAGAAGAGATCGATTTCGGTAAGGATATATGGTGGGAAGTTGAAAACTACACCGGGATCTTTACTTCACCGGAAGGAGACGCGAAACTTGTCATTGCCGGAAACGGTGAGGTAAGTCTTGAATATCAGGGAAAATCATTTAGCGGGAGGCTTCCAGAAAGAAGACGTTACCGCACCGATGTAATGATCTTCCTGGAGGGGGGATATGAAAGACGTTCATTCAGGATCATTGTGGAGGATAAGTTGCCTGATCATGATCCATCTTTCGAAAGGATCCGCCTTTATTCCGAAGGCGAACCGGCAACAAATGAGCCTTCCAAAGTACCGCCTATCGAGATAAAACTGGTGAGGAGATCGTTATGAGAAAGTATGCCTATCTTAAAGAGCCTATGAAATACAATAAGGATGACCAAATCGTCAAGGTCATGCTCTATGTGGCTGAAGAGGGAGTCTATCTCTTTGAGTACTGCAGTCTGGATGCTATTCAGTGTTCATCTGACCGCTGCTATGATTCTCTGGAAGATCTATATGAAGACTGGAATGACCTTGTTGATGAAAGAGGCTGGATCGAGATCGAAGACCCACTGCCGGATTGTCAGCATGACGCATTTATCCCTTTAAGAGTAAAGGGAAGGGATGTCGGAAACCCGGAATGGGGAAAGTATGAGACACTAGAAGACGGGCAATGGGTCGACTACGATGAACATAAACACACTACGCATTAATATGCCACGGCAACAACTGGAGGCATTATGAATAATCGAATGAAGGGCATGCTCTCACTTGCTGCAGGTATTATTGTTTTCACGTACATAAGCATTATGAGCTTTATGGCGATCAAAGACCTGAGCCGCGACTATCAGGCAATGAAAAATGTAGATCTGTCTGAAAGCTCACGAGTTTCCATAGGCTATGATGATCATATATACACATCTACAGGTTTTGGAATTGAGATCGACCCTGCTGACAGCAACATGAGTGCGACACTGAATGACTATATCGAATCAAGCCTCAGAACAATCGATAGAAGGATCCTTTCATGTTCAATACTTTACACCATGATTGTTGTCACGGTCTTGGCTTATTTTCTCCATCAGGCGTTCGGGAGTGAAGCAAAAAAACACGCATTAAGCGTTATTATTTGCGTACCGGTCGTATTCGTTTCCTTTCTCGCTTTGATCGTCGGTTTTCATATCATGCAAAGTGTACCGTTCTATTTCCCGAAAGGATACGACTGTGTGTTGATACTTGTAAGTCTTTCTGCTGTAATCGGCGGCAGTTGCTGCCTTGCATGGATACTTAGAGCCGTTCGCTGGAAGCGAGCAGTATCACTCATTGCAATACCGGCAGTATTGTTCCTGTTTATATTCAGCTCTGCGACCGAAGGACGTCTTTACAGTCCCAGGACTGTCTATTCATTTGACTATGTTGCGCAGGAATACGAACCCAATCTTTATG
Organism: Eubacteriaceae bacterium; assembly: GCA_017551505.1. Classification (GTDB taxonomy): domain Bacteria; phylum Bacillota; class Clostridia; order Eubacteriales; family Anaerofustaceae; genus JAAYHF01. The sequence continues at coordinate 44,738 of JAFZLL010000058.1, forward strand.
ATGATGATTTTGAAGGCGAGGCTTATTATGATGAAGATAAGAACGTTTTTTTTGTAAATGGTAAGGAATATCCTCCGCAAGAAACAGAAAACCCGGATTATCTTAAGGGGGCCGGACGTGCCGGAGCAATTCTGTTTGAAGCCATTAATCCATACGCTGCAAGCGGCTTGTTTATGGTCTGTGAGGCAGCTGACTTAAATGTTGCGATGATTAATCTGTTACTATATGCATTTAAGTCCGTAACGCTTATGGCATTGACGGCCTACAGGAAAGAACGAGAGCAGTCACGATAAACCTGACATTTAACGCATTGTTTTCAAAAGATGGCACGATCATCAACTCATGCCATCTTTTGTTTATTCGATTCGTTCAGCATTATGAACCAGGCCAGATAACAGAAGATGCGGAAGTCCCAGTGCATTCTCCCCTGTTTTATTTGGGACATCGACTGTCTCGCCGATTCTTTTACCGCAGGGATCCCACCGCAGATCCGGCATTATATGTATACTGTGCCGATCCATTCGATACTTAACAATTCGTCTTTGCGCTGATGCCATGCTTTACCAAGTTTATGACCTGACCAGCATGGAGGAACCCTGCGTGAAAATGCAACACTCGGAATTGAATCAGAAGACCTCGGATAGGAATAAATTATTATCGAATCAGCTATGACTAGACGATGGATAATCGATAAAGACCGTTTATAATATGATGGCAGTAAACCTCATGAACAATACCGTATACAGCAAATATCATTTTTCAGGCATCCTCTTGATCGGAGCATGTCTGCGAATTATCTGGAAATCGGATATGTATGAGTTTACAGTTCTTCAAGGTCTGTTTTAGCAAACGGTCACATGAGATCATGCGTTGCTGACACAAACATCATCGATATCATGTACAGAAAGAGTAATGCAGATAGACCTGAACAGAATGCTATCTGACAGGTGAATACCGCCTAGGGTTTGAAGACTCAGATAGGTCTGGGAGATTTGAATAATATGTATTTCATCGTTCTCCGAAAGAGATCGAGTGGGAGGAAAGAAGTTGAATTATCAGCAATGTCTTTTATGCCACAATGCAGCCTGCAGCAGGGCATGCGGGAAAATGGATCCGGCGCGTATTCTGCGCCGGCTGTACTTCGATAATGAAGAAGGAGCCTTAAATGCAGTAGCTGAAAATGTCCCCTGCGATAACTGCCGGGGCGAATGCCAGGATGCCTGCCCTATACACCTTCCGGTCAAGGAGATCATCACATCTCTCGGAACTCGGGAGAGGGAAAGCAAAGAAGTCGATTATTTCTGTCTGAAATGCGATTTCTGCGGCTTTGAACTGGAGAATCCCTTCCTACTGTCCTCGTCCGTCGTCTCATCGACCTACGATATGTGCGCCAGGGCCTTTGAAGCAGGCTGGGCAGGAGCTGCTTTCAAGACGGTCTGCCTGATGGACATTGAGGAAGCCTCCCCGCGCTTTTCTGCGATCAGGGGGGATAACAGCAGGATCATCGGTTTCAAAAACATTGAGCAGCTCTCGGATCATACCCTGCAGGAAAACATTGAGATTTTCCGCAGGCTGAAGAAGGATTACCCTAACAAGCTGCTGCTTGTATCATTTATGGGACGCGATGATGCAGAATGGGCCTATCTTGCAGAACAGCTGACCATGGCTGGCGCTGATGCCCTAGAGATGAATTTCTCCTGCCCTAACATGACCGAAGGAAGCACTGGCAGCGACGTCGGTCAGGTGCCGCATCTGGTCGAACACTATACCCGCGTAGTAAGAGAACACACTTCCCTGCCTATTATCGCGAAGTTGACTCCGAATGTCACCGACATCAGGGAGAGCGCAGAGGCGGCAGTACGGGGAGGCGCGGACGGTCTCGCCGCTATCAATACGATCAAGAGTCTGATCGGAGTAGATATCGACTCGACCGACGGCGTCTATCATACTGCTGTCGGCGGTTATTCCGGCAAAGCTGTCAAGCCGATCGCTCTGCGCTACATCGCCGAACTTGCCCAGGATCCCAAACTGGCTGGTAAGCACATATCCGCAATGGGCGGTATCGAGACATGGAAGGACGCGCTGGAATTCATCGTTCTGGGCTCCGACACCGTTCAGGTGACTACAGCGGTCATGCAGTACGGATACCGCATCATCGACGATCTGAAGGAAGGCCTGGCCTTTTACCTTATCAGCCATGGGTTCAAATCGATAAGCGAGGTCAAAAGCAGCACCATCGAGGGGATCGTACCGACCAACAGCCTGGACCGTTCTTACATCATATATCCAAAATTCCAGCTGAAAAAATGTGTCGGCTGTCAGCGCTGCTATCTGTCCTGCATGGATGGCGGACATCAGGCAATCACTATCAGGGACGGCCGCCCGCACATGAACCCGTCGAAATGCGTAGGCTGCCATCTGTGCGTGCTGGTATGCCCCCAGCAGGCTATCGTCTCTTCGGGAATCAGAGTCGCGAAAAAGAACTGAGTTTCAGAATGAGCATGATCAAAAACGGCATATATGGAAAAACGGAATATAAAACCTAAAGCCTTCCGGCTGTTTACAGTCACTCCATATATGCATATGTGCAGTATGGATGATCATGAACAGCCGTGATCTGGGTTTGCCGCATCGGTATGTTTTCTCTTAATGATGATACAAAATAGTGTAAAGGACGAAGCATAATGAAAAAAACCGAATTGTATATCCCCTCTGCCGATAATAAAACGCAAATACATACCATCATCTGGGACCCGGAGGTTGAAGATGTGAAAGCCGTCGTTCAGCTCGTTCACGGCATGTCGGAATACATTGACCGTTACAATGATTTTGCCGTTTATCTTGCCGGAAAAGGGTACGGTGTGATTGGCCATGACCATCTCGGTCACGGAAAGTCATTGACGGATCCATCAAGGCTCGGTTTTATCAGCGAGAAAGATGGTCATGAGATCCTGCTCAAAGATATCTCAGCCGTCAGTCATGTTGCTGAAGAAAGATGGCCCGGGAAGAAGCGTATCCTTCTTGGCCACAGCATGGGTTCTTTCATAGTACGCCGCTACGTTGCGCTCCATTCAGAGGAGCTCGACGGCGCAGTCTTCATGGGTACAGGATGGGTCTCCGGAGCCGCCAGCGGCCTTGGAGCATCCATCGCAAGACGCGCGATAAAGAAGAACGGAGCTTTCGCAAAGAGTCCTCTGCTGACGCAGATGGTGTTCGGCAGCAACAACAAACCTTTTGAACCGGCACGCACCCCCATGGACTGGCTATCACGCAACGAGGCCAACGTTGACCGATATATAGCAGATCCTCTATGCGGATTTGAGTTTACCAGCGGTGCTTATCTGGATTTCTTCAGGATACTTCAGCATCTCAGTCGGGGCGACGATGAACAGAATATCCGCAAGGACCTTCCGGTACTTATAATCTCCGGCGAGAATGACCCTGTCGGAGGAGCAAAGAGCTGCCCGACTGTGCTTAAACACTACGAGAAAGCGGGCCTCAAAGACGTCACGCTCAAGCTATTCCACGACGACCGCCATGAGATACTGAACGAGCTCGACCGCGATATAGTATTCCAGTATATTTCCGATTGGTTCGGCAGGGTAATAGACGGAGATCAGCCCATGTCATGATCGCGGCCAAGGGCGATTCTGTTGGTTCAGCCCTCAGAACTAATAATAGAGCATCGTCATCAGATGGGAGCAGTTTGCTCCCATCTTTTATTGATCCTTCAGGACCCGCTCTACGGGTTCGGGATGTCCCGGCAATGAATAAGCCCGAGGATCATGCAGCTCCGGCATATTTCCCGATGAGCGGCAAAAGCATTCAGGGTCCAGGCATCATTACGGTGAAAAACGCATCATAACTTATTATTTCCAGTAACGGATCCGCACAGCTTATCATCAAAAACGATGCATTCACAGGCATGGATTCTTATAACGAGCATATGACATGAACCATTGATCCGTCAGACTTCATCTGTTGAAAAATATTATTGACATCCTTATGAAAACGATAGTATAGTGTGTATGAAAAAAGAAGAAAGAGAGGTGGTAGCTAATGTGTAGTCAGGAACAAACAGGCGACTTTACGGGTAGCGATGGTTCTTCGGACGATCCTTTGGGTACCGCCAAAGTTTCTTCCGCGAATCGTTAATAACTGCCTGTAAAGACCGCTTAATCGGTAAAAAATCTCCTAACTGATTAAGAGGTTTTTTTCGTGTGTACTTTTTTGTTCGAATGCACATCTAGGGGAAAACATGAAAAAGCAGAAAAAAAAGGAACTGCAGATTATTGCTGAAAAGCAGAAAAAGCTGGAAAACAATCTAAGGAAAGACAGCCTGCAGACTGTTGAACGGCTGCTCGGCAAATATGAGACCGACTATACCGGTCTGACCTTGGAAGACGTAGAGGAAAAAGCGGATGAATTCGGCAAGAATACTATTGAAGAAAAAGAAAATCATCCTGTCATCAACCGTATCAAGGAAGCAGTCATCAATCCGTTCAATATCGTTCTGATTGCTGTCGCGATCATTACCCTGATAACAGACGTCATCATTCCGGAAAGACCAGACTTTTCGACTTTTGTCCTGGTAAGCGCCGCAGTGATCATTTCAGGGGTCATATCTTTCTCACAGCAGGCAAAGAGCGACAACGCCGCGAGACAGTTGAAGAATATGATCTCCAATAAGATCGACGTCATCAGGGAAGGGAAAGTAACGGAGATAACCGTTGAGGAAGTCGTTCCCGGGGATATCGTAAAACTGGCCAGCGGTGATATGATCCCTGCCGATGTCAGATTTATTGAGGCAAAAGACTTGTTTATCGATCAGGCGGCTCTTACCGGTGAATCTGTACCTGTAGAGAAGTATGCGACGGCCACAAGATGCGAAAACATTACCGATATTGCAGATATCGGTTTCATGGGAACAGACGTCGTTTCAGGCTCAGCTCTCGCTCTGGTCTTAACCACGGGGTCCAACACCTATTTCGGGAACATGGCAAAATCCCTTGAAGGAATAAATCAGCAGAACAGCTTTGAACAGGGTGTCAATTCCATCTCAATGCTGCTGATACGGTTCATGGGTATTCTGCTGCCGGTAATCCTGGTCATTAATCTGTTCACAAAAAACGATATTCAGGAATCGATACTGTTCGCCGTTACCATTGCCGTAGGACTTACTCCCGAAATGCTGCCGGTGATAATGACCTCGACATTGGCAAAGGGAGCAGTCGCCATGTCGAAGAAGAAGACAGTTGTCAAAAAGCTGTCCGCCATACAGACATTCGGGCAGATGGATCTGCTGTGTACGGATAAAACAGGGACTCTGACCGAAGATCAGGTCGTTCTTGAAAAGTATATGGATCCGGAAGGACACGAAAGTGAAAGGATACTTCGGCATTCCTTCCTCAACAGCTACTATCAAACCGGGCTTAAAAACCTGATCGACGTTGCGATCATTGCCAGAGCTGAAAAACAGGGATTGAACTATCTCAAAACGGAATATACCCGAATAGACGAGATCCCGTTTGATTTCGTGCGCCGCAGGATGAGCGTCGTATTGCAGGATTCCAAAGGGAAAAAACAGCTCATCACCAAAGGTGCGGTGGATGAGACCCTGGAATGCTGCAAGTATATGGAAAGCAGCGAGGGGATAGTCGAACTGACCGAAGAACGCAGAAAAGCCGCTTATGACATATATGAAAAGTACAACCAGGACGGCCTGCGGATACTTGCTGTGGCTCAGAAAAACGACATCCTTGATATTGAGACCTTCAAAGTATCAGATGAGTCGGATATGGTGCTTTTAGGCTTTATAGGCTTCCTGGATCCGCCGAAAGAAAGCGCAAAGCAGGCTATTGAGGCGTTACAGATGCATGGAGTTGAAACTGTCGTTCTGACAGGTGATTCTCAGGGCGTCGCAATTAATGTCTGCGAAAAGGTCGGGATCGATCCTTCCAATGCCATCGACGGCATGCAGATCGATAATTATTCGGACGAACAGTTGAAGGGCATGCTTGAAAACTGCCATCTGCTGTCCAAACTGTCACCCGTACAGAAACAGAGAGTAGTAAGACTGTTCCAGGAAAACGGACATACTGTCGGATATCTGGGTGACGGTATAAATGACTCCCCTGCCCTGAAACAGGCCGACGTCGGGATCTCTGTCGATACGGCAGTCGATATCGCAAAAGAGACAGCGGATATCATCCTTCTGGAAAAGGATCTTATGGTATTGGAAGAAGGTGTGGTCAACGGCCGCAAGACTTTCACAAATGTCCTGAAATACATCAAGATGGCCACCAGCGGAAACTTCGGAAATGCATTATCGGTCATCATCGCATCCTTGTTCCTGCCGTTCCTGCCTTTGCTTCCGATCCATATCCTGTTGCAGAACCTGCTGAACGATCTTGCACAGATTGGAATGCCGTTTGACAACGTGGATGAAGACTATATCCAGAAACCGAAGAAGTGGGATACCAACGACATAAAGAAATTTATGTTCGTGTTCGGCCCGATATCGACCGTTCTGGATGTCTGTTGTTTCCTGATCCTGTGGTTCGTATTCGAATACAATACACTTGAACTGAGCAACTATTTCCAGTCAGGATGGTTCGTATTCGGAATACTGTCGCAGACACTTATCATCCATGCGATACGTACTGACAAAATACCTTTTGTATATTCCAAATCATCGCCGGAGCTGATGATCTCGACCGGAGCTGTCGTTCTGTTGACACTGACTATCACATTCACGAAAATAGCACCGCTTTTCCAGTTGAGCATGCTGCCGGCCAGATACCTGATCTATCTGCTGGTACTGCTGATCATGTATGTGCTGGCTATCGGCGTGTACAAGCGGATCTACCGGAAAAATACCGGCACATGGCTGTAAAGAGGAGAGAGCCAGAACCATCTGGCTCTCTTTTTTCAATACCAACAGGACAAGGCGGACCTGTGCTTAATAGAAACAGGCAATACATCATCTTTGTCATAACAGTATTCTGAATAATGACCAGCAATCCTCAATCAACGCTCTGCAAAATAATATGAAACACGATTTTGCGGATTTCTCATACATATTCGGAGGAGATTATCGATGAAACGGGACCAAATTGTAGAAAAGCTGTTCCAAATGAAGGATACGGAATATGCCGCATTACAGCTGAGGATCATACCATCAGCTGAAGCCGGTATGATGATCGGAGTGAGAACGCCAAAGCTCCGTAGTTTCGCCAAGGAACTGTTCAAGGATCCCGATAAGGACGAGTTTCTCTCCCTCCTTCCGCATTATTACTTTGAAGAAAACCAGCTCCACGCATTTATCATTTCACTCGAAAAGGACTTTGACAAATGCATAGCGGAAGTCAATAGGTTTCTTCCATTTATTGATAACTGGGCAACGTGCGACCAGCTTTCCCCGAAAGCCTTTATAAAAGAGCCTGCGAAACTGTTCTCTCACATCACGGTATGGATCAAATCGGACAAGACCTATACCGTCCGATTTGCGGTCGGGATGCTGATGCAGTATTATCTGGACGAACTATTCGACCCAAAATATGCTGATATGATAGCTGAGATCCGTTCGGATGAATACTATATCAATATGATGAGGGCATGGTATTTTGCTACGGCCATGGCAAAGCAGTATGACTCGATAATTCCGTATATTGAAGAAAACAGGCTGGATGACTGGACTCACAACAAGGCAATCCAAAAGAGCATAGAGAGCAAACGGATTCCGGATGAACAAAAGCTGTATCTGAAAACATTAAGGACTGGACGAAGGAATTGAGCTGAGCTCATTACCCGTTAATAAAGATTTATACAGCACTCATGATCAGAACCCGAGTGCTTTTTGTTATCCATGCTATACTGAAATTACAATCCGGCGGATTCTCCATGAGACACACTTGATAACAATACTTGACCTGGTTTTGGAAGAACAGTTTTTTTTGAGAAGTGCCGCCATTTGTCGATACCTGCCAAATAAGCCCGTCTATAATTATGCCAAATGATTTTATGAAGGAAAACAGTCAATGTCAAAGATATTTGGTAGAGTCTGCTATGGCCATTTTCCTATAATATGACAGCAAAAGAAACGGAGAGAAACGATTCATGGACACTGACACGAATATCGGTAAAAAGATTCAATCTGCCAGAAAAGAAGCAGGTCTTACGCAGGAGCAGGCGGCAGAACTCATCGGCGTGAGCAGACAGACTATATCAAACTGGGAGACGGAGAACTCTTATCCGAGTATTATCAGTGTGATAAAAATGAGTGATGCTTACCATGTTTCTCTCGATTATCTTCTTAAAGGAGAACCGGCTATGAATAAGTATTATGAGTATCTTAAAGAGAGTACCGACGTTGTGGAAAGCAATACCAGGAAAGGCAAACTGCTGACTGTACTTATTTACCTTATCATTTGGGCTTTCGCGATGATCTTCTTCTGGTTTTTCACATCGGGTTCTGACGCGATGGGCTATAGCCTGATGTTTTTATGGATAATTCTTCCTGTCACGACTTTCGTCATATCCCTGGTCATAGGGATAAAGGATTACTGGGGGAGGAAAAAATGGCTGGCTTCACCGATCCTGGGAATCATGTACATGCTTGCCGAATATGGAACTTACAGTACGGCAAACAATATGGCATTCCATAAGATCAACCCTCCCGAATGGAAAATGATCATCGCCGGCAGTCTCATTTCACTTATTGCTCTCGTTCTCGGGCACTTGACGAGAAACAGAAAGCAAAAGCATATTTCATAAGCCCGATCGAATTCCTTCACACGTGGCAGCTCTAGACTCTTACAGTCAAATGTGTTATTAAACGGCTCAATTAGTTTTGCCCGACACTTTGGAATAATACATGTGAAGGGCATATAATGACATACAGGAATTAAGGAGGAGAACGATGGAACATACATGGGAAGAGCTTTACAATGCCGCAAAGAAGGTCCAGGGCGGACGGGATATCTCGGAACGCATCTATGCGGGAAGCGTAGCCGCTGCCATCGAGACCGCTGCTGGGAATATCTATACCGGCATCAGCGTTGACACCAGCTGTACATTGGGTATCTGCGCTGAGAGAAACGCCATGTTCAATATGATAACCAACGGGGAGCACGAGATAAGGAAAGTATTGGCTATACTGCCTGACGGGAATACAGGAGCTCCGTGCGGTGCCTGCCGTGAGTTTATGATGCAGCTGATGCATGGACACGCCGGTGATGTCCGGATAATGCTGGATTACGAGAATTCAGTAGTGGTCACCCTTGAAGATTTGACTCCGAACTGGTGGATATGATCATCATTTACACATTCCGATGGGTTTGCGTTCATTGCTTTTCCCGATTGAAACCTTATCTTCCGGATGCTATTATAGGTGGCAGATGCTGATGTATTATAAAAGGGTATGAAATGGCGCACATATTGACTGAAGACGACAACTGGTTCATTGACCTTGACCGAAAAGACCCTATTACACACGAAGGATTCCAGCTTGGCGATGAAGTGATAGTTTGCAGGGCATGCCGCTGCGTGCAATTGAATGACGTATGGGAAATGGGGCCAACGGGATGCAAATACTGCGGAAGCAGCGAAGCCTCCGGAGATTTCGACAGAGATTTCATCGAGCATAAAGTCTCCGGGGCAACGATAAACAAAGCAGGTCCGATAAGGATCACCCATAAAAAGAAAAAGAAGCTTTGGCCGTATTTCGCAGCAGGAGCTGCAGCATTAGCGCTGATCGTTCTGCTTATCCTGTATTTCCTATAAATATATGGCAGTATAACATATACCCCCTTTACTGGACACAACCAGCAAAGGGGGTATATATCAGTGACTGACTTATTTTATTTTTCATTGTACTTACGGTGTTTTCTGCTGTACTCTGGCATTATCGCATCGTAATCCGCGGAAAGCTCATAATACCTCCGGGAATGTGTTTCAGCGGAGCGTACGGGCACTACATGGAATGGAGGAATGCCCAGAGCTCTCATGGGGAGATCCAGTATCTCGGGATCTGTCGAATCTAGCGGAAGTTTTGAGAGTGACACGTCCTTCGGTTCGTTGATGTAGTTCTCACCGTATTCTTTCCTGGCTATGCAGTCATCGCAGTAATAATCATCGGTAAAGACCAGATGCTGAGGCTGGAATATCTTTTTTTCTTTCCCGCAATTAGGGCAGCGGACCGTGGTGATGAAGGATTTATCGGTCTCCTCATCGAGCATGAGCTCGTCATAACCGTCCTTCGCGGTATATTCCAGGAATTCCCTCAATGTATTATCGCAGGAGAACGGAGTCTCTATTATGACATACCGGGCGTCCAGCTGATGCTGGCGGCAGTTCTCATCGATTTCGATGGGAAAACGGTACATCATATCCAGCGCTCCGTTCATGTATATCTCCACACCATATGAAGGATTGATATCGCACAGTATCTTGCAAGCCTGCTGGACCTGCAGCCCGGATACCGCAGCAGACGCAGTCTGCACCGTAGGGATAAAACCCTGCTCAAGCGCTTTTCGTTTGGCTACGTCGCAGCTTTCCCTGAAACGCTTTTCAAACTTGTATTTCGGGGCATTGCATTCGAAACAGCCTGTCTGATGCCCATTCATGATGTCGACTGTAAAGTTGAGCCCGCCTATGCTGGCATCGATGTACGGGATGTCATATCGCATGCATATCTTATTGACGTACATACGGGTCTCGGCGTTGTCGAGACAGCCCAGAACTATATCGGCCTTGCGGAACACTCCGTCACCAAGGCCGTAAACTATGTCACCGTCGAAATAATCGACGCATGCAGTATCTTCCAGGTTTATTTCCCGGACTCTTTCGGCAGCCAGCTTCGCTTTTTTCTTGCCCACGTCGTTCTGCGTAAAGAGTACCGTACGCGTCAGGTTGCTTGTCTCGATGGTATCCATATCGCAGATGAAGATATTGCCGAAGCCGAGGAGCGCCAGGTTCTTTAAAGTCTCATTTCCGATGGCACCGGCGCCTGTAACGATGACCGTCGAGTGCTTTATAATCTCCTGCTGCCAGCCGGGGATCCTCCCCTGACGGCTGAATTTGCCGTTTTCCGGACTTTCGGGATCATCCTCAAGGTCATATTTTTTTATCGCCTTAAAACCCTTCATAATTTATTTACCGCCAAGACAGGACTATTTTCTGAGCTCTTTTAATACCGAATCATCGCTGGATGTCCTGAATTTTGCCACGTCAACGTATTCTTCCCCTTCGGGCACGACGAATATGCAACTGGCTTCCTTCACTTCACCGCCGTGGAAAGCTCTCCATTCCAAAGCCTGGGGATTCAGCACGAGCGCGAACTGCCAGTCATTGAAATAATCCTTTTTTTGAGTCTGCGCGTCAGTGACCGACATGAATACATTCAGGAAAGCGGGGTGAGTATGATACCAGCCGACCCTGCGCAGTTTGCCTTCGGACTGCTCAATGAGCTTCATTTCCCTGTTGGTGGCATCGATGTTCGAATCATGTCCGATAATGACGTGGACAAAGGAACTGTTGGTATCCCGTGCGGGCACCATGTGCTCCGCGACAGCGTAAAGCTTTCCTGTTGCGGGATCCTTATAGACGTTCCCTACCATATATCCTGCCTGTTCGATCATGTTTTCATCGTCTGACTTATTCCAATGTATATGCTCATCGAGTTCCCTGAGGGCCTGAGGCGTCAGGAACAGCAGATATGTGCCGGGATCGCTCTTGGTATAGGAATAGGGATAACTATCGTTTAACAACTCATCAGGTATCGGCCTTTCTTCGGGAACGAATTCCCCAGATCTTCCGATCACTTTAAATCCTTTCAATCTTTCCTCCTTAACTCTGACAGAGATCAAGGCATGCTGGAATGCATGCCCTGAGATGACAATTATTGGTTCCCGCCCTGCGGTATATCGATAAGATCGATGGTGCAGCCGTCGGTGAGGCCTGCGGACTCAAGGGTCTGATCCCCTTCGATCTTGGAGCCTCCACTGACAGCCAGCCTGTATGTCTTCTGTGCATCAACACCGGTGATGAATTCTTCAGCGACAAGGGCTTCTATGATCTCGTCAGCAGTCAGGTCCGGCTCGATCTGTGTCTCCAGATAGGCTCCTGTGGAAGGATGTCTGAATTTTACCAAGTACTCCATAAATAATCTCCTTATAATATGTATTTACAGGATAACAATATCCGATCAATTCGGTATAAACCGCTCTACCCGGCTGCTTTACGGTTTAAACTGCCGGGAAGTTTAAAGGTCTCACATTATATCGGGCGTTTTGATTTCCGGAAGAGGCTGAACGTCACAGGGGAAAAGGCGCGGATTCTTTTTATACCATTTATAGGCTTCCTGATTTGCGGGGCGCGCCGGATTGACCACCGCAGGGTCGAACTGCAGAGACTGCAGAAGTCTCACCACAAAATGCCCGAGGCTCTCGGACGCGTTCCAAAAATCCCCGGAACACCATTTCCCGTTCTTAAACCAAACCGGGTTATACGCCTTCGGCTGTCCTTCCATGAATGCGAAGGGAGCGTTGCGGGGATAGTCCTCTGAAAGCGTTATCCTGACCTGGCATGAGTCCATCATCTCATTTTGCCCGCAGTAGGTGCGAATATGGATCGTCAGCAGATATTCGTCTGCATAAGGCTCCTCCCCTCCCGTAACAGTCACAGTGACCAGAGGGCTCTCATCAATGAGCCTCATCTCCAGATAATCATTTTTTAGCCTCATGCGACGGATCTCATCAAAACTCGGCATTATATTCTCCTATACATCATATGATATCATTTTACTGCATTATCCGGTATTTTTCATGGTGTTAATTGTTAACAAATTATTAGAAGCACTGCTTGCACAGTCCGGCTTATAAAAAAAGGCCGTGTAAGAACGGCATTAGTCGGTCATGGTATAAAAAAACAGATCCCTCGGGTGAACCGGGGGATCTGATGTTATCAGAAAGCGAAATTGCCGTCCTTGAATATCTGGACTTCGTTGCCGTCAACGTCAGTGCCGACGATGTTCATATCGGGCGTGCCGATCATGAAGTCGATATGTATCTGTGAAGAGTTGAATCTTTCGTCGCCTCCGCCCAATGCGCGTCCGAGGGCCAGATGGCATGAGGCATTCTCATCGATCAGGGTCGTGTAATAGACCAGTCCGCTGCGGGAGATCGGAGAATCATATTCTACCAGTGCGGACTCACCAAGGTAGGAAGCACCTTCATCAGTATTGACAAGGGCTTCCAGCATCTCCTTGCCTTCATCTGCAATAACTTCAACGACCTTGCCCTTCTCAAAACGGAAGCCGAAGTTCTCTACTTTTTTCCCTCCCAGGACCAGCGGGCGTGATGAGTAGACAACCCCCTCAGTGGCCCATTTGTCCGGGGTGGTGCATGTCTCCTCTGTGGGCATATTGGGGGTGAAGCTGATGCGTTTGGAGTCTTTCGGAGGAGTAAATGAATAACGGCTGTTCTCCGTGAGGCCGACGACCAGGTCCGTGCCGTTGGATGCAGTATAATGGAGCTTCCTCAGGTTAAGGGAATCCATTTTCTGGCCTTTGAGCTGCTTGGCAGCTTTCTTTTCCTCCCAGGTCTTTTCGATATCGTTGTCTTCCGTAATGTAGCAAAGCTTCAGCAGCGTCTCCCACAGCATATCGAGGACTCTATCCTTCGGCTCGTTCGGGAAAACGATCTCGGCCCACGACTGGGTGGGCACCATTGCAATGAGCCACTGTGTGTCCCTCGTATAAGCGCGGGAGATATTCCTCATATTATCTACAAAAGCGAAAATAGCGTTTGCCTGTGCTTCAGTGGCATCCTCCATCAGCTTTGTGTTGACGCCTTCCAGCCTTACGACAGCAGCGCCCTGCTTTAAATAGGTCTCATAGCTCTCCCTCTGCCAGGGAAGTATCTCTGTCATACTCTCAGCGGATTCGTACTTTGATCTGACCTTCAAAAGCCCGAGATCCAGATACGTTACGATGACCTGTCCGGCTCCGGCTTTGTAGCATTCTTCCGCAAAAACAGGTACGAACTGGTAGGCATCAGGCATAGCCTCGACCATGACCTTTTGTCCGGGCTGAACATTGACGCCGACCTTTGCGAGCATATAGGCGTATTTCCTGATCATTTTTTCATCCATAGCACTATACAATCCTCCGTGATTATTCCCACTAAGCACTGACGGGAGGCAGATATCCGTTGTTTCGGATGTCCGTGACCCCACCAAGTGGGTATTTTGAATTTCTTTGCTGACTATTATATCATCGGTACAGTACAATAAATAATCATTTCTCACAAGTTGTCACTTTTGCGCCTCGCACTCCGTCGCCGGCTGTGCATGATATTGACATAAAAAGCACAGGCCCCTATACTGTTAATATTCCGGGATCTGCCTGACCCTTAAAACACCGACTGTATTTCCAGGGCAATAAAACAACAGAGTTTTAAAAGGTCATGACAGATATATTTAGATAAGGGGAAAGAAATGAAGAAAGCTTCCGTTATCGGGGATTCAATAAGCACATATGAAGGATATAATCCGGAAGGTTACCTCGTGCATTATACGGCAAGGGAGATAGAGCGCAACAGCCTAACCTCCGTCGGGGATACATGGTGGATGAGGTTGATAGATGCTTTAGGCGCAGAGCTCTTGGTCAACGGTTCATATTCTGGAAGTCTGGTGACCGGGGATGCGTTTCCCGCCGCCGCTTCCTTTGAACGAATCGATGTGCTCAAGGGCTCCGACAGCAGTCCGCCGGACATCATACTCGTCTATATCGGTGTCAACGATTTTCTCTCATGCATTCCAGTAGGGATATTTACAGCGGCATACGCAAAGATGCTCTCGGGGCTGAAAAAAAAGTATCCCGACGCTAGGATCATATGCGCGACATTGGCCAAAGCGTACTGCGATGGTGTCGCAAGATGGCTTTTCCCTGAACAAAAAGGAGGAGTCAGCCTTAAAGATTATAACGAATCCATCCGTAAAGTCTGCATGGAGGCCGACGTTACAACCGCAGATATTGCCGCTTCGGGGCTCATATATGAGACTCTGGATGGCATCCATCCGACCAAGAACGGCCATAAAAAGCTGGCTGACGCCTGGCTTGAAAGCCTCAAAGACTCCACACACGGTTCCTGACCGCACCCGGACTCTCCTCTCCGCTGATCCCGCTATGTCCCATCGTCAGGCAGGCTGCAGGCCGCTTCTCATGCAAGTCATTCTGCTTTAATTCGTTTGCCTGAACTGTAACCCGGTATTCTCTTTCGATCTGCAGTTTATCACAGAATGAATCGTACCCCCTCAGCCGGTGCTTCCGGGCGAAGGGGGTACATCTCATTGCGATATTTTTACATGCCCTGGCCTTGATCAGTAGATCCAGGCATCCCTGTCCTCATCATCGTCTCCGGAAGAGACGAAGTTGAAGCTGAAGGGCTTGGAATACTTCTTTATCAGGGGCAGCAGTTCATCTGACAGACCGGTCCTTGCTTCACATTTGTCGTCAAAGACCATCGTTACGACCTTGTCTCCGGTGCAGGGATCCCACCTCGGAAGCCCTTCACCGTTCGGATCTCCGGTGCGGGCAAAAGCAACGAAAGCCCCGGTCATGGTCTTTTCTATGTCATCCATATGCGGCTGGCTGTAGGACGGTACGAGTTCCGAATTATGGAAGATCACGGGAATATCCGCGCAATGCCAGGCAGCGTGGCCTCCGTCGACGTCGAAGACCTTTGCGAACTGGTAGTTATAAACTGGTGCCGAAGCCTTTCCGGCTTTTTTTGCGACATATTCGAGCGATGCGGGAAGGAACATGGTGTCCAGATCAGCGGCATATGTCAGGTTCTTTCCGGGATAAGCCTTTCTGAAAGCTTCGACGATCTTTTCCCCGCCCTCTTCACCGAACGTATCGAGAACGAATCGCCTTTGTGCCTCTTCGCTCATCGCGCTCCTCTCGCCGATATCTCTGGGGCCTGCGAATTCGGCTATTACATTGCCTACGATCGTAGGTTTGTTCAGAGAGCTTGATGAGAATTCCCCGTCGATCGGGTCGCTGGTATAATAATCATTCGGTTTCGGAGCCCAGTCCACCCTCTTGCCCTGTTTCTGCAGCGTCCGGACAGCTTTGTTTACAGCCCAGATAAACTGAGGTACTCCAACCTTCTCCAGTTTCTTTATATCTTTTTCTTCGAGGTTGAGGTTTTTGAGTATTTCCAGCACGAATTCCTTAGGAGTGCATCCGGAATCAAATGTTGAAGAAGGCAGTACACCCGACATAATGACCATCTTATGGAATAATCCTTCTGCTTCGGGTATCTGGCCAAGTACGGTGACCTTCCCTCCCCCTCCGGACTGTCCGAAGATCGTAACATTATCGGGATCTCCTCCGAACCCGGCGATATTATCCTTGACCCAGCGCAGCGCTTCCACCAGATCAGCCATGCCCGCATTGACTGAATTCCTGTACTCCTCCCCGAAATCGGATAGATCCAAGTATCCGAAAGCGTTGAGGCGATGATTGACCGAGACCACAACGAGACCGTCTTTCTTTGCCAGGTTGAAGCCATCATAGGAGACCTGCTCGATCGAACTGCCGGCCATAAAGCCTCCTCCGTGAATCCAGAAGACGACCGGACGTTTTGCGGACCGGTCGCAGCCTGCAGTCCATACGTTCAGAAATTGGCAGTGTTCGGAGGCTGGCCAGAACCGGTGGGGAGTCATGACTTCTCCCACGGGAGCGGATTCATTCAATACAGGGCAGATGAAGCCGTAGCTGCCGGCGTCCTTTACGCCTTCCCATGCCGGGACGGGCTGGGGCATATGGAATCTTTCCGCCACGGCATAACGGATGCCATAGAAATGGTCTACGCCGTCATAACGGAACCCTCGCAGCTTGCCTTGTTTCGTCTCAACGATGGGAGACGTCTTTGTCAGTACGAATTCTTTCACTTGATTGCCTCTTTCTTTAATTGTTTATTGTGCCGGTTGCCTGTTGCCTTCTCTATGATATCATCCGATGCAGCCGCTTTTGATGCAGATTGGGCAGAATATCGCACTTTTCGTTTTGAAATCAGATCAGCGGCGAAAGATATCATCCCGGCAGGAGGCTTGCGCAGCTGCAATGAGATTGCGGACAAAACTGTATTATAATTAACAGGACAATCAGCTCACAGGCAGCTAAGATATAAGCGGAGAAAGGAGGGGCAGATATGGAATGGATCACGGCCCTGAAGAGCGCGATAGCCTATATTGAAGAGAACCTTGAGACTGTAAGCGGGGCTGACGAGGTGGCGGAACAGGTGCACATGTCCGCGTTTTACCTCAGCAGGGGATTTCAGATCGCCACCGGTTACTCAGTCGGCGAATATATCAGATGCCGCAGGCTTTATGAAGCGGCAATGAGGCTCTCCCATCAAAGCGGCTACAGGGTGATCGATGCCGCACTTGACGCCGGTTATGAGACCCCGGAGAGCTTTTCCAAGGCATTTGCCCGTTTCCACGGGTTCCCGCCGTCTGAAATGAAGAAAAACATGAACCGTTTCAGGATCTTCCGCCCCCTTGCCATAAGTATCAAAGTTACAGGAGGAGACAGGATGGAATACAGGATCGAGAAAAAAGCGGCAGTTACGATGATAGGATTCGAGAGGGAATTCAAAGAGGATGATTCTTACAAAAGGATCCCTGAATTCTGGGACGAGGTCTTGGACAGATACGGAGATGACTCTGTCGATGAAGAAGGGACAGGGGCTCTTGTAAGAAAAGCGGTAGCCGAAAACGGCATAGGGCAGTACGGGATCTGCACAGACGATAAAGGGGACGGGGTCTTCAGTTACATGATCGCAGGAGAATACTCCGGAGGAGACGTGCCGGAAGGCTTGAAACTGAGAGAAATTCCCGCGGCCGAGTGGGCCGTATTTCCCTGCAAAGGGCCTCTGCCCGAAGCCCTGCAGACGGTCAATACGGCGATATGGAAGGAATGGCTCCCGGGGAATAGGGACTTCGAACTCGCAGGATCATATACGATAGAATGGTACTCCGTCTCGGGTGATTCCAAAGCTTCGGATTATGAGAGCGCGATATGGATCCCCGTAAAAGAAAAGACCGAATAATACTCTGGGATAAGCGATATGCCCGGCAGAAGACCATGCCGGGTCCTTTTATGTTATAATATGCGCAGAGGCAACGCAATGAGACTATATCTGCTCCGTCACGGAGTCACAGACAACAATCAGGGCCATATCTTCCAGGGACAGATCGACACTCCTCTGAACGATGACGGCGTGCGCGAAGCAAGGGAAGAAGGCTCCCTGGTCAGATCCGCAGAACTCACTTTTACAAAAATATACTGCAGCCCGCTCATCAGGGCACTGGTCACATGCGAACTGGTGACCGGAGTGCCGAGGAACCAATTCATGATCGACGTCAGGCTGTCGGAGATAGCATACGGTCCTTATGAAGGGAAGTCTATCGGTGATTCGGATGAAGGCATGTGGGCTTTTCTCAGGGATCCATATAGAGCCGACCCTCCGGCAGGGGTAGAGAGCCTGCAGGCGGTTGAAAAGCGCATGAAATCGGCCGTATCGGATATCCTTTCTGAGGCTGCTGAGGATGACGTTATTCTTATCGGCTCACACGGCATCGCTCTTTCCAGCCTTTTCCGCGAATACGAGACGGACGGACACAAGATCATGCTGGAGCACGGCAAACTGTACCTCTCCCCTGTCACCGGCAGCGCAGCGGGCATGCCACGGAAAGTATTTGATTAAAACGATCCGCCTGATCTGCCGAGCGTTGCGGTTATAGTTAAGGGACCGCAGAGATAACGGCGCCGCCGCAGGGATGGTCCGTGTACGGCGTAACGGGGAACCGCTGCAATGGCTGTACCCAAACCAAGTATACAGGTAAGACAATGGATATCACCTTTACAAATAAACCGGTTCCGTACGGGCCTCTTCATCTGAGCACCCTGGCGTTCATCGCCATCCTGGCGGCATCTGTTTTTCCGTTGCTCAGGAGAGCTAAAGAGAAGACGCTCTGCCGCATGATCGCGGTGATGGGGCTGCTCATGATCGTGACCGAAATATGGAAGCAGTGGTTTGTCAGTGTGTATGTTTACCCCGGAATAACTTCTTTCTGGTTCTTTCCATGGCAGCTGTGCAGCATGTCGATGTACCTTTCCGCCGCGCTGCCATTTCTGAAAGGGCGGGTCAGAGAGGCCGCGCTGGTCTTTCTGGCATCATTCTCGCTACTCGCCTCAGTCTTCGCGCTACTATTCCCCGGGGACATGATGCGCCTTCAGATTCTGCTATTCATGCACAGCTTCGCTTATCACGCGTTGATGATACTGGAAGCCATGTGCGCCTCGATGATACTGTCAAGACATGACAGGCCGCCTTTCAGGCCCGCGTTGGTCCTGTATCTGTGCTGCGCGGTGATAGCAGAGGTCATCAACATCGCAAGTCACTACGCTGCAGGAAAGGACGGGATCGAAGCAAATATGTTTAACATAACCCCGTATTATCCCTCAACGCAGCCGGTATTCCACGATATAGCCGTTAAAATCGGCATCATACCCGAGATAATCCTGTACCTGACGCTGATCGCCCTGGGCAGCTATTGGATCTTCAAAGCCGAATCCCGCGCCGCAGGAAGAGCCGTTCGGGATGCTCGCGCCAGAGGATAAGGAAGGCAGGCAGTACAGATAATGAATAACAGACAGGAAAGGACGGGCGGAACGAAATGGCGCATGTGGCCAAATACACTGTCATAATCGGCATGAACGACAAGGATTCCAAAACGCAGCTGCTTTTGACGGAAAAGATAAATGAACTCGTTAAGATCGTATGTTCAGGATACCAGAGACCCTTCTGTTATACGATAGGCAGCGGCAGCTACTATCACCATGACAACACCGTAACGCTGGAGAAGAACATCTCCCTTATGCTGGCAGACATAAGCGAGGAACAGGTGCACGAGATAGCAAAGGATCTTTGTCTTTTTTTAAACCAGGAATCGGTGATGGTGCTCAAGGAAGAGGCGGAAATGTACTTCATAGAGGAGCATTTCGACAAAAACGAACTTAGCGAAGCCAAAAACAGTAAATGATAATCACGGGCAGGCATCTCCAATGGAAGGTAAAAATTTGAAAGAGCTCACTGCCGAAGCCTCTCTGGACAACGTACTTACGATAACCGAGTTTATCAACGAGGAACTCGAAGAGGCCCGCTGTCCATTAAAGGCAAGGCTGCAGATCGATATAGCCATCGACGAGATCGTTTCCAATATCGCCAAATACGCATACGGGGGCAGAAGCGGAAAGGTCAAGGTCACGATAGATATCTCCTCATCCCCTCCCGGGGCTGAAATAACTTTTACAGACAGCGGTGTGCCCTTCAACCCGCTGGCAATGAAAGACCCGGACGTCACGCTGTCCTCCGCTGACAGAAAGATAGGCGGGCTGGGAATATTTATGGTCAAAAAAACCATGGATGAGGTCCTCTACGAATACGAGGACGGCTGCAATATCCTGACTGTCAGGAAGGAATTCTGAAATATGCTTAAAGGGAAAAAGATAAAAGCGAAGCTGGTACTGACCATGCTGATACTCACGCTCGGTACGCTCCTGCTCGTATATCTTGAGATGTTCTTTGCTATTTTTTTCCTCCAGGACACCGCGGAAACGATATATCATGAGATAGCCGAAAACGCGGAGGGATACACGTCTGAAGAGCTGCTCAAAGAAGCGGAAGAAGCGATGATGGCGATAGTGGACGCAGAAGCTCAGGCTACGAACAACCGTTTTTCAACCGTAGCCGGGCTCATCGAGCAGTCCGTCGACTATCTTAAGGATATTTATGCCGATCCCGGTGCCTTCACCGGCAATTACAGACCGGTCCCGTTGAAAGACGCTCCCGCAGACATAGTCTCTGCGCGCTATTCCGTCGCCGGAGGAAAAAGTCTTACCAACAGCCTATCGCGTGAGCTGAAGAGCATCGCCAATATCGAGCCGCTGTTCAGTTCCATCATGCGTCATAACCCTGCGATCGACGATCTGTATATCGGGACGGCCAGCGGAATATTGTATGAATATACGGCTGAAAATGATTATTCCGCGGATTATGCCCACACGCAACGCCCCTGGTATAAAAAGGCCGCCTCGAACCCGGACAGCGTAGTATGGATGGAGACCTACGTCGATCCGTTCGGCAAGGCCTGCATCACAGCAGCCATGGCTGTCACGGATGACAGAGGCAATGTTATCGCCGTGCTGGCCGCGGATATACGTTTCAACGAGATAATGGAGAACCTTCTCGCCAGAGGGATAGGGAAATACAGCACGAGTTTCCTTCTGGGTGAAGCTTATGACCTCATCGCCTACAGGGATATCTATGACGAGGGTTTCGACCCATCTTTTTCCGCCCACTTTGAGGACGCGGATATCGTAAAGGAAAACCTGACAAAACAAGACGGCAGGGCGTTCTTCGCAGTACTGGACGGGAAAGAGGTCTATATGTGCGCAAGCCGCATACCTATTACGGGATGGACCTTCTGCACTGCTGCGGACAAGGACCAGATCACCCGGCCCATCGACACCGTCAAAGCCGAGACCCAGGAAATCCTTGCCTCAGCGGCATCAAAAACAAGGAAAGCTTTTGCAGCGCTCATCATAGGCGTCGCCTCTTCTTTCATTATCGTTGCAGCCTCGGCTTCCATGATCGCATCCAGATTTGCCAGGTCGATTACAGGCCCTCTTGAGAGGATCAAGGAACACGCGGCAGCAATCGGTGAAGGAAATTTCGAACAAAATATCGTAAAGGAAACTGAAGATGAGATAGGCGAACTGGCAGAGTGCCTTGACGATATACAGCATGACCTTATAGGTTATACGGAGAATTTGAAGAATGTGACCGCTGAAAAGGAACGGATCGGCGCGGAGCTTTCCGTCGCGGCAAATATACAGGCATCCCTGCTGCCGAGCGTGTTATCGCCTTTCAAAGACGTCGATGAGATAGATATCTATGCCCTGATGGATCCCGCTAAAGAGGTAGGCGGAGATTTCTACGATTTCTTCATGCCCGATAAATACCACCTGGCCTTCGTCGTAGCAGATGTTTCAGGCAAAGGAGTTCCCGCATCCCTCTTTATGGTAAAAGGCAAGACCCTAATCAAAGAGCATACCAAACCGGACAGCGACCTGGGAGAGGTCTTCAGTACGGTCAACGATATCCTCACAGAGTCCAACACCGAAGAGTTCTTCATCACCGCATATGAAGCGGTGATAGACTTGAGAAGCGGAGAAGTAAAATTCGTCAATGCCGGACACGAGCATCCTTTCCTGATGGAAAGGGATGAGACCGGAGCAGCGCATTACACCGAATTGAAGCCCAAGGCGGGACTGGCTCTCGCAGTGATGGAAGGGATACATTATAATACAGGCAGCTTCATGATGCAGCCCGGAGACAGACTGTTCCAATATACCGACGGTGTGCCTGAAGCAGCTGACAAAACCGATCAGCTTTACGGCATGGACAGGCTGGTGAGGTTCCTTAACGACCACACCGATATGACCCCGGAGGAGCTTCTGCCAAGCCTGAGAGACGACATCGAGGCTTTTGCCGATGGCGCGGACCAATATGACGATATTGCAATGCTGTGCTTCGAGTTCGTCAAAAAGATGGAGGAACAGTAAGAAAAACTGTTACGTATCCATCAGTAATAAGATAAAATACTGATATCGAAGGAGACATGCCATGGCGATGACGATTGAAAAAAAAGAGGGAAACGGGACGCTGACATTCGTTCTCAAGGGGAGATTGGATACCAGTACGGCTCCCGAGCTCCAGCATGAAATAGACACCTGCCTTAACGGCGTGAAGGAGCTCAGCTTTGAGATATCGGGGCTGGAATACCTTTCATCTGCAGGACTGAGGACGCTGCTTTCCGCCCAGAAGACGATGAACGGACAGGGCACGATGAAGGTCTTACACCCAAAGGATTCTGTGATGGAGATCTTCGAGATCACAGGATTTACCGATATACTCACGATCATAAAATAGGGTATATTCGTTATGCAGATCGGGAAAACGCCGCTTGTTCTCCAAGCGCGTTTTTTTAATATAGCAATGAATCAGCATAATACCAAGAATGCTATATAATAAAAGCATATAACAGTATCATTATTCAAATAAAACGGAGAACGATATGGCGAACAATATCGGAGAAACATTTACAGGCAGGCAGAATGAGAGACAGCTTTTCACCGCTGCTTTTAATGAGACAGCAAGAAGCGGCAAATCGCAGTTCGTGAATTATTACGGACAGGAAGGGATCGGCAAGACCGCGCTTACGGGAATGCTGACCGCATATGCAGAACGATTCGGCATGGCTTATGCGTTGCTTGACTGTGGCGTGTATTCTTCAATCAACAAGTTCATGGCCCTCACTGCCATAGCCAACGGGCTTTATGAAACCGGAGGCTATCGTTTCTTCCGGCTGAGAACGGCGGTGAGCACCTGGAGGAATATGACAGGCATGACTACCGATATCCCTTTCAGCGGAATATCTTTTTTCAACAAAAAGATTGGCGACGAGATCAAGGAGGACATGGCAGGGGAAGAGCCGTATCTGGATACGGAAGAACTGAAGAGCCTGTCGGAATTCACCGAAACGCTCGGCAAGATGAAAGCCGCGGATATCTGCGCGTCACTGGACAGCTTTTTCACCGACGATCTTCTCTACGGTCTGAAGAAAACAGCCAGACCTGTCGTGATTTTCATAGATGACTTTGACAGGCTCGTGAGCTCTTTTGAGGAAGAATCCATGCATCGTCCCAATGAAGTATGGCTTTCCAGGCTTATGGGAACACTGCCCGGCACAGTCTGGGTGATCTCAGGGACCGCACCTCTCAGTGATGAATATCCAAAAGGCATCCTCCGGCATGAGCTCAAGCCCTTCGACGAGACTGAGATCCAGGAATTCATGTCCAAGCGCTACAGCAGCGTTAAAGAGACAGAGAGCATCCGTTCCATGGAAGAAGCGATCCCTCTCGAACTTGAGATGACCGCGGAGCTGCTGTACCGAGGGATTGATCTGCCTGAGGACAGGACAGACACGGCAGCCGCTCTGATATCAGCTTTGGGATCCGGTGAAAAGGATAACGCTGTCATGCTGGCTGCCTTGCAGCGCTGGACAGGAGCAAAAGCTGCGGAAATAGGGAAAACGATGGACAGCGTGCTCTTCTCTCCGGTAGACGTAGATGCACTCGGAAAAGCCGCCTATATTACGGCAGGCAGAGGGAACGGGAGCATCCTCGCGATGAACAGAACGATGAGAAAGGCGTTTCTGGACGATCCTTCCGCAGCCGAAATCGTACCTGAAGCAAATCGCAAGGCACTGGAATACTATCTATTAAAGACCGTTCAAAATGAAGAAGATCCTGCCGAAGGCATTTTTGGCGCAATAAGCGCTTTTGTGGGGCTTTCACGTAAGGACGTGGACGCATTCGGTCTACAGGGATTCGGGATACTCATAAGCAATGTCGCCGAACTGTCCGGAATGGGGCGCGCAGATGAGGAATTTGAAGCTGCTGAAGAGCTGTTCTTCTGGGCATTAAGGGAGAAAAGGCCTGAATATCTTTCCATTGCAGCAAACTGCTATTCCGCCGCATGCCATGAGACCGGTGATTACCAGCTGGAAAAAAACGTCTGCATCAGCTGGCATGATAATATGACAGCATCTTTCGGGGAAGACAGCCGGGAAGCGCAGACCGCTCTAAGCTCGCTCGTCTTCGCTTATTTCGACACAGGTGAACTGAAGGAAGCGGAAGAGACAGCCAACAGACTGTATGATAAACAGCTTTCCCAGTGGGGGGAAGACGATGAAGAGACGCAGCGGACTGCCCAGATGCTGGAAATAATCCGCAAAAACCTGCAGCAGTGATGATATGCATGGACACATACAAACTTACCATGTATATGGACCCGGTATTATCCAATCTTTAGGAGGCAGGCCAGACGATGCGTCCCGATAAAACTGAAGAAGCGGCGGTGTATTCTGCAATATGCTCTTCAAACGGAATAAAGGCAAAAGATATTGCCTTAAAAATGGGACTCGACCGCAGGACCGTCAATAAGTGGCTTTATTCATCTCCTTTTTTAAAAGAGCTCTGCTGGCAGGATAGAAACTATCTCTGGCACGGTCAGATCGCACAATCCTTCCCGCATTCGGGACTCCGCGAGTACTGCGGGTACTATTCCGCGGTAAAGGAATTCAGGGCTCTGGAGGAAGATGAATGGCTCTCCATGCTGAAGGAGGGCTGCGCGGACATCGGCCGCAGCCTGAACGACACCCGCGGCCTCATCCACTCTTTCAGGGATGAACGGCTTACCATGCTAAATCTCTTTGAAGATCTTGACGAGCTTTCCGGTCTCGATACAGGTGATTGGGAAATAGTATTCGAACTCAGAATCAAGAAATCACGCTATATCCGTATCTACGCCGATGTACTGGTGATAACCGCAGACAAGGCTTTTTCCCTGGAATTCAAGATGAAGGATGAGATCAATCCCTCAGAGATCAGCCAGGCAGCAAAGTACGTTGAGTCTTTGGAGGTCATCCTCGGACCGAAATACGACGTGATCCCGGCGCTGGTCCTCACAGGGGCTGAAGAGCTGTTTGCATTCATCCCGCTGGAAGGATCGGAAGGCGAAGTGCCCGTTTCCTCAGGGGACATGCTGTTCAACGTTTTTGATGAATACATCGGGTTCCTTAAACGATAACATAGTCACAGGCTGTCTTCTGTTTCCCATGAAATCGATATGGGATACCGCAAAACAGAGATGACGCATAGCGGTCTAATGCGCAGGCATATGTTTGATGCTGTTCCGTTGAGATAAACCGGCTTATGTAAAATACAAAAGCGCCTCACAGGAGGCGCTTTCACTTATTGATTCGTATCAGGCTGATCAGTCACTGGAGCTGCTCGTACTGCTCGGAAGGTACGGGATAAGCGCATTGGCCAGGCTGTACACGTTCCTTGTCTGAAGCAGGACCTTGCCATTGCCATGGAATTCGTTGACCAGGCCTTCGCCGGATTTAAAGCCTATAACACCGGAAGCAACTTTGATCTCGTAATCAAGAGTGGAATCCCATGCAACGACGTGATGATTATCGATCGTGAGAGGTTTATCTTCGGTGATCTCTAATTCCACCATGTCTCCGAAGGCGTTTACAAGAAGATCTCCCTGCCCTGTCGTCTCCATGATGAAGAAGCCGCCTGTCCCGCCAAAGAGAGCTTTCCCGAGACTGTTCTGGGTGATGATATTGTATCCGACAGAATCATCACAGGCTAAAAATGAACCTGTATTCAGACGATACTGTTTTTCGCCGACAGTAAGATGCCTGACTACGCCCGGAGTAGCAGGAGCGATACCGATACGCCCATCAGCGGACATGCCATGGGCTAAAGTAATGAAGATGCTTTCTCCGGAAGCCATTGAGCGCACCACAGCTTTCAAAAAACCGCCTATGCCCTGTTTATCAGCATTCATTTTGCCTTCCAGTTCAACGCCCTGCATGTAGACCATGCCGCCGCTTTCGACTTTTATTGTCTCGTTTGTCCCCAGGGCTACTTCGACCAATGGATTATCCGAGTCTCCAACAATCTGGTATTTCATTATATCCTCCTAAATATTTATCATCTCATTTAACTATAACACATTACCATGACAAAGTTAACCTTTAGAATAGGGCTCATCGACAAGCTGGATTACATATCTGCGTCAGAAAGAGATGCGAACATGACCAGAAGCTGGTTGACGTATAGCAGCTGTGTTTCTTTCCTTTCACAGATATGGTCGAAGACTTTCTTCTCTTCGCCGATCGCGAAGAACCCCTCATTTCTGATCTTGTCGATCAGATCTCCTGCATAACGCTCTGTACGTACTGCGTTCATTGCCGCCCTCAGGCATTTATCCTCCGGATCGATTATTCTCCCGGCTTCTTCATCGATGCTCTCAACCGTCTCTGACAGGATATCGACCGCATCGCTGCATTTCGTCGAGATCTCGGTCACAGCAGGTATATAAGCGTCAATCCCGCTTTTTAACTCGTCGTTTTCATCCGCCATCTTCTCCAGCAGTTCCAAAAGCTCCGCCAGGTACCTGCCGTTTCCTTTGATTGAAACGATCAGTTTTTTCGCGGCTGTCAAAACTCCTTCAGGCATTTCAGTCCAAATCGAGATCGTCGAGAGCGCTCATGATATCCTGCTGTCTCTCGTAGAAGAGAAGCTCTTTATTGTGCTTGAAGTACTCCTCGCTGCCGTAGCGGCTGATGAATCTCGCTCCATAAAAACTCTTGGTCAGCTCCGTGACAAGGATCAGCATCTCCTGACCCTCTTCGAAGGCCTCTTCGCAGAACTTGAAGATATTGGCAAGCCTGTCTCCGACATTGGAGGCCTGCTTGCGCAGGCGTTTGACGGCTTTATCATGATCGGACTTGATCAGCTTGAAGGCCTCCTCAGGATCGATCACGTCACGTACATCTGCCATCATGCCCTTCAATTCCTCGATGGTGAGCATCAGCACCCTCTGTGCTTCTGCTGAAAGGCTGCCGGCTTGTTTGCCTGCATTGATCTTCTGCTGCAGTAAGGCTATCTCGGAAGAGATTACCTGTGCGGGGTCCTCCCCTTTCTCAAGTATCCTCGGCTTAATGCCTTTTACCGAATTCTTCAAGGCAGCAACGGATTCTTCCGCGGAGATCACATCCTTCATCTCTGTGTTGATTGCATCGAGCAGCAGGCCTATAAGCGCGAGCCTCTCGTCGAACTTCGCGCTTTTAGCCCTTCCCTTTATGGTGTCATCGGCGCTGCCGACCATTATCTTATCCACCTGATAGTCACTGCGGTATTTATTGAAAAGGTCATAATATACAGCGAAGGAACGGGCGATCTTGGGCTCCTGCAGATACTGGCTGACGAGCTTTTCATCAACGATAAGCCCATTCTTCTCATAGAGCTTTATCATCGTGGACAGGTCATCCCATCCGCGGGCAGTGACGAACTGCTTGCCTGCGACCGTGCTCTCCACGTCATAGAAGTCGGCATTCTTTATCTCAAGATAGGTCATCACCGCAGGATGGACGCCTTTCTTATATGCGTATTCCTTCCATACATCGAAATCAGGTTCCACGTCGATGCGCTTCAAACGGTCCCATGTAACTATATCGAATTCACGGACAGAATTGTTATATTCAGGAGGGTTTCCGGCAGTGACTATTATCCATCCGTCAGGTACTTTATGCCTGCCGAAGATTTTGTACTGTAGGAACTGCAGCATGACCGGAGCCAGGGTCTCGGATACGCAGTTCACCTCGTCCAGGAACAGGATCCCTTCCCTGATGCCTGTATTCTGCATAAGATCGTAGATGGATGAGATTATCTCACTCATAGTATATTCGGAAACATCACATTCCAGCCCGTCGTAATTCTTATGCACTATAAAAGGGAGCCCCAACGCTGACTGCCTGGTATGGTGGGTCATTGAATAGGAGAGAAGGCCCACTCCCAGTTCCTGGGCGATCTGCTTCATTATGGCCGTCTTCCCAATCCCCGGAGGCCCCATCAGGAATACAGGGCGCTGTTCCTCAAGCGGGACCGTATAGGAGCCGAATTCGTCCTTGGTAAAATAGGCGGTCATAGCATTTTTGATCTGTTCTTTTGCTTCTTTGATATTCATGTAAATGCCTCTATTGTATTATTTGCAGTTTATCCCGTTTTTTTATTATAAACGATTTACATAATCTGTACTATCTTTTGCCCTTTTCTGCCTTCATCCGGTTCTTGTGTTCCAAAAGCATAGCCGTGATCTCCGTGAGCCCTGCTTCGATAGCCTTATTGATAAGCCTCGTGACACGTCTGGAGGAGACCAGTCCCATGCTGATAGCACCGAACATCGCAGGAGCGTCCTTCCTGTCGATGACGCTCTCCAGCACCTCTTTCGTATACATCACAGCATACCTCATATATTCCGCTTTGTCCTCATCGTCGTATTTTTCCGGTTCCTCCAGATAGATACGCGCGAGTGTCACCTGGTCCTCTTTACCGTATGAAGCTAAGCTCTGGTGAGGTATATGTCCGTAAGTAAGGGACGGCAGCAGTTTGCATACTCCGCCATACCCGTCTTCCGAAAAGATAGCCCTCGCCCTTTCGAGCCCGTTGGGAATCCTAAGGGTAGTGAGCTTATCGCAATACCGGAAAGTCCTGTCCTCGATCGTCCGGACACTGTCAGGCAGGCTGATGTAAACTATGTCGCGACAGTTTTCAAAAGTGCTGAAATCTATCAGCTCCACGCCTTCCGGCACCTCGATATCCGTAAGGTTCCCGCAGTTCATGAAAGCCGCGGCCCCGATGGTTCTTACACTTCCGGGCAGTTTGATCTCCTTGAGCCGCAGGCAGCTCTCAAACGCTCTCCTGCCTATAGCAACCAATCCTTTTGGTAGAATGATCTCAGTAAGGCGGGCAGCACCTTCAAACGCGCGCTCACCGATGTTAATCACCCCTGAAGGGACCTTGTATTCCCCCTCCTTCTTTACCGGACACTTGACAAGCGTTGTCATATCACGGTTGAAAAGGACTCCGTCAGCCGAAGCGAGGCAGGGATTGTCCGGTGATACAAACAGATCCACGAGTGCTTCACATCCATTGAAAGCGTCAACATCTACAAAAGGAACACTTTTGCCAAATGAGACTTCTGCCAGTTCGTCACAATAGCAGAAGACCCTTTTCCCAAAATTAGCTACGCTGTCCGGGACAGTGACAGCTTGAAGGCTTTTGCAGCCGGTAAAGGCTCCGTCCGCTATGGCCTCTACTTTTCCCGGTATTGTCACCGTCTCGAGGCTCCGGCAGTACCAGAAAGCCGCCTCACCTATCGCTTCAAGGCTCTCTGGCAGTGTGATATGCCTCAAATAGCCGCAGCCGGCAAAAGCCTGTTTTCCGATAGTCTTTACCCCTTCCGGTATAATGACCGAAGTAATATCCGACTGCCAGGAAAGAGCCCTCTCCCCTATGGCAGCAATACCATCAGGAAGAATGACCTTTCCGTCTCCTCCGTCAATAGATACCAGCGTGCCGTCGATCACTTCAAATGTCGTCTGTCCCATCCTGCCTTTCGTCTTTCCTCATGTTATTCTCATATTCCAGCAGGATAGCCGTAATATCGGCTGTTCCCTTTACGGCCGATACGCTTATCAGATAATCCAGGCTCTCCTGAGGTATAAGTCCGAGTTTTAACGCCCCATATACTGCGGCAGAATCACGCTTGTCGATAGCTTCAAGCAATATCTCACCGATGTGCTCTTTTGTATAAGCTGAATAGTGTTCCCTGTCATATTCATCATAGGAGGGCTCATCCTGCAGGAACACCCTGCATATCGTTACAATGTCCTCATCCATAAAGCGGTTGAGCTTCTGATGTGGTATATGTCCCGAGAAAAGTGAAGACAGCATGACCTCCTCAGTGCCTCTCAGGCCGAAAACATGCTCGCTGTTCTCTACTCTGTCCGGGATTATTACGCTGCTCAAAGCCCTGCATCCTGACAGGATATAATTTCCGACAGATGTTACGCTTTCCGGAATAACCAGCTGGGTCAGGCTCACACAGCCTTTAAAGGCTATCTTGCCTACGGTCCGCACGCTCTCGGGTATGATGATGCTTTTCAGTGCCGAGCATCCCCAGAAAGCTTCATCGCGGATCTCCTCAACGCTGTCAGGCATGAAGATATCCGTCAGACCCCTGCAATCGAAAAATGCGCTTGCAGCGATCGTCTTTACGCCATCCAGGATACGGAAACTGCCGGTCATTCCCGCGGGGCACTGTATGAGCACACTCATATCCTTATTAAACAGCACTCCTTCAAAGCTTGTGTAATGCGCATTATCTTCTGCCACTTCGATCTGCTTCAGGCTGGCACAGGCACCGAAAGCAGATTCGCCGATATCGGCAATGCTTCCGGAAATATATACTTCGATCATCTTATCCGAAAAGGTAAAGGCCTCATCACCGATCTTCGATACTCCTTCGGGAATCATGACGGACATCAGTGTATCGCAATCGAAAAAAGCGCGGGGAGCGATGACTCTTATTCCATCCGGGATGACTACCGAAGACTCTTTGCCTTTATATGCTTTTAAAATATCGCCTTCAATCTCATAGTCCATCGTTGTCCTCTAAAAGCTCCTCGCTGGTCAGAACGAGTTTTATCGCCCAAACGGGGACCTCCGGAATACCGTAGTTATCATCGACAAACACGAATGCGCTGTTATAGGCAGGCATCTTTTCGGGGAATGTCCCGTAACCGTCGGTAAAATAGATCAGTCCTTTAAGATTCACGAATTCCCTGTTTTTAATGAGCTCATCAACGTACTCGAATACAGGCCGGAAGTCTGTTCCGCCGAAGCCGGTGAGCGTCATGGTATCCAGATATTCGTCGAACTCTTCCTTGGAGGTGATCTTTTTATCCTCACGGATCTTCGCATCACACTGGATTATGTGGATGTTTATTTTTTTGAAGTAATTCTCTTGCTGCTCAAGTATATTGTAGGTCTTCTGGATGAATTTCTGTACAAGTTCCCCTGAAACGGAACCCGACGTATCGATGGCAATAACGAATTCCCTGATACGTTTGACGTCCTTGTATTCCAATGGTTCAATAAGGGGCATATTCTTATACAGTCTGAGCCCATAGGTATAGAATATATAATCGAACTCGTCGTCGTTGGTCTTTACGGCCTCCCCGAGCACGGCAAACTGCTTTAAAAACCTCTCATAGTCATATCTTTCTCTGTTGACCGCTTTCAGGCTCTGGGTAAGGCCGCCTGCGTTGGCACCCTGATTCCTGGAGAATGTCTCAAGATCCGTTTCCATCCTCTCGGCGATATCCTTCCAGAATTCCCTGACATCGTAGCTGTCAGCCAAAAGGTCGAACAGGTCCGGCATATAGGTATCGGAGGCTCCGGCATTCTCCGTTTCGGCATTGCCGCTTCCGGGACCGCTCTCGCCTTTTCTGCCTTCTTCGCCGCTCTCCTCGTTATCATCATTCTCGGAGTCTTCTTCGTTATTATCCTTGTCGCTCTCGTTCTGGGTATTCTCGCCTGCAGAATTCTCCTGGTCTTCCTGGTCTTCCCTATTCTCTTCAGGATCCTCATCATCGTCTGCAGGCTTACGCGCACCGGTCTGCTGCTGGTTTTTCCCAAGATACCAGAGGGCATGGTTGTCACCGATAAAAGGAGCTCTGAGCTCATTGATATCGAATTCGTCCAGGTGCTGGTCCAAAAAGTAGCGGTATATCTTCTCCGCTGTCATATACTTGACCTCTTCCCTTACGGAATTGATTATCCTCACCTGTTTGCCGCTGCGGGAAGAGTTGAAGGCCTGGATATCCAGCTCATTGATCGCGTTCTCCACGGCGATGTCACATGCCAGATCCCAACACGGACGGTTTATCAGCGTACTGATAAAGGGATGGGAAAAAACGCAGTGCAATACAAGGTGGAGGTAATCCCTGACAACAGACTCCCGTTCTTTTTTGAACTTTTTAAGAAGGTTGACAGGCTGATATAGGAACCTCTCCCCGTTAGTGGCCATATCACCCGTAAGGTCCATGGAAGGTTCCGGTTCCAAACGCGAAAGCGCCATGTCCATGAACCTGAGGTGTACGAGAAGGGAATTACGCGACAGCCTGAGAACATCCCTCGCCAGAGCATCTATTTTATAGGATTGATCTTCATATTCTTCGCCAGCCATCTTATTCCTCTGATGCCTTCCTATACTGTACTGAATTCTTTTTATATGTCAGAAGCAGGGAAATCAATTCCGCGTAGCCGTTCATCGACGCTTCATCGATGAGACCTTCCAGTTCAGGGGCATTCACGAGCCCATTCTCGAGCGCGCAGCTTAAAGCCCTGGAGTCCCCGGAATACATGATGTTATCGATGATATCGCAAGTATTAGCTTTGACGAAGGTCATATAGTTTTCCTTATCCGTTTCCGTGTAGGAGGCAGTATCCTGCAGGAATATCCGGCAGATATTTACCGCATTCGCATGGACGAATTCTGCCAAGTCCTGATGGGGGATATGGCCGCGGCACAGCTTCGTAAAGGTCCTCCAGTCCGCTCCAAGCTCGGAAACTACGGACTTGGCAGCTCCCGGTGTCCCGTTGGGAATACTGAGGCTCACCGCACCGCTGACGTTTTCCAGAGAGCTTTTGCCAAGGTATTCCAGCCCGGCGGGGATATCGATCACGGCCAGTGAACTGCAGTTGGCAAAAGCCTCATCCCCGATGTATTCTAAAGTCCCGGGCAGGTCGATCTCCGTCAGATTGTAGCAATTGCAGAAAGCTCTTCTGCCGATCGCTTTGACACCGATCGGCATGGTGACGTCCGTGATCGAGAAACAGCCTTCAAACGCGCTTTCGCATATTACCGCTGTCCGCTCCGGTATCTCAACCCGCTTTAATGCGCGGCACCCTTTAAATAACATGGCCGGGATATCTGTCAGCCCTGCGGGCATATGCGTGCGTCTCAGGCTGAAACAGTCCATGAAGGCCTGCTCGCCGATAAATGATACACTGTCAGGAAGATCGCATTTGGATAAAGCATGGCAGCTGTTGAAAGCGGAATTCCCGACATGCCTTATATTTGCCGGAAGCTTCATCTCCTTCAGGGAAATGCACTTTTCAAATGCATGATCGCGGATAGTGTTTACGCTTAGAGGAAGGATCAGTTCTTCAAGGCTCAGGCATCCGGAAAAGGCAGCTGCCGGTATTTCTTCGGAATTTGCGGGGATATTGATCTTACTGAGCCTCAGACAGCCTGCGAAAGAGCGGGAGGATATCCTGCAGCCCATGTTTTCGATCCTGACCTTCTCAAGGCTGATGCAGTCTGCAAAGGCTGCTTCGCCGATGAAGCTTACGCATTCAGGGAGTATAAGTTCCGTGACCCCTATATTCTTTTCAAATGCGCCTGGACCGATCTGACTCACCTCGTCAGGGATCACTACCTTCCCTTCAGCCTTGTCAGCACTTACCAGCACTCCGTTTTTCACTATCAGATCCATGTCCTGGGCTCCATGCAGATGCTATAAGCTATTATATACGATTATCAGTCCCCAGCTATATCTTTTGAGCATTGCAGAAACGAACAGACCTGCAGATTTTCAAATATTGATATTTTTGACGGACGCCGATCCCTTCCTCATACAGAGTACATAACAGTTCGGATCGTGATCATTATCAGACCGGAATCAAGCCAATTATCCGCGCAAAAATACTGATACAGCCTGTGCTGCCCGCAGACTTTGATGTCATCAGCAGCAGATGCCGCCGGGAAACAATTTGCTGCATCATGCATTTTCAAATGCCATATCTGCTGGCTTGGTGGTATATTTAATCTGACACACGGCAGGAAACATTAACAGCTGTTGAGAAAAGGACATTTGATAATATGGATGAAATAAAAGGGCTCACAGTCCCGCAGGCTTCGATAGCGTGCATGTGGATATCCTGCGCAGCGGCATTCATCATCCCGGCAGCGCTCCTTATTTATCTCAGGAAAAAGCAAAAGGCGGATATATTCCCCTTCTTTGCAGGATGCGGTGTCATGCTGCTGTTCGCGTTCGTTTTCGAAAGCGTCTGCGCCAAAGCGCTTTTTTCCTCCGCTGCCGGAGCCAAGATACAGTCCAGTCACTTCCTCTACAGCCTTATCGGCGGGGCTATGGCCGGCCTTTTCGAGGAAACTGGCAGATATGCGGCATTCAGAACCGTACTGAACAAATATAAGGGCAAAGACCAGAATGCCTTGATGTACGGGGCAGGGCACGGGGGATTTGAAGCTGCAGTCGTTCTGGGCATCGCGATGATAAATAACCTTACTTATTCAGTACTGCTGAATACGGGCAGGATAGATACCGTCACATCCCAGATATCCCCGGTGGAAGCCGAGCAGCTCGCGCTGATAGTCAGATCACTGGCCGAGACC
>JAFZLL010000059.1 GCA_017551505.1 Eubacteriaceae bacterium
AGAGTCCGTCCCCTCATATAAGCCAGAGGGGCGATCTCTATGGCGCCGCGTTCTATGTTGCGCTGGCCCGCATCCAGGCCCATGATGTCATACAGCGAATCGTACAGCGGCCGCAGATAAGGATCGACTTTATCTTTCAGATCCCCCGGAAGGAATCCGAGGCTCTCCCCTGCTTCGACTGCGGGACGTACAAGGACGATGCGGCTGACATCACTGTTTTTGAATGCATTTATAGCCATAGCCATGGCCAGATATGTTTTTCCGGTACCTGCCGGCCCGATGGCGAAGGTTATCTCGTTGTTCCTTACAGCCGATACATAGGCTTTCTGTCCGAAAGTCTTGGTACGGATCGGCTTGCCTTTATATGT
The DNA here is from genome assembly GCA_017551505.1 of Eubacteriaceae bacterium. Lineage (GTDB taxonomy): Bacteria > Bacillota > Clostridia > Eubacteriales > Anaerofustaceae > JAAYHF01. Next base: position 369 of record JAFZLL010000059.1, read on the forward strand.
ATGTGTGACGAGAGTTTCAAAGGACTCATTCTCTTCGCCCCGGTCAGGCTGCAGATGAGTGACGTAATTGGCGAGAGTCTCATCGATGGGCATTCCCTTTCTGATAAGCCCGGTCAGCGACTTGACCGCCTTTTTTGCCGCATTGATATCCTTTTCTTCCCCGGTGATATGCAGTCCGTCACCGTTGTAATTGATGGTCACCGAGAAGTTCTCCTCGATCATCGATATATTGGAATTATTCGGTCCGAAAAGTTCTGCAGGATCGATATCGTTCTCCCATGGCATGATCACAGTCCTGGTCTCACTCATTCACACATCTCCGATTTTCCCCTGTTCAGTGAATTATCATCGCTGCAGGCCTCTAAACGAACTGCGGGAGCACATCCCCAAGTCACCTTCCGGCTATCATGCCGAAAGGATGCATACATGCTGCGCTCCGGGCCGTACGTTTTCTGCTTTGCAGTCAGCCGTATTATAGCATTTTATGACCGCGTATAAAACAGGAATCTCAAACATGCCGGCCTTATGGAGCTGCGTGCTCCACATACTTTGGATATCCTTCAGCTTCACGATCATCCATTTCCGCACAGTTTTCATCCATGATTGATTCTTAACCCTGCAACGGTATTTCTCCGCAATACAACTGTTCCCCGACAGTAAAATAATCTTACTATCGGGGACAGTTCAAAAGAGATATTTGCCTGGAACGAATCAGAACAGCACGGAGGCGACCGAATTACTAAGAATATCCTTTTCGATGCACGGCACGGCAGGATCGCTGAGAGGATCCGGGATCAGATGCTGCAGCCTCCGCCCCCGGACATAAAGACCCTCCAAACGCCTTGTACCGCGGCGTAAATGAGAACTATTCTGCAGGCTGCTCATCCTGCTTTGCGGCTGCACGCATCGGATTCATCATTCGGTGGACCATGAACAGCAGCAGCAGCAGGCTGACGGCCAAGACCCCGCGGATCATCAGATAGGCGATCCACTGCCATTTTTCTGTCAGAATAAGGCCGAGCGGATTTACATAGGAAGAGAAGAAATTGACCCTGTAAACAAGGCCGACAGGCGTCCCGTCGATATAGACAGGCTGGGAGAACACGGAATTAATATAGAATGAGATCGCGTCCATTGAGATTATCGCAAGGATCGAGCTGCGGATTTCCTGCCGGGAGTAGCCCTCCTTTCGCGTATAGCCGATATATAGTGCGAGCATGACTACCATGGCATGGAACAGGAAAAACTGCCATACGCGCGGAGAGGCAAAGTATGACCGGACAGTGGTGTACTCAGAAGTGATAGATGCCATCAGGATACCCATGGACCCGCCGATGATGCCGGTCGGGAACATGAGCGTAAGGAAACGGTCTTTCCATTTGCTGTCCTTAAGCCATATAGCAGAAGCCATGAACACGAGCTGCAGAGAGCACAGTTCGAGGGGCAGATGAGCCATCTCGATGTATGGCGAATACTGACCGGTCGCGGAGTATTCCAGGACCAGGCCCTGCGCGCCTGGGGCGATGACAGGCTCCACCATCGGCAGTATGTTCGCAACTGAAAATACCTTGACGACCTCTGAGCATATCCCCAAAACAAAACAGACCTTAAGCACTTGGTCTACAGACGCTTTTTTCTTTACGCAGGCGGCAAACCCGCCAACGATAAGTGCCGCAGAGATCCCTATCCATATAAGGTGTCCGGCAGAAAACATATTATTCATTCCCCCTTTTTTTGATTTGAACGCTTGAACACGTCTTTGAACCACAGCCATGAGAGCTTCCGGTTCCATTCAGAGAGCACCCATGCCATGATATAGGCAGATCCGTAAATAAATACGAAAGCGATCGCGGTGATATACCACGGATTGTTCGTCACATCCAGGAAGAAATACGGTATGAGGTCATGTTCCAGAGAACCTGTCCCGATCAGCGTAAAGATCGTGCAGGCGTAGCAGGTAATGAACCAGGTGCCGTGGAAGCGGTTTAGGGCACTCAGTTTCCCGATAGGAGAATCGTTCACGAGGAAGGACGACACTCCGAGAATGGGGATAAGGACATGCATTATGAAGGAATCATACCTGTCCACCACAGGAAGGTGTTCTGGGAAGAACGGGAGCTGGCTGAACATCACCACTATGAAGATCACCGTCTCAGCCACCGCGGAGGACAGCCGTATAAAGTAGACGACGACATTGGTCACCTCCGTCTTCTTCCATATCTCGATCATATTTGCGACAATATAGATCAAAGATCCGATGGTGGTAAACATAGTACCGTCTACCGTCATGAACCTGAAGATCGTCGGGACCGGTTCGAGATGCAGCCCATAAATGAACGAGGATGCACCGAAAAGAACGATCAGCGCGGAAATGAATAGATTCGTGATCTTCTTCCTGCGGTAGTCTCTGTCAAAGTCTGAGATAGCATCATCAAAATAGCTGTTTTTCATATCGATTCTCCCCTGTGCCGCACTAAGCAGGTCTCAGCTATGTACCATGCCCATTAAACAATCATACCCCTTAGGGACATCTGCCCGATGATCCCACATGACAATATGCGCTTATTATATCACAAAGACAATCTTTACTTGCGTAATATGAAAGCCCTTACGACTACGCAATGCATTTTCAAACGATTTTTTCAGGAAAATATAACACTTTAGGCGAGTTTCTACATATGAATACATATCTTGAAACAACAGGTGATCAAGATGCTCTTACTCACCAATCCTGAAATATAATGTCAAGAGTTTTTTAGTGCACCCCAGAAAAAGGATGCTGATTTTACGCGGTTTCCGGGACTTCGAGGCTTTGAAAAAGCCTGTTTAAAATGTATTTGGTTGTTAGGGTTACTCATTTTGACTCTTCTCAGTATTCCGATTTCGCTTGACAAATACACTCATTGGGTGTATTAATGTGGGCGAGGAGGAATGACCATGGATATTCGTGAAATGAGGACTGAATTGGGCGATACGCAAAGTGAATTCGCCGAACGATATCATATTCCCTTCAGAACGATACAGAACTGGGAGACCGGTGTCCGGAAGCCTCCCGAGTATATCGTAAGCCTTTTGGAACGTCAGGTGAAGGAAGATCTGGTCAACAGAAGGACCACGGTCTTACCTAAGTATGATCCTCGGAAAATCAATCTCCCAAAGCGGGAAAACTATATCGGATCCGTTGCATGGCTGAAGGCTGTCCGGGATTGTATAGGTGAGGATATCGTTTTCGCCCTGGATCAAGCCTTGATGTGTCAGGGCAACTTTGGCGGAAGAAATGACGAGTATATTGTCTGGGTGTACGGAGACGAATCACTGGACCGCTTTAACGGTGTGGCTGTACTTGGTAGGAAGGTCAGCCCGTTCAGTGTTCTTGAGAAGAATGGACTAAAGTTCACTGATCTAAACCGGACGATATCAGATGCGCTGGCCAACGAATCCATTCTGGATATGCAGGGAATAACGGAAGCTGTCAGCCGCTATTATTTCTCCAATGGGGAGAGCTTTGAAGGGTTGTCTGTAACCCCGGAATATCAGGAAGCATTTGAAAGACTGGCGCAGGACGCACGAGAATACTACGATAGCTAAGAGGAACACCATGAAGATCACTGCCGAAGAACAGCTAATGTATAATGTAATGAAGGCCATTTATCAATCTTCAGCGAGAATACTCCCGCTTCTGTAAGCGGTGAGATGAATCGCACCAGTGGCTTGCTGAAAGCTGAGCAGTGATTCTGAGTGCTTAACAAACATTGCCTGAGTTCTGCTTTCTCTGTTCTTTTTGACAT
>JAFZLL010000008.1 GCA_017551505.1 Eubacteriaceae bacterium
ATGCTTTGACTTGAACTTGGGGGCTCCCTGTTTCCTGTCAAAGAAGTTCTTAAAGGCATCGTTAAGATGCCTGAGCGACTGCTGGAGAGCTATGGAATCGACTTCCCTGAGCCAGGGCAGCTCTTCCTTCAAATGGGTGAGCCATTCCGAAAGCTTGCTGTAGCTGACAGAAACTCGCTCATTCTGATATATAATGTTCCTGTACTCCAGGGCTTTGTTATAGACATAGCGGCAGGAACCGACTGTTTTCACGGCGAGTTCGAACTGATCCTCTGTCAGATACGCTCTGTATCTGTATGCCCTGTTGCCCATGGCGGTGCTCCTCTCTGTACTGTTATTGTAGCACAGGAAGAAGTATTTCGCAAACATATGTTCGATTTTCTGTTTTGAAAGAGACGAGATGAACACACATAGAAGAACTCAGGCAATGTTTGTTAAGCACTCAGAATCACTGCTCAGCTTTCAGCAAGACTCTGATGCGATTCATCTCACCGCTTACAGAAGCGGGAGTATTCTCGCTGAAGCTTGATAAACGCCGCAAGTATCCCCAAGCAGTTGAACACCTGCCCGGTAAGAGCGTGTTGTGAGATTAATCCCCAATAGTTTGGCATCATCATGCCGCTACCTGTTCCGACGAATCCAGTAACAAAGCCGATCGGAATACCGCACAGAATATAAGTGAGAACATCTTCATCTTTATACTCCCGTGCATTAATTGTTTAAGAGCCAATAGGAACAACATATACACCATCAGGCCGAGGGTATACATAACCACCAACGCCTGCAAGTACCATCATGAAGGATGGATTCATCATCTTTGAAGCATCGATCTTGCCATCACGGGTCCCCTTGTATGAATCTGTACTTTTCCGCTCTCAGACATATTTGCATCAATCATACCGGATGCTGTCACGTATCCATGCTGATATCGTACCAATCTGCTTCGTCGGAAAAAATCCATTCAAGTCCTCTGCGGCGTTCAGCGACTACATCGGCATTGAGATTGCCTGTAAGAGTCGCTGGATTCAGCCGCTTTTCGGTGACAGCCCAGTCATAACGATAATACAGATCCAGCGCTTCCAGGAGCTCGCTGTTGCTGCGCAGAGTACATCTGCCGATGAAATCCTTCAGAGTTGGGCTGGAATTGACCGTTCTTATCACGGCGTAGCTGTCGCAGACCGTACCGGCGTTCCTGATATCATCAACGAAGCCGAGGGCGTATAGCAAGCTGTAAAGAGCTTCGTAAGCCCAGTCCATATCCACGGCGTCTTGCATGGTATATGTACCGTCCAGAAACCGCTTTTCCTTTGCATTCAGATATCCCATCAGGCCTCTCTCCTCCAGAATCGGCTTGAAATAGTCGACGGAGTCCTCATAGACGCCGTTATTCACGTCGCAGGCGATCTGTATCACCCAAAAGCAGGAGTACGCCCGTGCGGCGATCTCTTCGAGACTTTTGGGCTTTGCTTCTTCCGCATCGAACGTCACTGGCAGTGCTTCAAAGCATTTGATACCCTGGCTTTTGATATATTCGTTATTCTTTTCACGCCTCTGTTCAGGCGAGTCCGGCTTTCCTCCGGTCAGACCGCTCATCTTCATTTCCTCCTCAAACCACGCGGCGGCGTGTCATTGTCTGAACACAGTATATCGCTTATAGAACAGGAATGATTCCGTTATAAAGAGAATATTCTGGATCCCGCCTTATTTTGCTTTATAAATACTGAATTTCTAACGATTGACAGATGACTTATCTGGAGTATAATAACCTTATCTGTCGGATACGCAGAGTTTTCTGTGTCTTCCGTCGGGAAAGGATTTTCATGGAACCCTGTCGAAGTCAGGAAACAGCTCCCGCGGCAGATAAGGAGCCTCACAGTACCAAACTAACAATTAAATAAAGGCGCCTGTTTCGCGGCGGGTGCCGCGAAAGGATGCCCGAAAATGGTGAATTACTACATTTCCGAAGGCGGGGAACTCAGACATTTATCAGCCCCGCAGAACAGATGCTGGATTTCCCTCATTTCCCCCAGCGAAGAAGAACTTGACCAGATTTCAGCCAAATACCAGCTCGACATGGATGTGCTCAAGGCCGCACTTGACCTCGACGAACGTTCCCGCGTAGAAATCGATGACAACTTCAGCATGGTACTGGTCAATGTCCCCAATGTCGCGGAAGAAGGCCGCGAGCTTTACGACACGATCCCTCTGTCCATCATAGTAACAGGAGATGTGGTAATCACGGTACTCAGCAAGTCATCACCTATCATTGAAGAGTTTTCTTCCGGCAGGGTAAAGGATTTTAAGACATTTATGCGTTCCCGCTTTATCCTCCAGATACTCTATAATACAGCCCAGCTGTACTTAAAATACCTTCACAACGTGGACAGGAAGAGCGATATGCTGGAGGAGCAGCTGCTGCGTTCCCAGCACAACAAGGAGCTCACCGAGCTGCTGAAGCTGCAGAAGAGCCTTGTCTATTTCACTACCGCCCTGCGCTCCAATGAAACTGTTCTCGAGAAGATCTCACGCCTGGACCTGATCAGGAAATACGAAGACGACCAGGAGCTGCTCGAGGATGTTATCGTCGAGAACAAACAGGCTATCGAGATGGCCAACATCTATCAGGGAATCAGCACTAATATGATGGATGCCTTTGCCTCGATAATCTCCAACAACCTGAATATCGTGATGAAGATACAGGCAACGATAACCATCGTGCTCTCCATCCCAAATATGATCTATTCCGCCTATGGGATGAACGTTGATATTCCTGCCGCTCACAGCCCCAATATGTTTTCCCTGATAATCTGGGTATCTCTCGCGCTGTCCGGAGTGACGACACTGATACTGAAGAAATTCAAGATGTTCGAATAGACATTTTTCCCTCCGAAAGGAGGGATTTTTTATTTCGCTCAAACCCCGTATCTCCGCCTGCGCTATATCCAGAGCCATCAGGCCGAAATAAATAGAAGCCATTGAAGTTGAATGTTTCCCAATGGCTTATTAATTATTGCTCAGGGTATGATATAATCATATCAATAATCTACTATCCGGAGAATTATATGTACATTGTAAAAAGACTGACCGCAGACGACGAAAAAGGAAAAAGAGACGCCGCAGAGCTGCTCTATATGTGGTGGGGAGACAGGATGCACCCGAAGAAGGAACTTGAGGAATTCTGCATGCACGCTGTTGTGGATGGCGGGCTGCCTCAGACTATCATTGCTTACGATGAGGATGGGACTACCCCGCTGGGCATGTGCCAGTTCCTTTTATCCGAAGCATGGTCCCGCCCGGATCTTTCACCCTGGCTGTCCGACGTATTCGTCCGTGAGGACAGACGCGGCCAGGGGGTATGCAGGGCGATGATGGACAAAGTCGAAGGATATGCAAAGGAACTCGGGATCCACGATATGTATCTATTTACGCCCCACGTCGGTCTCTATGAGAAATGGGGCTGGGAATACTTTGATGATCTGATAAGGTACCGCGGCGACCAGGAATACAAGATCCGCCTGATGAGACGGCATTTCGATTTCTGACGAACATATGAGAAGGACGCTGTAAAACGTCCTTTTTTATTAAAGCGATATTACGCTGCTGTTTCAAAAATGGTAATATATAATATAAGATATAATTCAATTAAGGCGGAACTGTTTTGAAAAGAGCGATAATCTGCTGCGGCATCATATATCAGGACATCGAGGACGTGTTGAAAAGCCTTCCTTATGAGGCTGACATAATACAGCTGCCGCCAAAGCTGCACAACCACCCTGACCAGCTGACATCGCAGCTGCAGGAAGAGATAGACAAACTAAGCGGAAAAGGGTACGACGAGATCGTGCTGACTTATTTCCTGTGCGGCAACGGCCTGATCGGCATAACAGCACGCGACACTCCTGTTGCCTTCGGCCGATGCGAGGATTGCATAGATGCCTGCGTGGGCTATCACAGCGAGTATAAGGACTGGCGGAGGAATTCGATATTCGAGAGCCGCGGCTGGCTCAACAACGGCGATGACCAGACCGCTGAAGTGCGCGCAATGAGACAGCGCTACGATGAAGAGACCGTCAAAGAGCTGTATTCCGAGATGTACGTCAATTATAAAAAAGTAATTTATATGAAAATGGAAGACACCATCGATCCGGAGGATCTCACTAAGGCCAAGGATTTCGCCGATCTGGTAGACCTTGATTTCATGGTCACCGATGGCACGCTGGACGTCTATAAAGACCTGCTTGCGGTCGAACACAGCGATAACGTCTGCGTGCTTGCTCCGGGAGAAAAAGTGGAGCTTTCCATGTTCAATCTAATGAGGAGGATATAATGCAGTACAACGATTTTAAGGGAGAAAAAATCTCCGCCCTCGGCTTCGGCTTGATGAGACTGCCTGTAATCGGCGGTGAAGAGAACCAGAGCGACGTAGACATCGAAAAGGTGCGCGAACTGATTAAGTATGCTGTTGACGCCGGCATCAACTATTTCGACACAGCCTATGTCTATCACAATGGTTTTTCAGAAAAGGTCCTCGGACAGATTCTCGAGGAAGAAGGACTTAGGGACAAGGTCAATATAGCGACTAAGATGTTCACTTTAGGTGTTGACAGGCCTGGATTTTCCCCTCAGGCCATGTTCGATGAACAGCTGGAGAGACTCAGGACAGACTGTATCGATTTTTACCTGATCCACGGCCTTCAGGGCACAAAGTGGGATCTTCTCCGCGATAAATTCGATATAGTCAACCACATGGACAGGCTGAAGGCAGAAGGTAAAGTCCGTTATATGGGATTTTCTTTCCATGACAACCTTCCCGCTTTTAAGCACATCATCGACGAGTACGACTGGGATTTCTGCCAGATACAGTTCAACTACATCGACTATCAGACCCAGGCCGGGGAAGAAGGGCTGGCCTATGCCAGAGAGAAGGGCGTAAAAGTTGCCATTATGGAACCGATCAAAGGCGGAAGCCTGGTCTTCCCGGACAACCCGGATGTCGACCGGATCATGGCAGATGCGGGACTTTCAGGAGAGACACCTGCAGAGCTCGCTTTCAGATATGTTGCCGACCAGGAAGGACTGCTCACGATCCTTTCAGGCATGAACGCCATGAATCAGCTTACCGAGAACATCGCCACTTTTGACAAAGCCGTTCCCGGATGCCTGACAGATGCCGAGAAAAAGGCAGTTGATGGCATCAGAGAGTATATCAACCGCGCTGATGAGATACCCTGCACGACCTGCCGTTACTGTACGAGGGAGTGCCCTAACGAGATAAACATCCCTGCGGCATTCTCCGTATACAACAACTCAAAGCGCTACGGCAACCCGAAGTCAGGACTGCGCAATTACAACCGCTCCTGCGCCAATATCAAGGAATGCGTGGAGTGCGGCAGCTGCATAGATGCATGCCCGCAGAAGCTGAACATTCCGGAGCTTCTAAAACAGGTCCGCGAATATTTCGAAAATGCGTAACGCCGCATAGCCGAACCTGATATAAATAATCCCCGTCCAATGAGGTGACCTCCAAAAGTCAGATCAAGAAGCATACCGGAGGAGGTCAGTTCATGAACGGGGATTTTTTGATTTATTGCAGACCCGCCTTTTCCTGGCCCAGGATCAATGCATACGTACAGGCGCAGTATAAGATTGTATAATAAGAAAAAAAACAAGCCCATCAGGACTTGTATGGATGCCGCGCACCCCGGCTTCGAACTTGATTTTAAGCGCAGACCTGACGGGGCTTTGCTCCGGCCAGGCACCTTCGCGGCACGTCTGCATTTCCGTATGCCGCTGCTTTCTTCCGAACCTGACGGGGTTTGCGGAAGCCGACTGCACGAAACCCAACCATCAATACAAAGTATTCCGCCGCTCTTGACGCCAAAACAGCTTCTCAGCCGGGGGATCGGGCCCCGATATAGCGGATTTCGGGTACAGGGCGCCGCTAGTTCCCCGCTTGGCGCGGCTAAACTGATTATACTGATTTGAGCCTGTATGTCAAGGGAGAACGGGACAGCCGGACTCTCCGGAAGGATATACCGCATGCCGCCCGCCCTTCGTCAGGGCTGGGCGCATCAAATATTCAATGAAAAATCCCCGGCCTTGCGGACGGGGAAATGATAATCATTGATCGTGTAAGTATCAGAGGCTTCCGCCGAATTTCTTGCGTGAATACACATAGACCTCTTCCTTAAAGGCAGGGGTCAGCATTACGCCGGCATAATGGCCGAGGGTCGAGACCTTGCCCGGTCTGCAGAATTTGTCCACGTGTGCTCTTGCGCGGGCTCTCTGCTCTTCCAGAGATGTCGTCTCCGGATCGAAGGGGTCGGGCACTACGCCCAGGATGATGCCTTCGCCGTACTGCTCGTACATTGCCTGGGTGTCGTTCATGACCTGAGGATCCCATTCATCGAAGCCGCCGTCGATGAAGCACTGCGTCCTCTTCTCGTTATTGCCGCAGGAGTGGAGCGTTACGTAGCGTCCGTATGAATGGATGTGGTCGGTGAGATCCCTCATGAAGGGTACGAACATGTCATAGGCGATGTCCAGGGAGAAGAACGGGTTCTTCTGTGCGCCCCAGTCGTCATGGATATTGATCCCGTCAAGGAACGGGAAATAGTGGAAGACCTTGTCCACCAGTTTGCAGGCGAAGTCTGTGGAAGCGCGGAACAGCGCCTTGACAGCGTCCTGCTGATCCTCGTCTACCAGAGCCGTGGCGGCAGGGGCGAAGTCCATGAATGAGATCAGGCGTTCGAACCAGAATCCGTTCGTGAATGTCGTCTGCTGAGAGAAACGGAGATCAGGCTTGGCTGCCGTTTTCACTTCATTTTCCCAGTCGATCTCGTCCAGATCGGGGAAGTGTATCTTGTCGGGCCACTCATTGGCGTTGGAAAGGAAAGGTGCTCCGGGATGCACGATCGATCCTCTCGCGGAGGGCACGTATTCCCACTGTATGCCGAACGCGTCGACGGTCCCTTCAGGACCTCCTCTTCCGAGCAGTTTGTTGTAGAACGGGATGTTGAAGCCCGCGATCTCGCCCGGCATGCTCAGCCAGTACGGATCCTTGTCCCAGAACATCGCAGAAACGTTTTCTCTGGGGGTCACGGCGGTGTTGAGGATGTCCGCGCCGGGGCGTCCGAAGAATTCGGGGCCCTTATCCACTACGCGGAGCTCTTCTTCCGAAAACGGAATTTTTCTGTTCATGTTTCCTCCCTTGCGGCAATGCCGCGATAAAATAAAACTGTTTGATTGATAATTCAATTGTAAATCATAATATGCAGTATAGCAATATCATATCGACTCAAATCAAAAGAAGCCGGTCGCCTGCTGCAAGTGACCGGCAAAACATCTTCTCCGTTATTTCCTCTGCTGAGAATACCTGCTTATTTAAGTATGAAGCCTTCCTCGAACTTTGCTCCCGGCGCACTGGCCTTAAGGCTGTCGTTCGAGGTACCGTAACCGCTTCCGCCTGAGGTCGCGAAGGGGCGGATGGTCTTGCCTGTAAAATCGTAGGCCTCCAGGAAGGTGTTCACGACGTGCGGCGCCACCCCCCACCAGATCGGGAAGCCGACGAATACTTCGTCATAAGGCGCTATATCCAGCTCATCCCCTCCCAGCGCGGGACGGGAAGAGGGATCCTTCATCTCGATCGATGAACGCGACTGTCGATCCCTCCAGTTGAGATCGGCATCGGTGTACAGCTCTTGGGGAACGATCTCGTACAGATCGGCCCCTTCCTTTTCGGCGAGCCTGGTTGCCGCGGCCTTCGTCACGCCGCTGGCGCTGAAATATGCCACAAGTTTATTTGACATCAATGTCTCCTTTGTTTGGATTCTGTTCCTGACGATCATATTATAGCGCCCGGACCTTCCGATCCAATATGCCTGTACACCGCGCGGGCCTTTTCGTCTTATTCCGGAGGTTGTGCTATAATGAGCCGGGAGGATCACATGAGAGAGATACTGTATTCACAGGACGGGTGGGACTACGGGGTGACCGACGTGTTCGATCCTGCGATGCTCCGTCCGATCATCGAGAACCTCAAATACAAACAGGAACATGAATGGGACGATTACGACGAGGTAAAGCATGCGGGGAGTCTGATCTTATCCGTGCTCACCCACGGCGGCATGCAGATGGATTTCCATTTCATGATAAAAGATGATGTATACTGCGGTATCGCGCTGTGCACTACGGGACAGCTGGACGAGACGCTTTTCTTCGGGTCAAAACTGCCGGTAATAAAGGAAGAAGAGGGGGAATATCTATTCTTCAACTATTTCCATATAGCCCCCGACAGCCGGGGGCACGGCGAGATGTGGCTGAGGGATGTCATCATGCCGTATTACGGCATGGTCGGCTACAAGGCGATGTACCTTAAGACCTCCCATCCCCGTTCGTGGAGCCTGTATTCAAGGCTGGGCCGCACAGTCGGAACATATACGACTTATTCGGACAACAGGCTGTACAAGAGGAAAGGCCGCATCTACCGTCTTCCTATAGGCCAATAGCAGATGGCCCGCAGGGCCTGAACGGCATTCGTCCGTTTATACCGAACTTATAATCGGAGGAATGCCTTGGACTTGACCTATATGATATAATAACCACATGTATAAATAAAACAGGAGAACAATATGGCAAAGATCAAAGAAGGAGAGATCTTCCCCGATTTCGAATATGTCACACCGTTCACGGGGATCAAGAATTTAAAGGATGCTGTCAGCGGAAAGACCGCGCTGGTGTTCCTGAGATACATCGGCTGCCCGCTGTGTCAGTATGACCTGCACGAGTACGGGGTGAACTACAAAGAGATCACTGACAAGGGAGGTAAGCTTCTCGTCGTCCTGCAGTCGGACCCCGAATATCTGGCGACACAGATCAAAGAGGATTCATTCCCCTATGAGATCATCTGTGACCCGACCTGCGCGCTTTATGACCGTTTCGAGATAGAGGCTCCCGAGCGCCCGAAAGAAGAACAGCCCAAGGAGCCCCAGAAGCCCAGCCCGAAAGCCGAAAAGATCTTCGCAGGCATAAAGGAACTGGGATACCAGCACGGGAAATATGAGGGAAGGGAAGCGCAGCTGCCTGCCTTCTTCCTGCTCGATAAGGATATGAAGGTCCTCAAGGCCGACTACTGCACTTCCGCCATCGACCTTCCGAACGCCTTAGAGATAGCAGAGATGCTCTGAGTATGGGCATTGCGATAATTACCGGTGCCTCCTCAGGAATGGGGAGGCAGTTTGCGTTACAGATAGCCAGGAAGTATGCACCGGATGAGCTGTGGCTGATAGCCCGCCGCGAGGACCGGCTGAATTCCCTCGCCGGCGAACTCGGCGTAAAGAGCCGTGTGATACCGCTGGATCTGTCAAAAAGGGAATTCATAGACACTGTAAAGGACATGCTCGCGGACGAGGCCCCGAAAGTCGATATCCTGGTAAATGCCTCCGGTTTCGGGAAATACGGCGGATCCATGGACCTCACCGAGGACGAGATCGATTCGATGATCAACGTCAACGACAAGGCTGTCGTCTTCATGAGCAATGCGGTGCTCCCGTATATGGACAGGGGCAGCAGGATCATAACTATGGGATCGGGCTCCTCTTTCCAGCCCCTGCCGTTCTTCTGCATGTACGCATCCACCAAGGCATTTATCCTGAGCTACTGCAGGGCCCTGAATTACGAGCTTAAGGAAAAAGGCATAACGGTCACATGCGTATGCCCGGGATATGTCAATACGGAATTCTTTGCCGTGGCAAAAGACACCGCCAATCCCGACGCGTGCAATAATTTCACGCCGCTCTACGAACCTGAAGACGTGGTAAGGAAAGCTCTGAAGGATTCGGAAAAAGGACGGGACCTTTCGGTACTGGGCCTTAACACCAAGCTGCGCCGCCTTGCAGGCAAGCTGCTGCCGGCAAAGATGGTGATGGACGGCTGGATGAAAATGAAATGATCAAGGAATAAACCACGCAAGCGTATACTCAAAAGAACAAGGCAGCCGCTGATAGCCGGCGGCTGCCTGTTGCATTCCCGGATAATCCTGTCAGTCATCCGGCATCAGACCCATTCCCGTTTGCGATCCATCCGTATCGGTGAGCTGCCGCATGGCATGCGGCGAGCTGTACTGCAGGATCTACCTGATCCCCCAGTATCTTTCCATATCCTCTTTGCTCTGTCGGGTACTCAGCAGAGTTTTTGCGCGGGCGATGAGTTCGCTCAACGTGTCCTCCGGGAAGAACTCGTAGAGCAGGGCGCTGCCCCTCCCGTTCGGTGCTGTGCCGTAAGTAGAACCCATACTGATGAGCTTGTGCCCTTTAAAGGATATCACGCAGTCGCCTGCGTCGGCATAGCGGGAGAGGCTTCCGTCCCTGAAGGAGAATACCGTCACATCGTAGCGGATCCACTGGTGATCGATAAAGACGCTGCGGCGCATCCCGATATATCCTGGCTCCTCATCGGTTATGAAGCGTTCCACGTCCGAATAGATCTCATCGCCGATAAAGACAGCCACGCCCTTTTTTACATCCCAGACGGTCACCGTTCCCGCGTCCCCCCAGGCGACAAGGTATCTGTCATCACCGGAAAAGTCGAAAGCGCACTGCTTCGTGCAGCTGAAAGGCAATTCCCATAATACCTTCTTCTCCGTGATATCCGCGATCACCAGCCCGTCGTCGGCGTGCAGGGCGAAGAGATCTCCCGCGTGGGATACTGCGATGTTTTCATGTCTGCTGTAGCCGCGCTTTTCAAGTCCTTCGAAATTGAACCCAAAGGTCAAAGTCTCGCTGAGGTCTGTCATCTCCTCTGGAAGGGCGAGCCAGCTTCCTTCCTGGATATCATAGACAGAAAGACATCCGGTCAGGTCGCTCATTCTGACAGTATCAAAACACGCATAGCGTCCGTTGCTGGAAAGCGCATTGTCCCGATAGGCATTGGCCAGTCCTTCGGGATATGGGATATGTCCGCCTGCCGAGCCTTCCCTCAGATCAACCGCTACAAAGCCGGTCATATCGGCGGCTATGAGAGTGAAGTTCCTTATGTCGGTGGAAAGAATCGCTCCTTGAACAGGAAGACTCAGCTCGTATCTCACAGCCCCCGTAGTAAGATCCGCGGCCCTGAGGATCACCCCGGCCCCGCTCTCAAAGAGGTAGTAGAACACACTGCCGTCCGGTTCGATGGCAAAGTCCCAGAAAGTCTCCCCTGACCCGGTCACTTTCATCAGCGGCTGGTCATCCGGTGTCAGCAGCTCGATGGAATTTTCCCCGTCGTGGTCCGCGCCAGTGCGTATGACTGTATACACGCCCCTGTCGCTGTTAAGGAAGGTATGATTGAAATCACTGTCTGTATTGAACTGGAGCCCGGGCCAGACAGCATATTTATATGTCTCGTCCACCTGCATCCTCAATACGCTCAGGTACTTTTTCCCCAAAGGGAGAAGAACTACCGCGTCTTCGTCAGTATCCATATATCCTTCGGAGAATGTGCCTGTGAGGGAAGTATAGCGCCTGGTATCGTCGTAACCCGGTGTCCATGAGTAAACCAGCCCGTCCCCCAGGACGGCGGTAAAGCTCCAGTGGGAATAATTCGTCAGTCCCACCACCGGTGCCCCGAAGTTATATTCGAACAGGGTGACCCCGTCTTTTACATCGCTCATGAATACTTTTTCATTGACCGTGCAGCACACCGTATCGAACGTGTTCTCCCCCAGTTCGTAGATCTCGTGTGAGATCTCCATGGGCTCGCTGTAGGCAGTATAGCCGTACTTTTCTTTTTTATACAGCAGCTTTCCGCTCTCCCCGTCGTAGGATATAAGAAAATAGCTCTCTACCCCGGCCTTGTTGACGCCGAAGCAGGATTCGGCCTTGGCTGCGAGGGTAGCGAATTTTCTTCCGCCTATGGAAGCGATGCGCCGGGTATCCATCGGATCCTTGTCCGCTGCCGCGAGGGTGATCTCGCCGCTGGCCATGTCCATAAAGAACAGATTGCTCTTATAAGTATTCTTTGGGAGGATGACGCCTTCGGTATCCACATTCACCAACCCCTCGAAGCAGGCGGCGAGCAGTGCGGAATCCTCGGAGAAGGCCATATCCAGACAGTCGCAGAAAGAGCTGTCCGCGAATTCGAAAGGAACGGCTTTCGCGTACAGCATGGCTCCATCGGCCATGTCGAAGATCTCCAGTTCCTTCGGAAAACCGTTGTTGTAGAAAACAAGGCGGCTCTCGTCTGGCCCGAGGGCATAGTTGTTCTCTCCCGTGTCGATACCGTGCAGATTCGGCAGATCGGTCTGCCAGACGGCCTTTCCCGCATTTGGATCATAGCGGGCTATGACACTGTCGGTGAGCAGGAGCAGATCGCCGTCACTGAAGAATCTCCCTCCGTAGAAAGCCCTTCCCTTTATCCCGATATCCCCCGGGAGGATCCTCAGCGGTTTTTGAGGCTCGATAGAGATATCGAAGATGCCAATCACGCCGGCGGAGTCAAGGCACATCACCTTTTCACCCTCCGTATGATCAAGGATGGACGCTATGGTGTGGTCCATCATAAGGTCATTGTCCGGATAGACATAGACGCCGGAAAAGTCATATTTGTATACGTAAAGAGCTTCGTTCAGCGCATATGCGGCTTCAGGCACGACAGGCCTGTCGTTGTCTTCCGAAGGCAGGGCGGACAGGGCGGTAGCTATGGCCCCTATGCGGTCCCCCTGGCTGAGCATATCGGAGGATACCTCTGAAAGATAGCGTGACTGGTTGATAAGCGCCGCCTGATACTGCTCGTTTATCTGACGGGCCTTGACCCATGCGTAAATACCGAAAGCTGCGGACAGGGCTGCCGCTCCTGCGGCGATGGTAAGGCGCCTGCGGGTCTCGTATTCTCTGTGGCGCTGTTTCAGGTCGTCATAGGAACAGTGGAGCATAGGCGCGGCAAGACGCAGAAAATCCGCCTTGAGGTTCTTCTTCCTTTCGGCGTTGGTCCTGCCCTTGGCATTGACATAGAGCGGCTCGATGAGGCGCGTGATCTCCTTCATTTCGCCGTTTTCGTATATCTGACGTTTTTCCTCGCGCATCAGGGCAGGGGGCAGGGAATCCTTTGCCTCTCCCGAGATCATCACTGCCATAACCTTGGATCTGTCATGATATTCGAGGAACGTAAGGATCTCCTTATTCACCCATTCGGATTCTGCAGCCTCCGGAGAGCAAATGACTATCAGGAATTCAGCACTTTTCAGTGCCTCCGTGATATCCGCCTCCAGATCGTCCGTGATGGTCAGCTCTTCTTTATCGCGGAAGATGCGGTTGATACGCTTCTTTCCGCTCAGCTGCTGTATCTTCTTAGGCACCCGGTAATGCTCCAGCATCTTCTGAAGCGTTGATGCCACGAAAGTATCGTCGGGTTTATGGCGGTAGCTGATGAAGCCGTCGTAAACAGGTGCTGTCTGGACGGCGGGGGAAGTGTCCTGCATAGCTGTTTCCTTGAGGATGGATTTGCGGCGCGTCCGATGCGTCCGCACTATTATTATTATAAAGGGGAACAGGCAAATTGGCAACAAGACTCTTTTATAAGGAACTGAGGCGGCCAGTTCCGCGAAAGATTACAAAGGTACCTTCTATTATTAACATCCGATTAAAAGGCTTGAGGTCTCGTCGATATGTGATATATTTATTAAGGTACCTGTTATTACTAATATAATCCAAGGAGGTAAATATATGATGAATAAAGAAATAACGGACAAAAAAGAAATGAATACGGACGAAAGGCTGGCTGTAAGGATCGACCGTCTGTCCATGCTTATCAGAAGGGCACGGACCGGAGTAGAACCGAAAAGAGCGCTGAGCCAGGAGAGGGTATTGAAGCTTCTTAATACGAGCGGGAACCTCACCATCTCTGATATCGCGTTTTTGACCGGGATACGCCCGCAGTCTGCTGGAGAGATCGTCGCAAAGCTCGAAGAAAAGGGATTGCTGGTGAAATCCCCTGACGAGAACGACAAACGCTCCGCCACCGTTTCCCTGACTCAGGAGGGCAAGGACGCCACAGCCGAAATTGAAAAGGGAAACGATGCCGGTGAAAGTCTTTTCTCCTCCCTTTCCGAGGAAGAGAAGCAACAGTTCATCAGTCTCTCGGACAAAGCCATAGATGGCTTCGCCTCTGTGCAGGACGGATTTGTGCCCGGAGACACGGAAGGCGAGTATTTCAGGCACAGAATGCGTGATTTCAAGCCCGGGGATTCCCGGCGCATCAGGCAGGAGCTTCGCCAAGGCAGGCGTCCATGCGAAAATGATTGCGACGGCAGGCACCATCGTTCCGGACGCAACATGGGACCGACGAAAGACGGCAGGCTCATTGTGCACAATGTCAATAGGAAAGGCAGAAATAAGTAAAACAGATAACAAAGATTTCTGCGATATAATGAAATGTGCCCGGGATCCCGGGCACATTCATTCAGTGGCGGTTAAGCTTCGACAAAAGGACGTTACCGGTAATGTGCCGGAGACGTCTTTTTTTATTGGATCTTTCAGATTTGTCCATGGCAGGAACGCCGCAAACGCGGTTCCTATAATGAAGCCGCGATGGATTCGGTAAGAGCTCTCGGAGCATATCCGAATTCTCTGTATGCTTTTTCATGGGAAAACCTGCCGTTCGTATTAAGGGTATATACGGAATAGGGCGTAAACACTGGTTTGCCGTTCCCGAATATATAAGAGAGCTTCTCGGCGGCAGGCGCAATCGCTTTGGCGAATCCATACGGCAGTTCAATCCGAACCGGTTTTTTCCCTCTCATTTCACGGATAGTGTTCAAAAGATCCAGGACAGTGATATAGTGGCCGTTCAGAATGTAGCACTCCCCACGCCTCCCGTGTGATTCGCATCCAAGGATACCGTCCGCAACATCCCTTGAATCAACGAAATCATACCCTCCTTCAATGGCGATGGAGATCTTTCCCGCAGCCATCGCTCGGAGCGTAAGTATCATATGGTTCCTGTTCATCATGTCGCCGGGACCGATGATCCCTGACGGATGCACGATACTGGCATTCAAGCCCCTCGCAGCGCAGTCGAGCACTATCTGCGCCGCAGCCGCTTTTGATTTTGCATACTGCCCCTGAACAAGTTCCGGGGAAAAAGAATCTGTTTCCGTGATAATTTCGGGTTCCGGCCGTTCCGGGATCGCATGGACGGAGCTGACATATACTACCCTGTCCACACCATACAAGGAGGCAAGCCCCATGATGTTTTTCGTGCCGTTAACGTTAGTGTCCCAGACAGAAAGATCCTCTCTGGAGGCGATCGTGATAAGGGCTGCGCAATGGACCAATGTCAGGTAATCGTACCCTCCACGGTCGAAGAAAGGCTTCAGCGAATCTATATCAGTTATATCCCCCCGGCATGCTTCGGCACCGGCTGGCAGCGTTCCGGGATATCCTCCGCGGACGAGCAGACGGCAGTGTTCCCCGTTTTTCAGCAGTTTATCGACAAGGACCGTACCGACATGCCCTGTAGCACCCGTGATCAGATACAGCTTTTTCATGAGCATCAGTACTCCTTCTGTATACATTTAGCTACAGTCGTTACCGTGACGGTTTCCCTGATGCAAAGGCGAACTGCGCTTATTTCTTCAGTTCCACCCAGTTAAGCTTGCTCAGCAGTTCGTTATCCAGGGCGTTCCCGGAAACACCGTACACATCACCGTACTGGTTCTGGTAGACATGATCTGAAGATACGTTAACGTCCACATTCTGTCCGTAGCTGTTTGTATATACATCGACTCCGCGGATAGCCTCGCTTCTTGCCTGACTGATCCTGCTGTCTGAAGCCATTTTCTTATTCCAGCTGTCCATGATGCCTGCACTCATCGCCGCGCTGTTTTCCGCCAGTGTCTGGGCGAGCCTTCGCTGGGATGCCTGCAGATTCAGAGCAGACTGATGCGCCATCTGCTGCAGCTGCTGCGCCTGATTGATCATCATCTGCGAGCGCTCGGCATTCCTTAAATAGAACTGCTGACGCAGAGCATCATCCATATGGAAGGATGCGACGAATTCGAGGAAGTCGACGGTCGCATCATCGACGTATTCGTCAGGCGCTATCATGAGGAATTTGTTTGCCGCACCCCAGTCGATGGCGGAACACGGACTCCCGTGTCCGAGACGGTTCGATGCGCCTTCCGGCTCCTTCTTTTTCGTCAATGCGCCCAGAAGTCCTCCGAACAGGGCCGTTGGAGATGCCGAAGTGTAATACTCTATACCCTTATAGTCCATCCCTGCGAGAACCGTGACGGGGCTGCCGTCCGCAGCAACCGCCTTGTATTTGACCAGCATGGATTTCATCAGCGAATTGTTGGGATAGGTCGGTGTCCCGAGCTGGTTCTCTATATCAAAGTACGACTGGTATTCGTTCATGAAATTCGCGTAGCTGGCCTGGATGTTCTGCCCGATGATGCTCGGCAGATCCGACTGAGCCACCGGTGTCAGCCTCATCTGGGAAAGCGCCGACGCGAACTGGAAAAGATATTCCTCAGGTTCTATGAAATCCCTGACCGAAGTCAGGATAGCGTTCGGCACTGCCTTGATGGTCATCTTGAGCAGAGGATCCTTATACGTGGTGAACATTTCGTCAGTCAGGCCGTAGATCATCACCTTTCGTGCCTGGTCGATTGCAAAAGCCGTCACGAAAAAGGGGACTTTTTCATGCTGGATCTGATTATAAAGTGCCGCCCCGCTCATATAGTTGTCTTTGACCGCCGCATGCGCGAGCAGCTGTCCCTGCGGGCTCCTCAATTCTTTGATCTCTGCCATAGTATTGCGTTCTCCTTTCGGTATAAACCTCCGGCCGATTATGCGGCCATAAGGCATTCGTCTTTATTTCGTCCGGATCTCATGCATAGTGATCCGGATAGGATAGAGCTTATGATGCGCCGTTGACTTCCTGTTCAAGATCATCCTAAGACATGCATACGGTCCTGTCGATTCGATTATACATTTTATCCGCTTTTTTTCAATAAAGACAGCCAAATCAGGGATATGCCTCATCTCTGCAGCCGGACATGTGCCCGCAAGAGATAAAAGAAGAAATATGCGCTGAGGCCATAAACATAGTCGTCGCCCGACTTTCTGCTGTATAATATCTTCAGGAGTCAAAGAGATGAAATCTACAACAAGAAAAACAGACGAAGAACAAACCGAACTCGGCGAACTTCTCGAGTTCAGCTATAGCCCGGGGTACAGCGATATGGCCGGAGGCTATCACAATGAAGATCTCCACAGGGATGAGAACGGACAGTGGGTGATAATCAGCAGGGATCGTCCGGTCTTCAGCGATCCTACGACAATAAAAACATACGCCGTCACAGAAGAAGCGGTCAGGGATTTCCTTTCCTTCATCACAGAAAAAAAGTTCCTTGAGCTCCAGGATCGTGAGGAAAGCGATCTTTTCGCCACAGACTACAGTCCATGGAGCTTTACCTTCATTTTCCGCAGTACTTCCGAAACGGATTTCAGACCCAAAAGATACCGTATTACCGAATATAAGGAATATTCGAAAAATGACCGCAGTCTGATACAGGATACGGTAAAACAGTTTGTTGCCATGTACGGAGAATTGCTGTCTGAAACGACCGAAGATGACCGATGAGCACCTCCGGCAAACGGCCATATTCTATGACAGCCCAAACAAATTAGGCGGGCTGCTTCTTAATGACTCAATGATATCTCGCTAATCCCAGATCACCAAGGATCCCGCGATATCGATATGTATGCCTTTCCACTTCTGTCTTTATTGAGTTATCCGCTTTCCAAAAACTATGCTCCGGACACCACCGCACATGATATTCCCATCATTAGGTTTTGGAGCTATCGTTTTATTCATGCAAATTATGCAAAGAACTGAATCAGATCAAATGTCTGGATCTGATATCATATCTGATATGCTTTATTCGGAGTGATCATATGGATGAATTTTTAGATGAATTCAAACGTTTAGAAAAGCTATGCAATGAAATATATGACCAGCAGCATGGAGTTACCCTGTATATAGATGAAATGGAGCAGAGATCTTCGGTTGCTTCAAAGGTTATTTATGATTGGGACAACGATCTGAGAAAACTGAAGCGGGTAAGACACATTCGAAATAACCTGGTTCATGAGCCAGGTTATTTAGGTGATTACGACTGGTCGGATATCGCCTTCATGAAGGAATTCTGCCACAGGATCCTTGATCAGCAGGATCCTCTTGTGTCGCTGCGGAGACTGACACAACGGATCGCCCAAAATAGGCGCCGTTCCTGTTGGGAAGCAACGCATCAGTCGTCTTCACTGCCAAGACAGCACGAACAAACCAAGCAGACAAAACCAAGCTCCAACGATGCGAAAAGAACGCAACGACCGTCTTCTCACGGCAGCCGCTGGAAAGGCAATTCCGGCAGGATCCTTATAAAAACGTTTCTGATCGGTCTAGCCGCACTTTTGATCAGATTATTGTGGTTTTTCGCCAAGCTGATCAGCGAGACGCCCCAATAGATCAAATGACTTATAGTCCGACAAAGGATGGCGGTTGATATTAAGATCTTCCGTCGTTTTTTCCATCTTTTCACAATAAGGGATCTCATAAACAAAACCCTAATGATAATACGGGAGGCAGCCTAAGGTACTTTTGCGGTCTGAAGAAAAGATGCTGATACAACCGTCGGAAA
Organism: Eubacteriaceae bacterium; assembly: GCA_017551505.1. GTDB lineage: Bacteria > Bacillota > Clostridia > Eubacteriales > Anaerofustaceae > JAAYHF01. The sequence goes on from JAFZLL010000008.1 coordinate 18,677, forward strand.
TTCCCTTGACCAAAAGAAAGAGCATGAAGCATTCCATGGCATCCCGTATTCCTAAAGGTCTTTCTGTCTTTCCCAACAAAACGAATTAGCATTTTCATGCAGGTAATAACCGCGATACTCTGCCGAATAGGCTGAGATTCAATATAATGGGCTTATTGTCTCGATATCTCATCCCGAAGAGGTCTATTGGAGGAACTGAAAGATAAACTCACCTCCCTCCTGTATATACACCGCCGATTTCTCGCATACGGCTTCTTTGGCACGGTCGCTATTGTGCTTTACATAGCCGTCTGTGTCCTTTCGTATAAACTGCTCGGCTTTACGAATGCCGTGAGCAACATTATCTCCTGGACAGTGACAGTCTTTGTTTCATTCATCACCACAAAGCTCTATGTTTTTGAAAGCAAAAGCATGGAGAAGGCGGTCTTTTTCATAGAGCTTGCCAAGTTCACCTGTGCAGGGATTCTGACAGGCATGATCGATCTTGCCTGCATGTACATCGCAGTCGACGTGATGGACGGACCGGCCGTGATTGTAAAAGCCGTCTTCAACGTCATCGTGATCGTATTGAGCTATGTGTTCTCCAGGCTCGTCGTCTTCAGAAGGCACCATGAACAAAAAGACAGAACCGACGAAAGCGGCCTCCTCATAAGACAGTTTTATAGTTTTCAGGAATGGCATGATCTTCGGGTCATGCCATTTCCTGTGTCATCAGTTCACTCAGCGGGATGAACCCGATCAGATCATAGCAGATATGGATGCTCTGACGGCGTTTTCCGCTGCTTTTATCAGGAGCCCCCACATAGATTGCCTTAATCAGCTCGTGAGCCGCAAAAGGCGTTAATTCCGTCAATTCTGCGTACTTTCTGACCTTCTGAATGAACTGTTCAAGATTCTGGTTCTGTTGTTCCTGTGTTTCGATTTCCTGCCGTAAGACTTCCACATCAGCTTTCAGATCACGTTGCTCGTTTTCATAGGCCTGACTCATCATAGTGAAGCGGTCATCACTGACCCGTGAAGAAGACCTTAATGGCAGAACGCTTATGGTCGTCGGCGGATCACCGCCCGCACTCCGTGCCGTACAGCACCGGCTCATTGCTTCAAGCCGGATAGAATACTTCAATAGTGCCGCATGATACGATATTGACCAACGTCGTAGCCGGACGAGGGATATGTCTTGATACTGGCTTTTTGAACGACCATAGCGGACAGTTCGCATGGTTCCCCTTTGACTGCAAGGAGAGTTTTTCCTGCGTGCTTTGTACACACAAGGATGATCAACGAGAGTCGTTGTATTCATTTCTTGATCTTTTGAAAAGACTGTACAAAGAGGCCGTGGTGTTCCCGTTGTAAGCTTCCCATATGATTCCGTATTAAACAACAGCGCCTCTGAACCATCATCGGCTCAAAGGCGCTATGTATAATCTATCGTATCAGAATAATCGTCAGCAAAAAACGGATTGCTGTAATATATACAACAATCCATTTTTGCTTGCCATCCCGGTCAGACAGATATCCAAATCATTCTGATGTAAAACTCTCTTATGAGCATCCGCCTAATAAAGGGCACTCCTCGGAGATGCCTTCATCTCGAACCATACCTTGTGTTCGCTCCGCTGCAAAAGACCGCGGGGTTTTCTTTTTGACCGGAAGGTCAAAAAAAAGTTGACAGAATACTTTATTTTTTGTATGATTACCTTCGGCTGTTCTCCTTCTTCGTTAGCCCCGGGATCGAGACGCCCCACAATTTAATACGGAGACATTTTATGCTGAAAAAAACGACCGCGATCGCAAAGCCCGAAGATATCGATCGCAAATGGTACGTTATAGATGCGGAAGGCGCAGTCCTCGGAAGACTCGCCACTGTTGCTGCCGTACTGCTTCGCGGCAAGAACAAACCGTGCTATACAGCCAATATCGATACGGGCGATTATGTTATTATAGTCAATGCCGATAAGATCGTCCTTACCGGCAAAAAGCTGGAGGAGAAGACCTACTTTACTCACAGCGGATATGCGGGAAACGAAAAATTTCGCAAATACAAGGATCTTATGAAGACCAAACCCACCTTCGTAGTGGAAAAGGCCATTAAGGGAATGCTTCCGCACAATAAGCTCGGTGACGCCCAGTTTAAGAAACTCCACGTCTACGCTGGACCTGAGCACGAGCAGCAGGCGCAGAAACCTATAAAGTATGAACTCGCGAAGGAGGCTTACAATGGCTGATCAGGTAATGGCAACAGGCAGAAGAAAGACTTCGGTAGCCAGGGTCATCGTCAAGGCCGGAAACGGAGCCTTCAAGATCAATGGCAAGACGATCGAGGATTACCTGCCCACAGAGATCCTCAGGCTCGTAGCCAGGCAGCCTCTGACTCTTACAGGGACAACGACCAAGTACGATGTTGTAGTTAATGTATTCGGCGGCGGTCTCGCAGGACAGGCAGGCGCTATTCGCCACGGCGTAGCCAGGGCGCTCGTGCTGGCAGACGGCGATCTCAAAAAGGAGATCAAAAAAGCCGGACTGCTCACCAGAGACGCAAGAATGGTCGAAAGAAAGAAGTACGGACTCAAAAAAGCCCGTAGGGCTCCGCAGTTCAGCAAGCGCTGATCGGGAGATGCAAACATGGAAGACCCCGGAACCGTACGGTTCCGGGGTCTTTTGATGCGTACTAGCGGGTCGGGCTGTCGGAAGCCTGATGGCGTTATGTGGCAGTTAAGACGGTAACTTTTGCAGTTTTCAAGATCTACCGGAGTAAGCGGCCTGTTTCGGGAAGTTAATACATCCATTGAGAATTTCATTAAGAAATCGTGCAGGTTATCAACCAGATTGGATCACCCTGTGTCCCCGGACTTGAATACAGGGCTGTCCTACGATAAGATAAACAAACAAGTACGGCTTTATAAAGGCAAGGATAAGGAGGTTCTCTATGCTTAGAACAGACACGGTTACTCTGACGACCATACCTGCGACCGCTTACAGGCATAAGCTTCCGGCAGGAGGTTCCGGTATAGTCATTTTGCGCGAAGGTGCAAGGCAGCCGGGGATCGCATCTCTCAGCAAAACGTCCGGCGAAGCCATCCCGACAGCGAATACCTCGGCAAAGCTTTATCCAAAGAAGGCCTTTGATGAGGCGATAGCTCTTACCGCGGGCATGCCCTACAGCAAGCGCGGCGGGCCTACACCGACAGAACCGGAGCCCGCAGATCCCAAAGCAGCCGCAAAAGCAGCCGCAATGGAGAGCTTGGCTGAGAGCGCGGAGTACGGAAATATCGTAGAACACTATACCGATAAGAACGGCAAGCTTTCTTATGATCTGTTGAACAAGGAACTGATCCAGTTGGCACACAGGAGCAGCAAGGTCCGCGAGATGATCGAAGAAAAAGCCACCCTCGACAGGCTGCGCATCTATGTAGCTGGCGCTAAGTTCAGGACCATCTCCGGGAATCACGATCTGTCGAACAATAAGATCCGCATGCTGATCGAGTTGCTGGACGGCGTCTATCCGAAGAGCGTCCTTAAAGAGCTTACCGAAGACCTAAAGCAACGCCTGAAACGATAAAAATCTTCGCATCCCCGATCACCTTTCCGCGCTCAGCTCCCGGTACAATTATCCAGGCAGGATCCGTCGGGAAATAGCTTTTGTCTTACCGGTGTGTTAATAACAGACTCAGTTTCGTAAACAGAAGCATGAATAACAAGCTGTTTGGATGACTTTTATTCTGGTACGGCCTCAAGGCTGCGAGTCGTGCACCTCAGTTCAGCAAGAGATAAGGAAATTCTGCAAGCGATAATTGGAGTTGTTTTGAAAGATGACCGGGATTATTAAAATGAGCAGTTCAACTTTTGTAGATTCAACAACAGTTCGTCAAGTAGAATTGGGCAGATGGTTTTATCTGCGTTAAAACGGTTAAAGGCTGCCCCGCTAAGGATCCAATGTGCAAAACAGCATTCCAACGCGTTTAACGCGTTGGAATGATTGACTTTAACGCAAACTTGTGATAGAATGCGTTCGGAGGTGATATAATGCTGCCTAAAAAAGAGACCTTAACCATTGAATTCAAAAGTGATCAAAAGAAACTATCTGATTCAGAGATATTTGAAGCTGTCGTCGCCTTTGCCAATACTGAGGGAGGCGAGCTTTACCTTGGTATCGAGGATAACGGTGAAGTGACCGGCGTCCATAAAGCACACGAAAACACTGCAACGGTATGTGCTTTCATTGCAAATAACACAATTCCTCCTGTATCTGTTAGAGCAGAAATAGTTGATGATATTCTTCCGGTCTTAAAGATTTCTGTGCCTAAAACCTACAGTGGTATTACTGCTACGGTTGCAGGAAAAACGCTTCACAGACAGTTGAAAGCAGATGGAGAACCCGAGAATGTCCCAATGTATCCTACTGCTTTTGCAACAAGACTATCAGACCTTCGGCTTTTGGATTATTCTGCAATGCCTGTGCTTCAGAGTGGCATTGAAGATTTTGATCCTATAGAGGTGCAGCGCTTACGGCAATTAGTCACATCTTATAACGGAGAAAAGAATCTTTTAGATCTTACTGACGAGGATCTTTTTAAGGCGCTTGGATTGGTTCGCGAGCAAAACAATACCTTATATCCCACAATAACGGGTATCCTCCTGATCGGTAAGGTTGAGGCTATAAAGCGTCATATTCCCACCCATGCCACAGTATTCCAGGTATTGGAAGGAACTGAAGTCAGAAATAATGATGATTATGTTTTACCCTTGCTTCAGACAATAGAGCGTCTGAATAACAGCCTCGAAGCCCGTAATCCTGAACAGGAAATTGAAATGGGATTGTTTAGGTATGCAATACCGGAGTTTGATAAACGGGCTATTAGAGAAGCCTTGGTCAACGCATTTAGTCATCGGGATTATTCAAAGATGGGCCGTGTGAGGGTAACGATCAACGATGAAGGCCTGACAATTGCTAACCCCGGGGGCTTTATTGAGGGTGTTTCCATTAACAATCTTCTGACGGCTGAACCTCACGGAAGAAATCCTCAGTTGGCAGATGCGTTGAAGCGAATTGGCCTTGCAGAGAGAACAGGAAGAGGTATTGATAGAATATATGAAGGGTCGCTAATCTTTGGAAGACCCTTGCCGGATTACTCGGCAAGCACATCGGTAACAGTCTCCTTATTTATTCAGCGCAGTAAACCTGACAGGCAAATCGCCCAACTGGTAGCCAATGAGCAGAATCGACTTGGGCGACCTCTTTCACTTAATACTTTATTAGTGCTGAACACACTAAAAGATATTCCGAAATCTACGGTAAGCCAGATTGCTGAAGCAATAAACATCTCAGATACGGCAGTTAAAGGAATCCTGGACACTTCAGTAGAAGCTGGTATAGTCGACGGATTCGGAAATGGCAAAAATAGAACCTATATTTTGTCGCCGAAGGTCTACAGGACACAAGCTGGAAGGATTGGCTATGTCCGGCAAGCCGATATTGACGAGACACGGTATCCGGAACTAATTATCAACCTTGCGAAGAATACAGATTTTCTGTCCAGAGCGGATGTCGTTCAATTATTGCATGTTAGTCCGTCGAAAGCATACACCCTATTGAAAAAACTGGTTTCACAAGGAGTATTAGAGCCTGTTAACAAGGGACACTATGCTAAATATCGATATGTCGGGAAACGTTAATGCAATGATTCCAACGCGTTGAACGCGTTGGAAATTAAAAGAATTATACCGTCGTTCATGATCATGAGCACAATCATTACCGGGAAGAGGGCAGCCACGGACACCATCACTCCATAAAAGAACTGGAGCAGGAGCTGCAGACTCACAGCTGAAAAGGAAGGAAAATCATGGCTATCACAGTGAATCTTAGATATACCGGCCAAAACGGCGCTGCCCGGAAGTTTGCCGAAGAGATGACCGCCGGCGGAACGGTTGCAGCCATCCGGGCTGAAGCCGGGAATCTGCGCTATGAGTATTATCAGCCGCTTGACGATCCGGAGACCATATTGCTGATCGACAGTTGGACGGATCAGGAAGCGATCGATGTTCATCACGCTTCTCCGATGATGGCGACGATTGCAGCACTCAGGGAGAAGTACGATCTACATATGACCGTGGAACGGTTTGTGAGTGTGGAAGAAAACATTGAAGACGAGAGGTTTGTCAGAAGATGATCGAGCTAAAACCGTTGGCTCCCTCGGACCGAGAGCAGTTTATCAAAGACAACCAGGAAGCCTTCAACTATGGCGCCCTGGAGGAATTCGGCCGCCGGGATGATCACTTCGAAGAAGAAGGCGAGATCATCTCCCGTGAGACGATCGAAGCATCCATCGACCGCGGTGAGGCTTACCGGATTATGCAGGAGATGAGCCGGTCGGAGGCGTGATCATCAAAGTGGATGGAGAGCGCGGAGATTTGGATATCCTCTTTGTGTCTCCCCGTGTTCACAGCAAGGGCATCGGTTATGCGGTCTGGTGCGCTGTAGAGCAGCTCCATCCGGAGGTGACCGTCTGGGAGACCGTCACGCCGTATTTTGAGAAGCGGAATATCCATTTCTATGTGAACCGCTGTGGGTTCCATATCGTAGAGTTTTTTAACAGCCATCATCCTGATCCGAACGATCCCGATATGGCAGAGCAAATGGACGAGCAGTTCCCGGACGGAATGTTCCGATTTGAGAAGTGGATCGAAAGAAAGGACGAGAAATGAGCAAGAGTCTGATCATCTATTTCAGCAGGGCTGACGAGAACTATGCAGTGGGCTGGATCGACAAGGGCAACACCGAGATCGTAGCGGAATTCGTGCAGGAGCTGACCGGCGCGGACATGTTCAAGGTCGAACCGGCCGTGCCTTATGCCAGGGACTACAACACCTGCATCAAGGAGGCAAAGCAGCGGATCGGCAACGCGCCGATCAAGGAAAAGCTGACGGACATTTCCGCCTACGATACCGTATTCATCATGAGCCCGATCTACTGGGGCACTTATGCGCCGGAGATGGAGACGGCTCTGGCCGGACTGGACTTCACCGGAAAGACGGTACGCGTCATCAGCACCCACGAAGGCTCCGGCCTTGCGGGCATGCTTTCCGACGTAAAGAGAATGTGCAAGGGAGCAAACGTGAAGCCGGGACTTGCCATCAAGGGCTCGCAGGCGAAGAAGTCGAAGCAGAAAGTGGCTGAATGGCTGTAAAGATATGAAACGATATGAATTTGACGCAGCCCTTCATGAAATGCGCGACAGCGGCGGAGCCTATGTGGTTTTCCCTTGGGATATTCGTCAGGAATTCGGGAAGGGCCGTGTGAAGGTACATGCATTTTTTGACGGCATCCCATATACAGGCAGCATCGTCAATATGGGACTGAAAAATGAAGATGGATCAATATGCTATATCATCGGTGTACTGAAGGCGATCAGAAAACAACTGAACAAATTCGACGGCGAGACGATCCACGTCGTCATCGAACCGGTACAGACGAAGGATACTGAATAATTGAAAACACCTCTTTGGGTGATCACCACGTCATATGCAGCAAAACAGGCTCGCTGCAATATGGTGAAATTCACCATTCAAAGGGGCAGTTCTACTTGAAGCGCTCAAGTATCAGCGACGTGTCCGATGCGGCTGAAAGCATTGCAAATATAATGTATTTTTGCGGCTCACATTCTTAAAAACGTTTTTCTCGCGAATTTCTGGAGCCTTGAAAAAAGCTGCCTTTGCGCTATATAATGAAGTGTACAGGCTTACTGTTATGCAGCAATCTGATTTTTGACATCGATTCTTATCAAGACCGTTGTGCTCCTTTTTGCTCGTGCTGCATACAGCCGTCATCATAAACGCCATCATAAGGGAAAAATAGTGAGGATCCCTGCACGGTATGCAGCAGTCCGCCGCCCTGGGATGCGGTAGGCATGAAGCACTTATACAGCAGATCCTCACTCCATACAGGGTTTGAGTTGTAACCAGGGATCACGATTTTTGCTTACTGAAACCGCCAGAATCAAGCAAAACCGAAAAACCATCTCAGTCATTTTAGTAGGGTTTTCGGAAGTGTCTGGCAGTCTTGCAAGAGATAAGGAAATTCTGCTAGTGTTAATCGAGTCTTACAAGAATGCGAAAACCTTGGAAATTCAACGTTTCCAAGGTTTTTTCTTTTATATTAGATCTGAAAAAATCATACTAAACCCGATGAGAAAAGGCAGCTGATGCTGAGGGAACCGCCTTTTAGAACCGTTTCAGTTGAAACTGAGGGAAAATAAGCGGATGACTTAGCGTAAGAAATTCGTTTGATCTCATTTTTCGAACTCCGATTTCGATTGCAAGGAGCCATTTCTCTAAAACCATACTGACTATTTTTGTTTGACTGGAATGAAAGGTTCTGACTGAATTTGATATTATGTATCCTCGTTAATCCTTTTGCAACATTCACTAAAAAGCTCTCCTAGTGAACACCATTGTCTTTTCAAAAACCTCCTTACATAGTCCGGTTTGAAAATGAATACATAAAATAATCGGATTGGTCATACATTTAAGGACAATACGTCCTAAGTTTTCGATGAAAGAGTATTTGCTATTGAGATTACCCAAAGAGAATGGTGCTATTACCTCTAACTTAAGGCGTATACGTCCAAAGTAAGAGGCAAAAAGGAGATTAACCGAGATCGTTATCTGAGCCGGCTGATCCACAACATGTGGAACTGTTCTGATTGAAGAATCACCGTGCAATAACGAAAGAAGATCATCGTCAAGGATTTAATTCGGATATAGCGCCAGGGAATGAGGTGATCTAAAAAGTCAGACTAGGAAACAGACAGTAGGACGTCAGTTCAAGAACTGGCGGGGACAATGGTGAACGATGTATTCGTTCAATAATACGGCTTAAGGTGGTTTGAACTCTGGGAATAGATTCGGAATGATGAGTAATCCCCGGAATCCTGACGATTCCGGGGATTTTATGTATCTATCGTTTTTGAGTGAATATTACAGAATAGCCTTTCCCTCCGCCACCAGGCGGTCATAGTTCAAGCGGGAAGCTTCATAAAGCTTCTTGCGGAAGCGTTCGTCACGGCCGCCGTAGTAGCCACGGTTGTCGTAGCCGAACTCCTCCATGAATTTGGCTACCGCCTTATCCACTTCCTCATCGGAAGCATCGGGGGCCACATCGACGCTGTGGGTGAAGATGAAGCTGCCCGGATACATCCTCTTCAGCTTGGGCTTGTCGTTGAGCGGCTGGCCGCCCCAGCTGTTGAAGCCCTCCTCGATGAAGAAGGGAACAAAGTTCTCCACAAAACCGCAGCAGTGTAGATCGGCATACATGCCCAGGGAGTGGGCAAAAGCAATCGCTTCCTTCACATAGGGAACCAGCATCTCCTTTGCAGTCTCTGTGCTGAAAAATTCCGCTTTCTGGCTGCCCCAGTCATCGTTGAAATTCACACAGTCCACGTTGAACCACTTTTTGCAGTTCGCGTAGTACTTCTTACGGTAATCGGTGATTGCCCTGAAGAACCGATGAACGTCCTCCTTCTGCTCATCATCGATCAGAGCTACGGCAGCGTTCTCAAAATCCATCACCGCTATCAGACGCTCAAACAGGCAACTGCCGAAAGTGATGCCGTGCATCAGCGTGGGGTCGGAAAAAGCTTCGCTCTGCCGCGCAACGCTGCCTTCCCAATCCCATGTATCGGGGTCGGGAACGGTCACGCAGTTCTCCCATTCGGCGATGTCCTTTACTTTGGGATTGCCGGGCCTGACCATTGCCCCGCCGGCGGATTCCACGAAGATCCACTCCACGCCGTAACCGTCGATGCCGCCGGTACGGCTGCGGGCGATGTTCTCAGGGTCACAATCCACTTTGATCGAAGCCATCTCACTGGGAGAGGGGATCCACATGGGCGTTTTGCCCTCGTATAAACGCAAAAGATTCTCTCTGGGGGTGATGGGGGTGTTGTATCTTGCAACCCTTCCGAAGCCCGGGAATTGTCCGACGACTTCCAACTCGTCTGAGGTGAATTTCTCAACAGACATAGTCATTTCTCCTTGTATAGATGTTATTGTATTTAATTTTTTTTATAATATTACTATATCATATTGACCGCCATCGTCAACAGTCAGTCCCATCGAATTTCAACAGCCGTTACAGGGAAACGAAAATAAAGCGTCTTGACAACTGAATAGACATTCATCAGATACGAACCTGTGATGAGGAGCCGCATCAGCAGTAAACGCGAAGACGGTCAAAAGACCAGAGCGGAAGCTGGCCTGTAAGAGCCGGGCGGCACCCGGATTACGACGAAGATTCACACCGCATAATGAAACTTGATCTGTATCCAAGCAAGATTACGGAAATGGTCCATTTTGGGCCTTCCCCCCATTATTAAGTCAGAGGACGGAATTCTTTCGCCTCGGTATCAAAATCACCAATCGTCGGAATACAAATGAAAATGGTAATTGATAACGATAAAATAGCAAAGCCGGATAAATTCAATCGATATAATTGCAAAAATATCGAACAGGCCTGGCGCTGATGGCTTGTTTTTTATAATATAATCGATAAAAATGCGAGAATTGAATTTATATCGTTTTGAGGTTGCTGTGGTGATTGAAAGAAACCTGTATCTTAATCAGCTAATAGATCGAATGCATAATGGAATGATAAAAGTTATTACCGGATTGAGAAGGTCTGGAAAGTCATAGAATTAAAACGGAGAGGGTATAGCATTGATATTGGCGTAGTTGAAATCAATGAGAAAAAGGATGACAGATACATCCGCAAGCAGTTGGAAGTTTATTTTATCGCTTCTAAAGGAAATAAGAAGTATTATATTCAGGTTGCACAAAGCCTTTCAGATCCAGGAAAGCAACAACAGGAATCAGCTTCTCTGAGCAACATTCGTGATGGGTTCCAAAAAATTATAATCAGAAAAGACAATTCTGTGTCGTACATTGACGATAATGGAATCTATAACCTGTTTCTTTATGATTTTCTTTTGGATAAAAAAAGAATAGATTTCTAATTTGAAACTTTACGGAGGCTGCCAGAATAATAAGCACGTATGCAGCACAACAATCAAGTGCAGTGCGAATGGTGTGAGTACTGCATTCGCGAGCTGGAAAAGTTTCAGCGCATACAAGGAACTGCAGCTCAGGAGGAAGAGGAATGAAAGTGATATTGCACGATCTGGATAGCGGGTACGATGAACTGCTTGAATCCATGTGTGACCGTGTGCTCGCAGCAGACGGAAAATATGCACCATGCCAAGGATGCTTCGGTTGCTGGACCAAGCATCCTGCCGAATGCTTTATGAAAGATAAACTGAAGCAGGCATGCCGCATCATTGGACATGCGGATGATCTGGTGATCATCACAAAGAACCTTTACGGCGAATACAGCCCGGCTGTTAAGAATGTGCTGGACCGTTCGATCGGAACATCCACTCCATTTTCCACATATCGCGGGAGGCAGATGCATCACACGCTGCGCTACGGAAAACACGACCTCTGGAAGGTGATCGTCTATGGTGAGATCAGCGATGCTGAAAAAGAGACTTTCAGGTTTCGCGCGGAACGAAATGCGATAAATGATGGCTATTCGCGATCCGAAGTCGTGTTCCTTACGGATCTTGACGAATTGGAGGGTCAGCTATGAAGACGGTATTCATCAACTGCAGTCCAAAAGAACGTTTCTGCGCCTCGGCTTATTTTCTTTCTTTGCAGCGTATATTCGTCAGCGGAAAAAAAGTGACGGTAAAGCTGCGTACTCCGGCGGATCATGAACCCATCCTGACGGAGCTTGCGGATGCTCAGTCTGTGGTGTTCTGCCTTCCCCTTTATGTAGACGGCATCCCTTCCCATGTGCTGCGTTTCATGGAGAAAATGGAAGCGTTCTGCAGAGAGAACAGTCTTCATCCGAGCCTCTACTGTATTGTCAACAACGGATTTATCGAAGGCAAGCAAAATGAACCGTTGATGCAGAGCTTTGAACACTTCTGCAACCGTGCCGGGCTGACCTGGGGCGGTGGCGTCGGTATCGGAGGCGGTGTCATGCTGAATGTGACCCGTATCCTGTTTGCGGTGGATATTGCCCTGCTGCTGCTGAATACAGTGTTGAGCATTATCAATACCGGGAGCTTATTTCCCAAAAGTGCCTGGATCAGCTTTGGAGAAAATGCTGTTCTTCTGCTGTATTTTAACCTTGGTGTATTGTTCTATCTTGCGCGCATGGGATCCTTTATCCGTAAAAGGGCTCATGCTGGGAAGAAGTACACGCGGATACTGATCCCTTCGTTCGTCTTCATTCTTTTTGCAGATGTTTTCTTTATCGTGATCTCTTTGTTCGAGGGAGGTCTCTTCCGGGGATGGCTGGCGGAGAAGGAATTAAAGGAAGAGTAGGAACAATATATAGACGGACAATTACGGAAAGGCCGAATGTACTAATATGACTGCGGAGCATACTGAGGCTGAGAAAGGTGCACTGAATCCTCATAGAGACAGTAATGAATCCAAGAGCAAACCGATGGAGAAGATCCTGAGAAAACCGTAAGAAAATGATTCCTGAAAATCATACTATTTCAGAAAGGTGCAATCGTATGCTGAATAATATAAAAAAGAGATTCCTTGCTCACCCGGAGCGGCATCCTGACGTATCAAGGGAGGTCGGCACCCACGGCTGAACGGAGAGAAGAGCATATGAAAAAAGCGACGAGAGAATATCTTGCCTATGTAGCGAAGCGACTGGGGAACGTTCCGTTTCACGGATCTGTCGACGGTCTGGTGTCCAATCTTGAACCGATTGTGGAATCATTTCCAACATGGAGCGTAGAAGAAGCGGACGGATTATGGTGCGCAGGATTTGTATATCTTTGCTGCAGAGAGGCTGACTTCGGGATTCCGTACAGACCGACTGGATGTAAAACCTGCCATCTGGCAGCGTGCCTCGGTTGGGAGGAGTTCGCATTAAACGATCCCCGGATAGAATACTGGCGAGGAGCGGAAGGCTTTCTTCCGGAACCGGGAGACATTGTCATCTATGACAGAGTGTTCGAGAACAAGGCGCACGATCATATGGGGATCGTTCTTAAGAATCGGGAACATACGATTATTGTCGCGGAAGGAAATGTCAACAACTATTCCTGCGTGATCGAGCGTCCTGTAGACGAGCATATCCGAGCTTATATCCGAATTCCGGACGGATATCGATACAGTGCAGGAGATGCCGGCACTCTTTGAACAAGATCCTTTGTGATGAGAGAGATTAGCTGGGAGGGTTCTGGCTGACCAGTTTTCCAGAGCAAAACCGCAAAATAGTAATAAGTCTAAACCTCAAAGAGAAAGCCCTCTCGGGAACCATGGTTCCATACGAGAGGGCACAGACAACAGATACGGCAACAAACACGGAGTTGCCTGTCTCATCCTGCAGACTTCCTGTTCATGATCATGCCTTTGATGTTCATGATACATGCGAGCACTAACAGTACAATCGCCAACCGATTGGGCAGCTTATAAAAATACCGATCGACAACGATCATCCCGCCGCCAAGGACGATGCCGATGACGCTCATTTTATTCATCTGTCCTCCTCCTTGACTTTGCCAAGAAGCCGGAGCTTTGACTCCCTGATCTTTACAGCATTTCGGCTTGTAAAGATGACTCCGAGTACGATCATTCCAAAGGCAATGCCAAGTCCGAAACTCCCGATTCCTTCATAAGGTGAAGTCGAGTCCAGCCCAAGAAAAATGATCAACAGAAATACGGCAAATCCTGCGAGCCCGGCGATGAACAGCCAGTGCATCCTTCGCAGAAGCCTCCCTTTTTCCTCATTACTGTAATCCGCGACCTGCAATACGGTCTCTTTCAGTTCCTGATCCATACGCTCACTTTTCCTTTCTCCACTTAAGATCTCACGGAGGTCGACCTCATAGAAATCGGACAGATCGATCAGGATATCCATATCAGGCATGTTGCTGCCAGTTTCCCAGCGTGAGACCGTCCTGCGGGCTACACCCATCTGCTCTGCAAGCTGCTCCTGTGTAAGCCCATGCTGCTTGCGGAGTTCCTGAAGAAACTTTCCGATTTTTACAAGATCCATGGTTCGATAACCTCCTTTACGGCCATAGCATAGTCCGTATCCCATAAAAACTACAGGACACAAAGTGAGCAAACGCCCTGTCTTCAATATTGAGACATGCCGTGTCTCACGGATAACGGGAATTTGTATGCCTACTGCTTATCGTCTGTATCCTCTTCGTTATCATCTTCAGTGTTGCGGCTCAACACAAGGCCGAGGCACATACCGACAGACAGTCCGATCGACATCCACAGTCCCATGTTATGGGTTGCCGAGCCGATAGCCGTACCGATCGCGATCCCTATGCACATACCGATCGGAAGACCGGATGAGCCATTATTCTTCTTGTTATTATCGTTCATCAGAAAACACCTCCGCAGATTCATATTGACCGACTCGTCTCACGAAGACCTCCGGTCAAATCCTCTCAACTATGCCTAGTGCGATACTGAATTTATCCATATTGTGGTTTGCGTCTGAAAGATCGTCGATCGTATAGTTTCCCTCGGCTAAAACATCACCCGCCGCAAGAAAATCATACAGTTCGAATCCGAAGAAATCGCATACTGCCTGCACTCCGGCCACTTCCATCTCTACCGCGATGCATCCTTCACTCTTTCTCCTGTTCACTAGATTGACGGTCTCCCGGAGCATGGAGTCCGTTGTCCAAATTCTCCCCTGTACATAAGGGATCGACAGTTCCGTAAAGATCCTCGCGACTTCGCCTGAATTCCTGATCGTTATATAATCCTGTGCTTCTGCAAAGTAATAGGAAAGTCCTTCTCCTCGATAGGCCTCAGTAGGGATAATAAACTTACCTGAGGTCGTTTGAGCATCCAAACTCCCGCATGAGCCGAACATGACAAACTGAGTCGCTCCGGTAATGTGGTTGATCTCAGCCACAGTGCCTCCGGCTAACGCAGATCCGATCGGTGTCAGATAAAAAGCGACTTTCTCGCCTCTGTGATCGAATGACCATACGGGAATATCTCCGTTGCAGGCACTTATCTCAGCTATCTGCGTGCATGAATAATTCTGCAAAATATGATCATGTATAACTTTGGAGAAAACCACGATGCATTTATCGACCAGGTGTTTCTTCGGTCCATAAAATGCCTCTAAATTTACTATCGGTTCACTTTTAACATCATAAAAATCTTCGATCATTGTTCCAATCTCCCATGTTTTTCCAAAGACTGATAACTATGTCAGACATCTCTTTGCCGGGTGCAATTCGATCGCCGAAGCGGCTCGTTCTCCCGCTCTGAGTCTTTCCGTCCTGATCGGCGTATGCCCCCTCATTTTGATGTGAGCGCAGCGGTTCCGAGCGAAGCGCGCTCCATGCTTTCGGCCCGGAAAATGTGAGAATATTATACATATATTCGAGCTTTTTTCAAGTGTAATGGGAAGCCGCGTCTCGGCACTCGCAATGAAATGAAAAGGCTTTAAACATGGGAACGAAACTGGAGAGAAAATGCCCTGCGTTCTTGACATATCCCGCATCTTTACACGAGTTAATATATCGATTCATTTCATCGCTTAAGAGGGAGAGGAATTGAGATTTCGATATGTAAAAAAACGCCCCGTCGCAGGACGGGGCGGGATCAAGCTATTTCCGATCTGTAAGATTACATGACAGCAAGAATCACAAAGTTGATGATAAAGAGCACGGAGGCGACCCACATGATCGGGTGGACATCCTTTGCTTTGCGCTGGCAGATCTTTACTACACAGTAGAAAATGAATCCTGCGGCAATGCCGTCTGTGATGCTGTACGCAAAAGCCATGAATACAGAAGCGAAGAAAGCAGGAACGGCTTCATCGAAATTCGTCCAGTCAATAGCTTTGAAGTCTGCGAGCATCATGATGCCGACGATTACAAGGGCGGGGGCTGTGGCTGCTGTAGGAACAGCGGAAACAGCGCCTGCAAAGAATGCGGAGAGAATGAAACAAATTGCGGTGACGACGGAGGTGAGTCCGGTACGTCCGCCTGCTCCGATACCTGCTGCGCTTTCAACGTATGTCGTGGTATTCGATGTGCCGAAGATAGCTCCGATGGATGAGGCTATGGAATCGGCAAAGAGAGCTTTGTCCATCTTTGTTTTGAATCCTGTGCTGGTCTCCATTGCCTTTTCATCTTCCTCAGAGAAGATGCCTGTGTGACGTCCGGTGCCGATAAAAGTACCGATGGTGTCGAACGTGTCGCAGAGGCTGAATGAGAAGATCGTCATGATTGTGACGAGCAGTTTAGAGCTGTCGGCGAAGAGTGACGGGATCCCTGCAGGAGTGAAGATGACTCCGAACGCAGAAGGAAGGGCTTTCAGGCACTCGCTGAAGGAGATGGTATCTCCTAGCTTGGTGACTCCCATGGGGATGCCGATGAGCGTGCCTGCGATGATGCCGATGAGGATGGCACCTTTTACTTTAAGCACAAGAAGGATTATCGTCATGAACAGAACGATAAGGAACAGCCAGAGCTGAGGAGTGTTGAGCGGTGTGATATCAGGAACGGTGGCTCCGAAGTTGACGACACCCGCATCAACGAAACCGAGGAATGCGAGGAATGCGCCGATACCGCCGCCGATCGCGCTCTGCAGGCTCTTCGGGATGGATTTGATGATCTGCTTGCGGAGCTTGGTAACGGTAATTACTATGTTGATGATACCGCAGATAAAAACCATTGAAAGACCCTGCTGCCATGTGTAGCCGAAGCCCAATACCACGGTGTACACGAAGAAAGTGTTCAGCCCCATTCCAGGTGCCTGTGCGTAAGGAACATTGGCGAAAAGACCCATGACAAGCGTTCCGATAACGGCTGCGATGATGGTGGCGAGGAATACAGCGCCCCATTCGATCCCGGCCTGGCTCAGATACATCGGATTGACTGCGATGATGTAAGCCATCGTGAAGAAGGTGGTCAGCCCTGCCACTACTTCTGTGGAGACCGTGGTGCCGTTCTCTTTAAGCTTAAAGAACTTGTCCATAAATAATTAGACCTCCAAAAAAAATATTGCGGAAAGCCTGTCTGCTGCCGGAAAACAAAAAATACACCCATAATCCATCTGCGCAGAAAACCCGCGCCTTTTCGGCATGAGTGGCTCTCTACGCTTTATTATACTAATTCGTCAGTCAAAATGCAAATGAATAATGCGATGTAAATGGATTTTTGAGTATTTCGATCCATCACAGCGATCCGGATCGCTGTTTCGGGATGTGCCCTGTTCAATTTTAAGTGAAAAAAGAATAATAAAAAAGACAGGTCCATGAACTGGCTTAGAAAGGGTAACTTTTTGTTCGCCTCATGTGCGCCTGTCCTTAGTATTTTGCAGCCTGACAACCGGAGAGGGTCATTCTGCCCAATAGTTATTTTTGGAAGTCTTTTTCAAATTCATCCAGGCAAGGCATTAAGGTTGCGGCCGTATAAGCCTGGGTAGGTCCTCCGCCATAGATCATTGCGGTTGCGGCAGCATCCAGTATCTCAGCTCTGGTTGCCCCGCTTTTGAAAGCATTGTAAGTATGATAAACAATGCAGTATTCACATCTGCAGTAAACAGAAATAGCGATAGCGATTAATTCCTTAGTCTTTTCATCAAGAACTCCGTTTCCTTCGATCGTTCCCATAAAGTTACGGAAAGCGCCCATGACCTCAGGCCTTTCTTTGGCCAGTTCGACAGTTCCTTCTGATAATGCCTTTAACATTCCTCTAACATCTTTAGCCATTATATTACTCCTTTCATGATGCTCGATGGCTGAAATAACAAACCTCTCCGGCCCTGTTTACATTATCCTACCAGAGCGGGTACCAAACCCCGCCGATCTTGTAGCAGTATATCGAAATATAATATGAAACTATGCTCCCGTCCACTTTGAATGCACACTGATACTGTTCGATGGCAGCGTCCTCTACTTCAAAGCCGCAGTCCTCGGGCAGCCCCTCGTTTATCAGCTGGGCTTCCATGGATGCACTCCCGACGTAGAAGAGCTGTACGTTCGAAGCATCCTGCAGCTTCATACCCCTGTAGTCGCTTTCGATATATCTGCAGTATCCGTCAAAGGAGTCGAATTCTTCAAAATCTTCGTCTTCACCGTCTGCTTTGCCGTAGAATGCCCAGAAAGTCTCGGGCAGGTCTTCGCTCATTTCGGCAGCAGCATCGGTTTCTCCGGTGAAGAAGAAGCTGAGGAATTCATCGGCTACCGTACGGCTCTCGGTAATCTCGCCGGGGTCATCTATGACAGGCGGTTCGATCGGAGGTACTACGGGGTCTTCCTTTTTTCCGAAAATATCCTTGAGGCTCTTTGATGCACCGGTGGCTATTATGATGATGCAGATCACAAGCGCGAACACCGCCAGAACTGCCATCAGTACAGGGGCTTTGCTCCTGAATCCTGATCTCTTTTCATAGTCTGAACGGTAAAGGGTGCCTGCAGGCAGGTTGTTCTCCTGTATACGGGCTTTGAGTGAAGGCGTGGTGTCCTTGGCCTCTTCCTGTTCTTCAGACCCGTATTCCGGGATGTGCGGGCTGTTCTGGAATTGCGGGTATTCGATCTGCTTATCCGGATCCAGACTTGCGCCGCAGTGTCTGCAGAAAACAGCGTGTTCGTCGTTTTCTGCACCGCAGTTAGGACAAATATTCTTACTCATTTGTTTAGGTTATCTGTAACTGTACAGGACGGGATACCATTTGCCGCCCTGTTTGTAAAGGTTGACGATCAGGATATCTTCATAGGGCTTTGAGTTATACTCGCAGTGCACCGTGAATTCCATCTGCCTGAAAGTGTCGGTGTTCTGGATATCGCTGGTCACTTCGTAGGAGATGTTCTCACAGTAATCATAGTAGAGATAATCATAAGCGCTCTTGAGAAAATCCGCGTATTCATCACTGTCGGAAAAACCGCATTCGGAAAGGGAGCTTTGACTGATCCCTTTTGACAAGCCTGCGACTTTCTCCAGATTCCCGTCCAGGAAGTATTCTACGCAGTTTTCGGCTTTCCTTTTATAATTGCCTCCTCCGCCGATCCCGCCGAACAGCAGGCTGCCTCCTGTCAGGAAGTATTCAGCCACGAGGAGCGCGATAAAAGCCGCGAGCACGGAGAGTATCGTGATAATAAGATTTTTCCTGCTCCCCCTGCCGGAAGAAGGGCGCTGGGAAGTATTCGTATAATTCGACGGTGTGTAGGGAATCTGATATCCGGTGCTGTTGTTTCTGTTAGTGGCAAAACCGGTCTGATTAGGCTGGCCGTATCCGGCATTGGTGCCTCTGCCTGTATTGGAGATGCTTCCGAGGGAGGATGCATAGGTACGGTTGTCGGTATTTCCCGCTCCGATGATATTTACTTTCGGTGTGTAACCCGAGCTCTGGCTGCCTCTGGAGACCGGAATATTACTCGTTCCGGGTGCGGTGAAGCTGTTTGCACCGGACTGTATGGGGCTGAGCTTTGCGCCGCAGTTCTCGCAGAATCTGGCGTCATCGTCGTTAACGGCGCCGCATATAGGGCATTTCATGTTCGTATACTCCTTTCTGAGTTAAAGTTTTCTTCCGCAGTTAGGGCAGAAAAGCGCCTTTTCAGGTACCTTTTCACCGCATTCAGGGCAGAGTCTGTCCTGTCTGGTAACATTCGGGTCGATGGCAAAGTGCTGCTCTTCGGTAGCCCTTGACGCTTCAGCCATAAGTTCCTCGGCAGCTGCCTGGAATTCAGCGTGGTCGCCGTTGGTCGAAAAGTCATCGAGTTTCAATTCAGGCATCTCATCGGTTGGCTCATCATCGACCGGCACATTCGTGAGGGTCATGTCTACTGGGGCGACTTCTTTTTCCTCGGGAGCGGCAAGGGCGCTTGCAGTGTTCATTATGGATTCCCTCAGTATCTCGGAAGAGACCTTCAGTTCGTCCCTGATGGAAGCTGCGGTCTTATCCTCGCCCTCCACCACGACGTCGGAGTTTTCCCTGAGCTCCAGTGTGGGAACTGCCTCGTCCTCTGCCTGTTTTGCTTCCGGCTCCGTCTCCTGGGCCGCAGGAACACCATCGAGCCGGGTCCCGCATTCGGCGCAGAACATAGCCATTTTGGGAAGTACCTTTCCGCATTTGGGGCAACGCTTCTCATCTGGGCCTAGAGTATCGGCTGTGGTTTCCGGTACGGGCTGTTCCTGAACTGGAACGGGCGTCGTTTCAGGAACGGAGGAAACCGGTGTCCCAAGGGGCTTCAGAGCGTGTCCGCAGTATTTGCAGAAAAGTGCCTGTGCCTTGATCTGCTTGCCGCATTCGGGGCAGTATCTCATTGTCTGGTCGTCATTTGTACGGACCGGGGAGGGTCGCGGCGTCGGCGCGGGAGCAAGGGCTGTCTTGCGGGCTTTGACCTTTCCCATCAGTTCGGCAAAATCGCTGTCGAAGGTGCCGGACGAGAATTTTTCAGCGTATTTTTTTCCTATTGCGCGGTAGAGCTCATTGAGCTCCGTGTCATTTTCCTCCGCCGGGTTCGTTGCCGTGAAAAGAGGCCTGTAATTGTTCATGATCGCATAATCTCCGTCTTTTATTTCAGTAAGATCATTATCCCGGCTGCTGCGCCGGCAAATGATAATACAATTATACATAAAAGAAACATGATATATATTTTTTTTTGAGCTTTAATCATGAAGGAAGGATTAAAAAAACATGGTCGGAAAAGAACATATAACTACTCACCGCCACTTTATGCGGACAGCGGCTGAAAGATGATTAATAATACGTTATTTTGTTATGAAAAAGCCAAATAATCTGATATATTCCATATATATTAGTGAAAAGAGGTATGATATGTTCACACCGATCGATAACAGATCAATAAAGCAATGGGCAAAGAGCGTCCTCTCTGACCAGAAAGGCAATTATACGATATGGTATGCCGGAGCCATCATTGCGCTCGTATCTTTTCTTTCGACCCGCGCTACCAGTCAACAGCAGTACGTTGAAGCGTTAGGAGAGTACATGACCGTAGCAAAGCCTACTCTAATAGCTTCCCTGGTCTCTACTTTCATCGTTCCTGCTGTCAATGTTGGAGCCGCCAGATTTTTCATGAACGTGGCTTACAATAAGGAGTATTCGCTCTACGATATGGCATTCGGCTTCTTTAATTACATAAAGGTAATGCTGACTCAGGCGTTGACGGGGCTGTGCATCGCTCTGTGGAGCCTGTTGTTTTTAGTTCCGGGTATCATCAAGGCGATCGCCTGGAGCTTCGTGCCTCAGATACTGGCAGAAAATCCCAACGTAGGCGTAACGGAAGCCATGAAGATCTCCGCCGTGCTGACTGACGGCCGTAAAGGAGAGCTCTTTAAGTTCTATCTGTCCTTCTTTGGATGGTTCCTGCTTCAGGCCATCACTTTCTTCGCCGCTGGTGTGTATGTTCAGCCGCTCCTGCTTACAGCCAAATCTGCCGTATACGATATCATGAAAGGAGATGCGATCAACCAGGGACGCATAACCGAAGACGTCTTCATCCCGAACAACTTCATGTCGATGTAGCTTTGATCCGAAGTCAAAGAGCCGCTCTGGCGGCTCTTTTTTATTGGGTTTAGCTGTCGGACTATCCTAATGGAAAAGCTCACGTATAGTTCGCCTAGTATTAGTTGCTGTATGTAAAAAAGCCATACCCGGTGTGTATGGCTTATGTCTTTATCTGACGCAGATATCCTGTGTCATCGCCGGTCAGATATTACGGCGGCCGATATGGTCCACGGGGAGGCGCAGCTTATTCAACTGTCACTGATTTTGCCAGATTGCGCGGCTTGTCGATATCGCAGCCGCGGTTCAACGCAACGTAATATGCGAAAAGCTGCAGCGGGATTATGTTGAGGTTCATCTGAAGAAGCTCGTTCGTAGACGGCACAGGCAGTATCGCGCTTGATTGTTCTCTGAAGCGGGATACGTTGTCCTGAGTGGTCAGCGCCAGTACGTCTGCTCCTCTCGTGGTCACCTCCACCATGTTGGACCAGGTCTTTTCTATCAGGGAAGAGCATGTAGCCAGTGTCACAACCAGCACTCCCGGCTCCATCAGCGATATCGTGCCGTGCTTAAGCTCTCCGGCCGCGTAGGATTCGGAATGTATATAGGATATCTCTTTCAGCTTCAGGCTGCCTTCCAGGCCGAGCGCGTAATCGAGGTTGCGGCCTATGAAGAATACGCTGTCATGGTTGAAGGAGAGCGAAGCGGTCTTCTGGATGTGGCCGATCTCGCTGAGCGTATCCTCCATCTTCCCGGGCAGTTCCGAGAGATCATCGACGTACCTGCCGTAAGCCTCGCTGCTTATCTTTCCGAGTTTATCCGAGAAATACACTGTCAGCATGGACAGGAGCACAAGCTGTGTGCTGTAGGCCTTGGTAGTCGCCACGGCGATCTCCGGGCCTGCCCATGTGTAGAGCACTATATCGGCCTCCCTTGCAATGGAGCTGCCGATCACGTTGACCACCGCGAGAACGGTTGCCCCGCGTCTTTTTGCTTCCCTGAGGGCCGCCATGGAATCCAGTGTTTCTCCCGACTGGCTAATTACGATCACCAGGGTGTCAGGCCCGACTATCGGGTCGCAGTAGCGGAATTCGGAAGCAAGGACCGCTTCAGCGGGTATCCTCAGGAGCTTTTCCATCATGTATTTGCCGACCACCCCGACATGGTATGCGCTCCCGCAGCCGACCAGGTAGACGCGCGAGATTTTTTTGATGATATCCGGGAAATCAGCGAGTTCCTCGAACTCGATGCGTTTGTCCTGGAGACGGGGGGAGAAGGTGCGCCGGACAGCTTCCGGCTGCTCCATGATCTCCTTGAGCATGAAATGGGCGTAGCCGCCCTTTTCCGCAGAGGAAACGTCCCATTCCACCACGTGCTTTTCCTTTGTCACAGGAAGCCTTCCGGCGTCGTAGACACAAACGCTCTCAGGAGTGATCACTGCCACCTCGTCATCGTCCAGATAGCTTACCGTGCGGGTATGGGACAGCAGTGCCGTCACGTCAGAGGCAATGAAGTTCTCTCCTTCACCGTAGCCGATGAGCAGAGGTGCATCCTTTCTCGCTGCGATTATCTGTCCAGGCGCGTCCGCGCTCAGTATCCCCAGCGCGTATGAACCGCGTATGCGCGACAGCATCGCGTATACGGCGTCCATCAGGTCATGATACATATCGTAATAGTATTCCATCAGCTGGGCAACGACCTCTGTATCTGTTTCGGACTTGAATACCCTTCCGCTTCTCTCCAGAGACTGCTTCAGTTCGCGGTAGTTTTCTATGATGCCGTTGTGCACGACAGCCACTATCCCTTCCTGCCCTATCTGAGGATGGGCATTTATGTCACTGGGCTCGCCATGGGTCGCCCAGCGCGTGTGGCCTATGCCGGTGGTCCCGGTGATCGGGGCTCCTTCACCGGTCTTCTCGCGCAGGACCGCGATGCGGCCTTTGCATTTTTCCACGCGCAGCGTCCCGTCATCACTTATGACGGCAACTCCCGCCGAGTCGTAGCCTCTGTATTCCAGCTTCTCCAGACCGTCCAGCAAGACCGGGACAGCCTGCCTTTTCCCCGTGATACCTATTATTCCGCACATGGATCTATCTCCTCTCCTTCGAATATTTGAGCGCCGCGCCTATGAACCCCACGAAAAGGGGATGAGGGCGGTTGGGGCGGCTCTTGAATTCGGGATGGAACTGCACGCCCACATGGAAATCCCTGTCGGAGAGCTCTACTGCCTCGACGAGCTTCCCGTCCGGGGATATGCCAGAAAGCGTCATGCCCGCTTCTTCGAACATGCCGCGGTAATCATTGTTGAATTCATAACGGTGGCGGTGCCTCTCGCTGATAAGCCCGCTTCCGTAGCATCTTTCCATCACGCTCCCTGGTTTGATCTTGCAGGGATAGGAACCTAAACGGAGCGTGCCTCCCTTGTCGATGTCATCGCTCTGCCCGGGCATGAAATCGATGACCTTATGCGGAGTATCAGTGTCAAATTCCCCGGAATCAGCATCGAAGATGCCGAGCACGTTCCGGGCGTATTCTATGACTGCTATCTGCATCCCGAGGCAGACGCCGAAGTAGGGGATATCGTGTTCCCTCGCGAATTTTTCTGAAACGATCATGCCCTCTATGCCCCGGCTCCCGAAACCTCCAGGCACTATGATGCCGTCAGCCTCACCGAGTATCTCCCCGGCGTTATCCTCTGTAACCGTCTCGGAATCTATCCAGCTGATCCTGACATGGGTATTGTGATGGTATCCCGCGTGGTGGAGGGCTTCCTTGACGGACAGATAAGCGTCATGCAGGGCAACATATTTGCCGACCAGCGCGATATTCACGGTATAAGGCCTGTTCTTGATGCGCTCGACGAGCCCTTCCCATTCCGACAGGTCAGGTTCAGCGGTCTCTAGCCCAAGCTCACGGCAGACGATACCGGAAAAGTTCGCTTTTTCCAGCATCAGCGGGGCCTCGTACAGGTTGGGCAGGGTTATGTTCTCGATCACGCAGTCATCCCTGACGTTGCAGAACATCGATATCTTCCTGAAGATGGACTCGTCAAGGGGAGAATCACACCTGAGCACGATGATATCGGGATTTATCCCCATTCCCTGAAGCTCCTTGACGGAATGCTGCGTCGGCTTCGTCTTGTGTTCGCCGCTCCCTTCGATATACGGTACCAGGGTCACGTGTATGAACAGGCTGTTTCCCCTCCCGATCTCCAGGGAGAGCTGGCGGGCAGCTTCGATGAAGGGCTGTGACTCGATGTCCCCTATCGTTCCGCCGATCTCGGTGATCACCACATCCGCGCCGGTCTGTTTCCCGACCCGGTAGATGAATTCCTTGATCTCGTCGGTGATATGGGGGATCACCTGCACCGTGGAGCCCAGGTATTCGCCTCTGCGCTCCTTGTTGAGCACGTTCCAGTAGACCTTTCCGGAGGTCAGGTTGGAATACTTATTGAGATCTTCGTCGATGAATCTCTCGTAATGCCCCAGATCCAGGTCGGTCTCGGCGCCGTCCTCGGTCACGAAGACCTCACCATGCTGGTAAGGGCTCATCGTGCCGGGATCGACATTGATATACGGATCCAGCTTCTGGGCAGCCACCTTCAGCCCTCTGGCTTTGAGCAGCCTGCCAAGCGAAGCTGCGGTGATGCCTTTGCCGAGTCCGGAGACTACCCCTCCTGTCACGAAGATATACTTAGTCATCTGTCTTACCTTCCGTCTACATATATTTATGAGCCTGTTATTCCGACTCTAATATTGTTTCCTCTTTTATTGCATTGCAGGTCCGTCTGCCTTTGGATAGAAGGCTTTTATGTGTGATATCTGTTTTCCTTTTTTATCCATTATTGCGCGGCAGGATTTGCCGCAAAACGGGAAATGGACAGTAACCGGCGTCTTACATGCAGCAGTCAGCGGATATTGTCGGATGCATCCGGGCGATACCATGCGGGGATCGGATCTGTCATGTCGGCGTACCAGGCCAGCACTTCTTCAGCCTGATCAAGCATCGTCTGCACTTCAGATTCTCCGAAAGGGACAGCCCAGCAGACAGATGAAAGGGTATTGCTCGAAATATACAAGGCAAGAAGCTTCCAGAAATCCATCGGCACCTGACAGTCAAAATAGCCGTCCACTATACCGGAGGCGAACCGGTAGGATCTCTGGGCGCACCAGACGATCCTGTTGAATTCCTCCCACGGGTCCCCAAAGCCGCACCGGTCGAAATCGATGATATATAGCTTACCGCTGCGGTCGATCATCATGTTCCCTATATGGTAATCTCCGTGCTGAAATACCTGGGGCCTCCCCTCCAGCAGATCTCGGTTGGCATCTATACAGTCGATGAAAGCCTGGCCATTTGGATACTTTATCGGGCATTCCTCATACATTCTGATTTTTCTGTCCATCTTTCGATTGAACCGGGCCGCCCAGTCATCCTGCGCAGACGGTGCAGGAACAGAGTGGATTTTTCGGAGGATCCCCCCTGCTTCCAAGCCGTAGTCATACTGCTCCCTGTCAGTGAGCTGAGGGATGACTTCTTCAGCGCTTTGTCCGTCGATCCAGCTTTGGATGGAGTACGCTCCTTCCTCGCAGATCCCGAATTCGACCGGCAGACACATCGGTATTCCAAGTTCCGCAACGCGCCGCATCATCTCAAATCCTGCCTGCTTTGCATCATGTTCCGCGATGTCGGAAATACGTAAAAGGAACCGTGTGCCATTCTCATCTGTAACACAGTACTTTTTATCGTTTGACCATCCTGCAGTTATCGGTTCTATGTTTACAATATCCAAAGCAGCCTCTAAATATATTGGAAGACTGCCTGGCCTGACGGCAGCCAGTCATTCCCACTCCACTGTGGCAGGAGGTTTTGAAGTGATGTCGTATACGACGCGCGTCACTTCGGGTATCTCATCAGCGATGCGCCGGCTCGCGGTCGCAAGTACATCATAGGGCAGGCGCGTCCATTCTGCGGTCATGAAGTCGTCTGTGCTCACTGCCCGCAGGGCCACTGTGGCGCCGTAGGCTCTGGAATCGCCTTTGACTCCGACGCTTTTGGTATCCGTGAGCACTGCGAAGTATTGGTCGGGATAATCGGCCCCGGCTTTGTCTACTTCCTGGCGGAAGATTGCGTCGGCCTCTCTGAGTATCCTCAGTTTATCCCCGGTTATCTCTCCGCTTACCCGCACGGCCAGTCCCGGACCCGGGAACGGCTGACGCTTTACGAGCTCGTCCGGCAAGCCCAGCATGCTGCCTGCTCTGCGGACTTCGTCCTTGAACAAATCCCTGAGCGGCTCAACTATGGATCCAAAGGATATGTTCTCAGGCAGTCCGCCCACGTTGTGGTGGCTCTTTATAGTGTCCGCTCCGCCTTTTCCGCTCTCCACCACGTCCGGATAGATCGTTCCCTGAGCCAGCACATCGATGTGTCCGAGCTTTAAGGCTTCTTCCTCGAAAACGCGTATGAATTCCTCCCCGATGATCTTTCTCTTCTTTTCCGGGTCCGTTACGCCCTTGAGTTTTCCCAGAAACCTGTCTGCGGCGTTGACGCGGATGAAATGCGCACCATAGTGATCCTTGAAGATGTTTTCGACGTAATCCCCTTCATCCTTGCGCATCATGCCGTGATCGACGAAGACCATATGGAGTCCGCTTCCGATTGCGCGGGAGAGGAGTGCGGCCGTGACAGAGGAATCCACCCCGCCTGACAGAGCCAGGAGGACTTTCTTCCCCTTGAGCTGTTCGGAATACTTTGCGACCGATTCAGATATGAAATCATCCATCTGCCAGCGGCCGGTGCAGCCGCAGATCCCGAAGAGGAAGTTGCTGAGTATCTTTTCACCGTATTCCGTGTGCTCAACTTCAGGGTGGAACTGCACTCCGTACAGTTTTTTATCATTATTGGCTATGGCAGCTATTGGGCAGCTGTCTGTATGCGCAATGGCCTCGAACCCGCCGGGGACCGAGACTATCCTGTCCCGGTGGTTCATGAAACATATACTCGTTACGGGCACGCCGGCAAAAAGGGCGTTTTCTGTGACTGTGACTTTTGTACTTCCATATTCGCCTTCTTCCGCGCTGGCCACTTTCGCCCCTGTAAGGTATGCCATCAGCTGCACGCCGTAGCATATGCCGAGTATCGGGATGCCGAGATCAAATACCGCAGGATCGAAGCTCGGTGAGCCGGCGGCGTACACGCTCGCAGGCCCGCCCGTGAAGATTATTCCGGCGTATCCTTCATTTCTTATCTCTTCCGCCGTGATCCTTCTGTAGTCCTTTATCTCGGCGTAGACGTGCTGGTCACGCACGCGGCGGGCTATCAGCTGGTCATACTGTCCGCCGAAATCAAGAACGAGTATCTTTTCCGCGGCATCCTCTGATGTCATATCGTGATATCCTCCACTTTTCTGTCAGCATCTTTTATAATGGGCTGTATCATTTCCACAAAGCGCTCTACCTGTTCTTCGCTCCTGCCCGTGAATTTTTCCGGGCTCATCAGAGCCTTCATCTCGTCCGCAGTCATCCCGAATTCCCCGGTGGCGGCAAGCATGTCTATCAGATTGCAGTCCTTGCCGTCGCGCAGGGCTCTGGTGGCCTCCATCGAGCATGAGCGTATGATCTCGTGAAGATGCTGCCTGTCGCCCCCGCGGCGAACACCTTCCATCAAAAGGTTCTCCGTCGACAGGAAAGGCATGTAATCCTCTACGGCTTTGCGGGTGAGCTTCTCGTTGACGATGAGCCCGTCCGTCACATATGCTGCCAGGCGGAGGATCGCATCCGCAGCCAGGAAGCCTTCGGGCATCGAGATGCGGCGGTTGGCGGAATCGTCCAGCGTCCTTTCGAGCCACTGCAGCGACGCCGTATCTGAGGCGTTGCCCGCGTTGTTCATAAGGTACCTGGCCAGAGAACACATACGCTCGCAGTGCATGGGGTTCCTCTTGTAAGCCATGGCGGAGGACCCGACCTGCCCGGAGGCAAAAGGCTCTTCGATCTGCCCGTCGTGCTGCAGCAGCCTGATATCACCTGCCATCCGGTAGCAGCTCTGAGCGACGGAGGACAGCGCGTTGAGTATTCTGCTGTCCTGTTTGCGCGGATATGTCTGGCCGCATACGGGGAAGATCTCCTTAAAGCCGAAGTCTTCGGCAATCATCTGATTCATCTGGTCGATCTTGGCGGTATCTCCCTCGAAAAGATCGAGGAAGCTCGCCTCGGTGCCCGTGGTCCCGCGGCAGCCGAGGAACTTCATGCTGCTCAGGACGAAATCGACTTCCTCCAGATCGGCCAGGAAATCCTGCATCCAGAGCGTGGCCCTTTTCCCCACGGTCACGGGCTGGGCCGGCTGGAAATGGGTATAGCCCAGCGTCGGCATCCCTTTGTATCTGGTCGCGAAATCGGCCAGCACCGCCAGTACCTTCACCAGCCCTGCGCGTATATGCTCCAGCGCGCTGCGGTAGATTATCAGGTCGGCGTTATCGGTCACATAGCAGCTGGTCGCCCCCAGGTGGATGATGCCTGCGGCATTGGGTGCCGCGACGCCGAAGGTGTAGATGTGGGCCATCACGTCGTGGCGCACCTCCGCCTCTCTTTGGGCTTCCAGCTCGTAATCTATATCGTTTATATGCGCTTCCAGCTCCTTGACCTGCTCTTCGGTTATCGGAAGCCCCAGTGCGCTCTCCGCTTTGGCCAGGGACACCCACAGCCTGCGCCATGTGGTATAGCGGGCATCGTCGGAAAAAAGGCGGAGCATTTGATCGGAAGCGTATCTCTTTGACAGAGGAGATTCAAATATATCGTGCATGGCTCAGTCCTTTATCAGATAGCTTTCCCTTTCGGCGCCGACGGAAACGTAGGTCACCCTGCAACCTGCGGTCTTTTCGATGAAATCGACATAGTCCTGAGCGGCCTTCGGCAGGTCTGACCACCTGCGCGCGCCTGAGATGTCGCAGTTCCAGCCGTCCATGTATTCGATCACGGGTGCGGCGCTGTCCAATAGTGTCGGGAATGGGAACTTGTCCGTCTGCTTTCCTTCCGAGACATATGCTGTGCATACTGGGATCTTTTCCATATAGCTCAGGACGTCAAGCTTAGTTACGGCGATCTCGGTAGCCCCCTGCTTTTCCACGCCGTAGGCCGTGGCAGGCGCGTCGTACGCCCCGACCCTTCTTGCGCGGCCGGTAGTGGCTCCGTATTCCCCGCCGGCTTCCCTCAGCCTGTCGGCTTCATCGCCGAACATCTCGGAGACGAAGGCCCCTTCTCCCACGCATGTGGAGTAGGCTTTTACTACGCCCATTATCCTGTCTATCTTTACCCCGGGATAGCCCGACCCGATCGGCGCATAAGCCGCCAGCGTATTGGATGAAGTCGTGAAGGGCACGATTCCGAAATCAACGTCCTTCAACGCGCCGAGCTGTGCTTCAAAGAGGATGTTCTTACCCGCCCTGTCGGCATCCTTCAGGAATTCACCGGTATCGCAGACGAACGGGGAGAGCTTAACGGCGTAATCTGCGATCCACCTGTCCAGCATCTCCTCTGTATAGGGTTCAGCCCCGTATACGTTCTTTATCGTCAGGTTCTTCCATTCCATGATTTCCATGAGGTGCTCCTTAAGAGCCTTCAGATCCCTGACCTCGCCGGCGAGGGCGGTTTTTTTCTGATATTTGTCGGAATAGAAGGGTGCGATGCCCTGCTTTGTGGAGCCGTACTGCTTATCTTTCAGGCGTGCCTCCTCCAGCCCGTCCTGCTCGCGGTGCCAGGGCAGCAACAGGGAAGCCCTTTCGCTTACTTTAAGGTTTTCCGGCGTGATCTTCACGCCCTTTCCCATGACGGCGGCCATCTCGGAAGCAAGGCTCTCCGCATCCAGGGCAACTCCGTTCCCGATTACGTTCACTATCCCGTCGCTCAGGATCCCGGAGGGCAGCAGATGCAGGGCGAATTTCCCTTTCTCGTTCACTACGGTATGGCCGGCGTTGGCCCCTCCTTGATAGCGGACAACGACGTCGTATTCCTTCGTGAGAAGATCCACCATACGTCCTTTCCCTTCATCTCCCCAGTTGATTCCCACTATCGCGCAGTTTGACATGATTGATCCTCCATAGACATCAAAAATATAATTACGTTATATTATATCACGTTGTCCAGAACATAAGCTCGCCGTAAGACGGAAGAGGCCAGAAAGAAGAAGCTGTTGATACTTCCGCGCTGTCGCACTGTCTTCTCAGCTCGTCCATTAAGGGAATGACCTCGTCCCTGACTGCAGCGGCTTCGGACAGTGCATCCTTCTGCGTGACCAGTTTTACCGCTTCTCCCAGCGCGCGGGAAGCTTCATATATAGAGTCTGCCTCTTCAGAGAGCTCCTTGACCATAGCCTTTTCAAAGCGGCAGTCGAGGCCTTCGAGCACATCCATCTTTGCTGCGGCGCCTTGCGCAAGGTCCGCGGCGTATCCTTCGACCGCAGGTATGATGAGCTTCATGGCCATGTCCTCCATGGTCCTTGCCTCGATGAGCACGGTCTTGCAGTAATTCTCCAGAAGGATCTCGTAGCGGGACTTCAGTTCGGTCTCGGTATATACCTTCATGGAAGTCAGCATCTTTACGTTCTTTTCGTCCAACAGGTGAGGGAGCGCGTCGGGAGTTGTGCGGTAATTCGACAGCCCGCGTTTTACGGCCTGTTCCGGCCAGGATGCATCGTATCCGTTTCCGTTGAAGATTATCCTCTTGTGCGCTTTTACGGCCTCCACGATGACGTTGTGGATCTCAGTTGCCTTGTCCGGTGCGGCTTCGATGCGGTCTGCGAATTCTTTTAAGGTGGCTGCAACGGCGCTGTTGAGCATGGTGTTGGCTGCGGCTATGCTCTGGGATGAACCAGGCATGCGGAATTCGAATTTGTTGCCTGTAAAAGCGAAGGGGGACGTGCGGTTGCGGTCTGTCGTGTCGCGGCGTATACTGGGCAGTACGTCAGTTCCGAGGCTCATGGTGCGCTTGAGGCTCTTGGCATCCGGCGCGGCGTCGGCCAGCGAATCGAGAAGGGCAGTCAGGTCTTCTCCCAAAAAGACAGAGACCACAGCGGGAGGCGCTTCGTTGGCGCCGAGCCTGTGGTCATTTTCAGCCGATGCTACAGATATCCTGAGAAGGTCCTGATAGTCGTCCACGGCCTTTATGACTGCCGTGAGGAAAAGCAGGAACTGCAGATTTTCTTTCGGGGTGTCCCCAGGGGAAAGGAGATTTATCCCTGTATCCGTAGCCAGGGACCAGTTGTTGTGCTTGCCTGAGCCGTTCACTCCGTTGAATGGTTTTTCGTGCAGAAGGCATACCAGACCGTGCTTTTCCGCGGTTTTTTTCATCACATCCATCACCAGCTGGTTCTGATCCGAAGCCAGATTGGCGGTGGAATATATGCAGGCAAGTTCGTGCTGGGACGGCGCCACTTCATTGTGCTCCGTCTTTGCTGCTATGCCCAGCTTCCAGAGCTCCACGTTTACCTCTTCCATGAAGGATGCCACGCGGGATTTGATAGCTCCGAAGTAATGATCGTCCATTTCCTGCCCTTTCGGCGCGGGAGCCCCGAAGAGGGTTCTGCCGGTGTAGCGGAGGTCCGGCCTTTTTTTATATGCTTCGAGCGGGACCAGGAAGTATTCCTGTTCGGCACCTGCCATCGGACGAACGTTTTTGACGCTCCTGTTTCCCATGAGCTTAAGTATCCTGACGGCCTGTTTAGAAACTGCGCTCATCGATCTGAGGAGGGGCGTTTTCTTGTCCAGAGCTTCGCCGGTGTATGCACAGAACGCGGTGGGAATGAACAGTGTCTTACCGCGTATGAATGCGTAAGAGGTGGGGTCCCATGCGGTATAGCCTCTGGCTTCAAAGGTCGCCCTAAGACCACCGGAAGGGAACGAAGACGCGTCAGGCTCGCCCTGTATGAGCTTGCTGCCGGAAAAATCCATTATAGCTTCCCCTTCCGAAGAAAGCTCGATAAAGGAATCATGTTTTTCCGCGGTAAGGCCGGTCATCGGCTGGAACCAGTGGGTAAAGTGAGTGGCGCCTTTTTCAATAGCCCAGTTCTTCATCGCGAAAGCTACGGCGTTTGCCACGTCTATGTCCAGTTTTTCCCCGTGTTCGATCGTTCTCATGAGGGAAACGTAGATCTCCGGAGAAAGGCTCTTTTTCATTTCCTTTTCTCCGAACAGGCTGCATCCAAAATAGTCTGGTAACTTTTTCATTCTCATTTCCTTCCTTATTATTCTGATGGTCTTTTTCTTCCGGAAAAAAAACAAGAAACATTGTACTGCGTACAGATGTTATTGTAAAATACATATAATAATATAATTACCATATATAATATGTATAGTAAAAGGATGTGGATATGGAACTGCGGACGCTCTCCTATTTTGTAACTGTAGCCGAAGAGCTCAACATCTCCAGGGCGGCTGAAAAGCTCAATATGAGCCAGCCTCCTTTAAGCCTCACGATACGCAATCTCGAGGAGGAGCTGAACACGGAGCTGTTTATCAGAGGCAAAAGGAAGCTCGCAATCACGGAAGCAGGGGAGCTGCTGTACCGAAGGGCAAAGGAGATCCTGGATCTGTCAGGGAAAGCGGCTGAGGAGATACGCTCCATGAAGGACGGCATGACAGGTACCATCGCTTTGGGGCTGGTTGAAGGTATGGCCCCGGATTTCGCCGGGGCATGGTTCGCGGGATTTTCCCGGGAATATCCCAAGGCGCGCTTCCGCATCCTGGACGGCAACAGTGATGATCTGATCGAAAAGCTCAGGAGCGGAATAATATCCCTGGCAGTCATCACCGCTCCCTACGATTCGTCACTGTTGAACAGTTTCTCGGTCGGGACCGGAGACATGTACGCAATGATGAGCAAGGACCACCCGCTTGCCAGAGAGGCCGGCGAGAGCGTGACGATAAGGCAGCTTGCCGATCAGCCTCTCATCGTGCCGAGCCGCAGAGCCACGATAGATATGATATTGAAATGGTTCCGCGAGATAAAATGCGAGCCAAACATAGTCTGCGAAATGGACAGCTATCTGGACGCAGCGGCGCTGGCTGGAAGAGGGATGGGCGTATCGATCTTCCCCCAGACTTCGTACATAGGCAACACTTCCCTGGTGTTCAAGAAGATAGGGGGTGCCGGAAGGAACGTGGACTACCTTTTCGTGTGGCGAAAGGGCCATCCCCTGCCAACCATAGAGGAAAAGTTCATCGATTATGTGAGACAGGCGGCACAGGGGCAGGCGCGGATGACCCCGTAACCCGTCTTGCCCTGCGGTATAATAAAGTATCCTGTATCCCGCTTCTGCCGTCAGGCAGGCGGGAGAAAAAATGAAAGGAGGAAGCTATGGGCGTATTGTCAAATGAGGTATTAGATCAGTTAAGGGAAAGGAAATCGGTGAGGGTGTTCACCGGCCAGGAGGTGAGCGCCGAGGTGAAGCAAACCCTTTTGGCCAGCGCTGTGGAGGCTCCTACTGCCGGGAATCAGCAGCTTTATACGATCCTGGATATTACCGATGAAGAACTGAAAAAGAGGCTTTCCGTGCTTTGCGACAATCAGGCTTTCATTGCCTCGGCACCCCTCGTGCTGATTTTCTGTGCGGATATGCTCAAATGGCTCGACGCATACAGGGAGGCAGGGCTCGAACCCAGGCCTGCCGGAGCAGGCGACCTGTTCATCTCTCTGGATGACGCGCTGATCGCCGCTCAGAACGTAGTCACGGCGGCTCAAAGTCTTGGCCTTGGCTCCTGCTATATAGGTGACATCATGGAAAACTGCGAGGCTGTCCGGGAGGCGCTGTGCCTGCCGGAAATGATCTTTCCTGCGGCGATGCTG
This sequence comes from Eubacteriaceae bacterium, assembly GCA_017551505.1. GTDB lineage: Bacteria > Bacillota > Clostridia > Eubacteriales > Anaerofustaceae > JAAYHF01. The sequence continues at coordinate 53,041 of JAFZLL010000008.1, forward strand.
GTGATAGGATACCCTACGCAGCAGCAACTCAACAGGACAAAGCCAGCACGTTTCCCGATGGATTATGTCGTCATGGAAAACACATACAGGCGCAGGACCGGGCAAGATCTGAGGGAGATGTTCAGGAAGGATACCGAGCCGGCGGGCAAAAGCTTTGAGGAATGGATCGAAGCCTTCTGCAAGAGGAAGTATGAATCAGGGTTCTCCTGCGAGATGACCCGCTCGGTGGAGAAGTATCTGGAAGATTACCGGAGCAGGGGATAGGACCGCTCAGAAAATGCCTCGCGGAACAAGCCGCCATAAGCCGGCCCCGCCGATATACTTCGAATTTTTTAAATTTCCAGCCGGGGCGGGAGACATAATTTATTGATAACCTACCGCTCATTTGCTATATTATTAGTATGATCGGCAATCGGGGCAGCAGTTCCTTCAGGGGGATTACAGCTGCACTTTTATATTTCCGTTGCCGTTACGGAGGTCACTTATGAAAAAAGTAGCCGTTATCATGGGCAGTGACAGCGATCTTCCGGTCGCACAGAAAGCTATAGATGTATTGAAGGCTTTCGGCGTGCCCTTTGAGGCAAGGGTCATGTCTGCCCATAGGACTCCCGATGCTGCCGCGGCATTTGCCGATAAAGCTGAGGAGAACGGATTCGGAGTCATAATCGCCCTGGCGGGTATGGCCGCGCATCTGGCCGGAGCTTTCGCCGCGAGGACCGTCATCCCCGTCATCGGAGTGCCTGTGAAATCCTCATTCGAAGGAATGGATGCACTGCTGTCAACTGTACAGATGCCTTCGGGCATACCTGTTGCCTCCGTAGCTGTTGACGGAGCCAAGAATGCCGCGTATCTCGCTGTTGAGATACTCGCATTATCAGACAGCAAACTGCACGACGGACTTGTTTCATACAGAAAGCAAGCCAGTGAGGAAGTGGCCGCCAAGGACGCCAAGGTGTCCTCGATGTTCAAAGACTGACCTGGACAGGGTATCATCATATTTTATTTTTTAATCAGGGGGATCTAAAATGACCAGAAAGCTCGTTTACACGGGAAAAACGAAGGATGTGTTCGCTCTTGACAACGGACATTACCTGCTGAAATTCAAGGATGACGTCACAGGCACCGACGGCAAGTTCGATCCTGGCGCCAATACGGTCGGCCTCTCCATAGAAGGAGTCGGCAAGGTCAATATCAGGATGTCCGTCTATTATTTCGAGAAGCTTATCGCCGCAGGGGTAAAGACGCACTACATCAGCGCCGACGTCGACAACGCCGAAATGGAAGTAGTCCCTGCCAAACCTTTCGGACACGGGCTGGAGGTCGTCTGCCGCCGCAAGGCAGTGGGCAGCTTCTACCGCCGTTACGGCGAGTACTGCGAGCTGGGCCAGGATCTCCCGTATTACGTAGAGACGACCTTTAAGAATGACGAGAAGGATGACCCCCTGGTCACCCCCGACGGGCTCGTGGTGCTGGGCATCATGGATATGGCTCAGTATGAATCCCTCAAGGAATCCACCCAGAAGATCACGGCCATCATCGCTGACGATATGGCTTCCCGCGGGCTGGAGCTCTACGACATAAAGTTCGAGTTCGGCGTGGCCGACGGTCAGGTCATCCTCATCGACGAGATCGCTTCAGGCAATATGAGGGTATATAAGGACGGCGAATACATCGAGCCGATGGAGCTGTCCAGGCTTTTCTTCGAGTAAAAGAAGAGACATAAGGGGAAAATCTGTGGGAGAGAACATTCATGAGGAGTGCGGGGTCTTCGGCGTATTCGCGGACAAGCAGTTCGACGCCGCGAATTACTGCTACTACGGCCTTTTCGCGCTCCAGCACAGGGGGCAGGAGTCCTGCGGCATCGTTGTGAACGATGACGGGGTCTTCAACGCCCATATAGACAAAGGCATAGTGGATGACGTCTTTACATCCAGGGTCATGGAATCATTTGACAACGGCAGGATGGCAGTGGCCCACGTGCGCTACGGGACCAAGGAGACTGCCGGAAAGCGCGACGCACAGCCGATCGTCGTCAGCCATCATAAGGGAAACATCGCTCTATGCTACAACGGGGCGATCAACAATGCCTATGAGCTGAGGATAGAGATGGAAGAGACCGGCAGCATGTTCCATACCAATTCCGAAGCCGAGATCATCACCAACGTAATCGCCAGGGAGAGGTTGACCAGCGCTTCCACCGAGGATGCGGTCTACCGCGCCATGGACAAGATCAAAGGGGCATACTGCGTAGTCATGATGTCCCCCACGAAGATGATCGCTTTCAGGGACGAGCACGGCTTCCATCCGCTGTGCTACGGCATCACCGATGACGGCGTATATGTGGTCGCCTCCGAGACCTGCGCTCTGGACGCAGTCGGCGCCCGCCTGATACGCGATGTAAGGCCTGGAGAGATAATCGTCTTTGAAAAGAACGGGGTCAGGAGCCTCACCGGGCACTGCGGCAAGTCTCCAAGGGCACTGTGCATTTTCGAATATATCTATCTGGCACGTCCGGACAGCGTGATCGAAGGCTGTTCCGTCCACAAGGCAAGAAGGAAGGCCGGAGAGATGCTGGCCAAGCTCTTCCCCGTGGATGCGGACGTGGTCATAGGCGTGCCTGATTCGGGCCTGGACGCGGCTATCGGATACGCCAAGGAAAGCGGCATCCCCTACGGTATCGGATTTGTCAAGAACAAATACATAGGGCGCACTTTCATCGTGCCCGGCCAGCACCTCAGGGAGGACAGGGTAAAGATAAAGCTCAATCCCATATCGGATACGGTGGATGGGAAAAGGATCGTGCTTATAGACGACTCCATCGTCAGGGGCACGACCAGCACCCGCATCGTCCGCATGCTCAGGGAAGCAGGGGCTAAGGAGATACATATGAGAGTGTCCGCGCCGCTGTTCGTCAATCAGTGCTTCTACGGTACCGATATAGAGTCCCGTGAAGCTCTCATTGCCAACCGTTTCCCGGTAGAGCAGATACCGGAGGTCATCGGGGTGGACTCGCTGGGATTCCTGCCTCTGGAGAACGTGAGGGACATCGTCGTCGACGGCGACAACAAGGGCTTCTGCACCGCATGCTTCGACGGTAAGAACCCCACAGAGATAGACCAGACCGTAAAGGGCTTCAAGTATTCTAAAAAAATCAAGCAGGGAGATGATTGATGGTCAAAAACAGCGAATCCGAGAGCTACAAGGCTGCGGGGGTGGATGTTACTGCGGGCTATAAGGCAGTAGAACTGATGAAGGAGCATATCGCCAGGACCAAGACATCCGGCGTTCTTGACGAGATAGGCGGCTTCGGCGGGCTTTTCAGGCCTGATTTCACCGGCATGAAAGAGCCGGTCCTTGCCAGCGGCACCGACGGGGTTGGAACCAAGCTTATGATAGCTTTCAACCTGGATAAGCATGATACAGTGGGCATAGACTGCGTAGCGATGTGCGTAAACGACGTCATCTGCTGCGGGGCTTCGCCCATTTTCTTTTTGGATTACATCGCCTGCGGGAAGAACTATCCGGAGAGGATAGCACAGATAGTAAAGGGAGTGGCCGACGGTTGCGTCGCTGCGGAGTGTGCGCTGATCGGCGGGGAGACCGCGGAGATGCCCGGATTCTATCCTGAAAACGAATATGACCTGGCAGGCTTTGCCGTAGGGATCGGCGATAAGTCCAGGCTCCCGGATAAGGAGACGATCAAGCCGGGCGACGTCATAATCGGGCTGCCTTCCTCCGGCGTGCACTCAAACGGGTTTTCGCTGGTGAGAAAGGTATTCGGCATAAAGCCTGATTCCTCTGATGTGGGAAAGGACGTACTGGAGGAACTGCTTACGCCCACAGTCATATATGTCAAGCCAATGAAGGAGCTCTTCAAGGCGGTGACGGTAAAATCCGTCTCGCATATAACCGGGGGCGGATTCTACGAGAACGTCCCGAGATCCCTTCCCGAAGGCATAACGGCCAGGATCGACAAGGATTCCTTCAGAGTGCCCGATATCTTCAGGGAGATACAGAAAGCGGGCGGCATCCCCGAGAGAGATATGTACAATACCTTCAACATGGGGATCGGCATGGCCGTTACCCTGGATAAAAACGAGGCCGACAAAGCCCTGCAGGTGCTCAGAAGCTGCGGAGTAGCTGCCTCGGTCATAGGCGAGACCGTGGCCGGAGAGAGCGGGGTGATCTTCTGATGAAGGCATTTGAACCTGCCAGGATCGTCGTTCTGGTCTCCGGAGGAGGCACCAACCTCCAGGCGCTCATCGACGCGCAGAAGAGCGGGAAACTCAAGCACGGCAGGATCGTGCTGGTAATAAGCAACGTGAAGGACGCGTATGCCCTGACGAGGGCGGCGGAAAACGGCATCCCCGCAATGACGATCACAAGGAAGGCTTCCGGAGGGAAAGAGGGCTTCGAGAAGAACCTTATGGCGGCGATAGACGAAGCCGGTGCCGACCTTATCGTTATGGCGGGATTCCTTGCCATCCTCTCTGAGAACTTCACGAGCAGGTATCCGGAAAAGATCATCAACATACACCCGTCGCTCATCCCATCCTTCTGCGGAGAAGGCTATTACGGGCTGAAGGTGCACGAGGAAGCGCTGAATTACGGCGTCAAGGTGACCGGTGCGACTGTGCATTTCGCCAACGAGATACCCGACGGCGGGAGGATAATCATGCAGAAAGCCGTGAGGATCAGGGACGACGATACGCCCGAGATCCTGCAGAAAAGGGTAATGGAGCAGGCGGAGTGGAAGATACTGCCTGCGGCAGCTGAAAAGGTTTGTAGGGATATCGTAAAAAACAGGAAACAGTGATATATAATAAGCCCAAGGAGGAATCAAAATGGAGACTTACAGAACTTATACCGCGGCAGAACTGCTGAGCAGCAACGTCTATCCCGGACGCGGTATCATGATCGGCATGAGCGAGGACGGGAAAAGCGCGGTGACCGCTTATTTCATCATGGGCCGCAGCGACAACAGCCGCAACAGGATATTCAGGGAAGAGGGCGAAACATTGATGATATACCCCTTCGACGCTTCCAAGGTAAGCAACCCCGAGCTGATCATCTACGCACCGGTCAGGGTCTTCGACAACAATCTCGTAGTAACTAACGGCGACCAGACCGACACTATTGTAGAGTACCTGCAGAAGGGGCTGCGTTTCGAGGACGCCCTGGCAACCAGGACCTTCGAACCGGACGAACCCAACTTTACGCCGAGGGTAAGCGGTATCATCAAGTTCCACGGCCATGACTTCAATTATAAACTCAACATACTAAAGAGCATCGACGAAAAAGGCACTGAATGCGTACGGTATACCTTCTGCTATGAGCCGGTCGCAGGTCTGGGCCATTTTATCCACACCTATGACGGTGACGGCGCACCGATCCCCTCCTTTACCGGAGAGCCTGAAAGGGTGAAGATCCCCAATGACATCGACGGATTCACTTCCGAACTCTGGGACAACCTTAACGAAGCCAACAAGGTATCCTTATATGTGCGCTATGACAACTTGACAGACAACACCCACGAGATCAGGGTGAAAAATAAACACGTTAATTGATCAAGGAGAGAAGAATGAAAGAATTTGAACTGAAATACGGCTGCAACCCGAACCAGAAGCCTGCCAAGATATTCATGGCAGACGGGAGCGATCTGCCCGTAGAGATCCTGGGAGGCAGACCGGGCTACATCAACTTCCTCGACGCTTTCAATTCATACCAGCTCGTACGTGAATTGAAGGAGCAGCTGCATACCACTGCCGCGGCCTCATTCAAACATGTTTCACCGACCAGTGCCGCTTTGGCGATCCCTATGAGCAAGGAGCTGAAAAAGGCAGTTTTTGCAGACGATATCGAGGGCGTTGACGATTCTCCGCTGGCTACGGCGTACGCCAGGGCGAGAGGGACCGACAGGATGAGCTCCTTCGGTGACTGGATAGCCCTTTCCGATACCTGTGACGCGACGACTGCGAAGATCATCCGCAGGGAGGTCTCCGACGGCGTCATCGCTCCAGGATATACGCCTGAAGCGCTTGAGATCCTGCACCGCAAGAAGAGCGGCAATTACCCGATCATCCGCATCGAGGAGGGCTATACCCCCGATCCGGTGGAGATGAAGCAGGTATACGGCGTTACCTTCTCCCAGATCAGGAACAATTTCGTGATCAACGCCGACCTTCTGAAGAACATCGTCACAAAGAATAAGGATCTGCCCGAATTTGCAGTCAGAGACATGATAGTGGCTCTCCTGACGCTCAAATACACTCAGTCCAACTCAGTGTGCTTCGCGGAAGACGGACAGGCGATCGGTGTAGGCGCCGGACAGCAGAGCCGTATCCACTGCACGAGGCTCGCCGGCGGGAAAGCCGACAACTGGCACCTGAGACAGACCGAAAAAGTCCTGAATCTTCCGTTCAAGGAAGGACTGGGACGTCCTGACAGGGACAACGCGATCGACGTTTATCTCTCAGACGATTATGATGACGTGATCGGCGATGATGTCTGGGAAAAAACATTCACCCGCAAGCCCGAGCCCTTCACCAAGGAAGAGAAGAGAGCATATCTCAACTCTCTCGACAAGACCACCTGCGGTTCGGACGCTTTCTTCCCGTTCGAGGATAACATCGTGCGCGCCAGAAGAAGCGGAGCGAAATACGTCGCCGAACCGGGCGGAAGCGTACGCGACAAACAGGTCACGGAAAAGGCTGACGAGTACGGAATGGTCATGGCTTTCACCGGCATGAGGCTGTTCCATCATTAAGATTCCTTCAAAAGCCACATATAATGATCCCCCTCATACGAGGGGGATCATTTTTAGATATACAGACAGTATAAGACGAACTGAAGCCTCGCCGCAATGACGAGGCTTTATGATCATGTCGCTTTATCTTCCTCTTCCGGAGCCGCCGCCGTGTGTGCTTCCTCCGCCGGAAGAACTGCTGCCGCCATTGGGCGCTTCCGGTGTGCGGTAGGTGTTGCCGGGATTTCCATGCATGGGATGCGCGCCTGAAGGCCTCGTCGGGCGGTAACTATTCCCCGTGGGATGCGAATCTCTTCCCGTAGGACGAGAGTGCTGGGGGCTGCCGGGATTCAGAATCTCCGTCGGTCTGTGCGAAGCATTCCCGAAACCCCCGTGATTATTGCTGTCCGATGAAGGGCGGGAATAAATGTCGTGACTTCCGCTCCGGTAGGATGGCCTGTTCGCAGACGATAGAAGCCCTTTGCCCAGCAGGATCAGAAGTATGATTCCTAGTACAGTCATGTATTTCTCCTTTTCGGAATAACCTAGAATGTCTCAAATATATTCTCGTTGAGCTCTGTCAATATCCTGACAGTCAGCTCAACAGCGTTCTCGAAGTCTTCCTCGGCGGTGATGCCGTTGGCTGAGTGTGCGTATCTGACCGGTATGCCCATTACGATGGTGGGTATTCCCTGATTGGCCACGTGATACTTCATGCCGTTGGTCCCGCTGCCTTCCCTTACGCCCGCCTGCCATTTGATGCCGTATTTTTTCGCTGTATCCAGAGCGAACTTCTGGAATCTGGGGTGGGAGATCATGCTCCCGTCCATATGTCTGAGGAAAGGACCGTGCTTGAGTCTTGTCTGGATGTCGCTGCCGGAGGCTATGGTGTCGTCCGCAGGGCATCCTTCAAAGCAGATGACCAGGTCGGGCTTGACGGTCTGGGCTGCTATCTGGGCGCCTCCCGCGTTGAACTCCTCCATAATGGCCAGCACGCCCGAAACGTCGACGCCGAGGTCCATATCCTTTATCCGGTTAAGGGTGGTTATGACCGCTGCGCAGCCTACTCTGCAGTCGAAAGCCTTGCCGAAGATCAGCCCGTGTTCCTCATCGTATTCGCACGTGGTATCGAAGGTGGCCGGCTCGCCCATAGTGATCGCGAATTCTTCCTCGGCTTCCTTATCGCTCGTCGCGCCTACGTCCATCGAGAGCTGGTTGATCTGTGTAATGGCGCCTGCATTGGCTGATGAGGTCTTGGCGTAGTGCGGGGAAACGGAGCTGATTATTCCGGGAATGTATTCGCCTCTGTCGTTCCGTATTCTGACCTTATCCGAGGCGAGAGTTGCCAGCGTCGGGCTGCCCAGGTTCGTGAATCTGAGAGAACCGTCGGGACGTACTGAATGGACCATGAATCCCACTTCGTCGCTGTGGGCATCGAGCAGCACATGGAGCTTCTTGCCTGAGAAATTTTTCGGCTTCATGTAGAAGTTCCTCATATGGTCTTCGTAGACATCCAGATCCTTGGTGTAGCGTCTGGCTGTATTGACTACTTCGTCTTCAAAGCCAGAGGGCCCGAAGGCGTCGGCAAGCTCGGTGATGAGCTCAACATTTTTATTCATTTTTTCTCTCCGTATTAATGCTTTTGACTTTTAAGCAAAGCCCTTTTTACGCTGTATTATAACACAGCTTTAATCAATTTCGCTTGACTTGTCTTGAATTTCCGTTTTATAATTTGTCTTAGTGAAAATTATGTCTAAATTTCAACGAAAAACGTATATTGAAAGAGGTTTTGTTCAATGGTAAAAAAGCTCAGGGAATCCGTGATGCCGATATACGCTATCGGAGCAGCCTGGCTGTTATACGCCCTCTTTTTCCCGCTGTACAAAGGGGTGCATTTCCTGGCAGCCGCCGCTCTTTCCGCCGCGGCATATTTTGCGGCGAAAATGATCTTCCCGCCCAAGGAGGTGCTGGTGGAAAAAGGGCTTATGGAGCTCACCGGTGATGAAAAAGCCGATAAGATGATCGAAGAAGCCAACGAATACATCAGACAGATGAGAGCTGCGGTGAAGGGTCTTCCTTCCGGCAACAGTGTTGCCGCCGACGAGGAAAAGATCGAGGAAGTCACCGAGAAGATATTCGGATATCTTAAGGATCATCCGGACGAGTCCTTCGACATCCATCGCTTCACGTCATATTACCTGCCTACGACCGTAAAACTGCTGGAGACATATCAGAACCTGAATTCCAAGAACGTTTCAGCGCAGAACGTCACCTCCACCATGAAGAAGATCGACGACATGCTGGATAAAGTCATAGCTGCATTCGAGAACCAGCTCAACGGCCTGTACGCCTATCAGGCAATGGACGTTTCCGCGGAGATAAACGTCATGCAGGATATACTTAAGACAGAAGGGCTGCTAACTGAGGATGCGATCGACACCGTCAAGGCGGGGGTCACCGGGGCTTCCGCAGTAAGGGATTTTGAGAAGGATGCCCCGTCTGACGGGATCACCCTCTCACTGAACGAGAAAAAATAACAATTCAATACAGATATAAACGAAAGGATATACAATGAGCGAAGAAATCAAGATCGAGACAGAACAGACCCCGGAGCTTGTCTTCGGAAGCGAGCCCGCCATCGAGATAGAAACAGTTTTAGAGGATGCCTCTAGAGCTCTCGAAGCGGCTGAGACCGGCAATAAGGAACTGACCACCCCCAAATTCACCGAGAAGGAGATGCAGGTGATCACAGACTTCGCCGATAAGATCGATATCACCAATGCCACCCAGGTGCTGCAGTACGGCAGCGGCGCCCAGAAGCACATTGCAGGCTTTTCCGAGAGCGCCCTCGACAAAGTCCGCAATAAGGACATGGGTTCCATAGGCAACGATCTCTCCAACCTGGTGCTGACACTGAAGGGCTTTGACGGCTCTGACAAAAAGGGCATAGCCAAATGGTTCCAGAGCACCCGCAGGACGCTGGCTAAGATGAAGAAGAATTACGAGAGAGTGGAAGTCAATGTCGACCAGGTCGTAAAGGTACTGGAAGGCCATCAGGTCACGCTTTACAAGGATATCAATATGTTCAACCAGATGTACGAGCTGAACGCAAAGTACTACAAGGAGCTCTCAATGTACATCGAGGCTGGCAAGATCTCTCTTGAAAAGGCTGACGCACACCTTAAGGAACTCAGAGCCAAGGCTGCTGAGACCGGTGCCACGGAAGATGCGCAGGCTGCCAATGATTTCGCCAATCAGATCACACGCTTTGAAAAGAGGATCTACGATCTTGAACTGACCAAGACCATCTCCCTGCAGATGGGCCCGCAGATCAGGCTCCTGCAGAACAATGACTCCCTCATGGCTGAGAAGATCAATTCCTCCATCGTCAATACCATTCCTCTCTGGAAGAGCCAGATGGTTCTCGCCCTCGGACTTGAGAATGCAAGGGCTGCCACCGAAGCTCAGAGACAGGTGACCGATATGACCAACAAACTGCTCAAAGAGAACAGTGAAAAGCTGAAGATGGGCACCATCGAAGCGGCCAAGGAAGGCGAGAGGGGCATTGTCGAGATCGATACCCTGAAGAAGACCAACGAAGACCTCATCAGCACCATCGACACCGTACTTCAGATTCAGAAGGATGGCAAGGCCAAGAGAGCCGATGCGGAAAAAGAACTTATTGCCATCGAGAACCAGCTCAAGCAGAAGCTGCTTGAAGTCGCCACAAATGCTCAGAAAGACAACGCCAACGCGTAAAAATGAAAGAAACTGCAGATAAAAAGAAACAAAACAATACGGAAAAGCCGTTGAAGGCCATAGGCAGGGGTAAAGCGATATTCATCGTGATCCTGTGCATCATTCTGGCCGTATTCGTCGGAGGCCGCCGCGGGCTGATGAACGAGAGGAGAGAAGCCCTTTCGTATTTCACCGGGGAGGACTACAAAGGCGGTCAGAGTGACCACCACAGCGGGAAGGACTGCGTGCGCTACTATATCGACGAACGCCTCAGCTGTGCCAACAACCTTATTACCCTCGCCTCATACTACATACCTAACGACTCGCTGGTCAAGAATGTCAAGTCGGAGATCGATGACCTGATCGACAACGACAACCCTTCCAGCTGCTACAAGCACAACGAAAAGCTGACATCCGCATGCAATTCCCTCTTTGAGAAGCTCAAGAACGTTATCCCGGAGGGGGATGAGTATCTGGTATACGCCCAGGGACAGATAGACAAGATGGTCAGCGCCCAGCAGAAGATGGGCCATCTGGAGTACAATGTCAAGGCCGAGACCTTCAACAAGCTGATCTCCCGTTTTCCGACAGATCTGGTCAGCAGGTTCACCTTCGTGAGAGCCCTTCCGCTCTTTACGGACTAAGGAGGACGAAATGAAAAAAAGGATACTGTCCGCTCTGGCTGCCATCCTGCTGGTGCTTTTCACCTCAGCGAGCCCGGCAGCAGCCTATAGCATAGACAAGCCATCCCCGATTTATATCGGGGACTATGCGAACGTGATAGATGCCGACACTGAAAACTACATAGCCCGCGAAGCAGCCAATCTTGACGACATGTGCGGCGCGCAGATCGTGATCATCACCGTCGATTTTCTGAACGGCGAAGAGATCGAGAACGTGGCTTACCAGATCTTCAACGACTGGGGCATCGGCAATGCCCAGAGAAACAACGGAGTACTGCTCCTTATGGCTATCGTTGACGACGACTACTGGTGCATGGTAGGCAAGGGCATCGAGGACGACCCGCTCGATGAAACGGTGCTTTCGTATTTGCTCGACGAATACCTGGAACCCGATTTTGCCGCGCGCAATTATTCACAGGGAGCCCGGAGATTCTTCGATGCTGTATACGATAAGCTCTATGATTATTACAGAGGCGGCATCAATCCGAGTCCGAGCCCAAGCCCGAGTCCGAGTCCGAGCCCAAATCCGACGCCCGGACCGGATACGGATGAAACGGCCAGCGCTATAGCGACATTGATCCTGGTCGTCCTTCTCGTCATGCTGGTAGTGACGCTTACGAGGAAGAGCTATGCCAGAAGATACCCCGGGGTATACCGTACGAGACCTCTCCAATTCTGGATCCCGAGGGCTCCCAGGGTATATTACCGTCCGGGATACCGCCCGACCGGCAGCCCATATAATACCTACAATACTCATAATACCTATAATCCCTATCCGAACGGGCATCAGCCCTCAGGCAACAGCGGCAGCGGTTGGGGAAGCAACAATAACCACAACAATAATTCCGGATCCTCATCGAGTTCCGGCCATTACGGCAGCGGTTCATTCGGGGGAGGAAGCTCGTACGGAGGAGGCGTCGGCCGCAGTTCGCGTTCTTCAGGGAATTCGGGACGTTCGTACGGCTCCGGCTCCAGCAGCAAATCCTCATTCGGAAGCACTCATTCCAGTTCGTCGAGCTCATATTCTTCAGGATCGAGCTGGTCGGGGTCCTCGAGTTCATACTCATCGGGCTCAAGTTCATATTCTTCAGGATCGAGCTCTCATTCTTCTGGAGGGGGCGGCAGCTCCAGCGGGGGCGGTGCGGGAAGACATAAATAGAAATCAGTACAAATGCTGAAACGACGGAGACAGGCCATGAGCTGTCTCCGTTTTTTTGTCTCTTCAATAACTGCCCATGCGAGATCATCTGCGGTCATAAATAGGGCAGATTGATCACATAGATCTACTGAAAGCTTTCTTTATGCATCTAGTCGATGCCTAGGTCTCTGTTTTGTCACCAGAAGCCTTCGAGCGGAGGGACAACGGGATACAAATAGCCGTATACCGTGACCGACTTTCTGCGCATCTTAAGGTGGTATTCAGCGCGCTGGAGTATACGGAAGCTGACGCAGGAGAGACCTATACCTATTACATTGCGGAAACAGCAGGAGACGAAGAGGGGATGACCTATGACACTCATGTGGAGACACTGACTGTCAAGGTTGAAGACAAGAGGGATGGGACACTGAAGGTCACCGGAACATACAGCGGTGATCAGAAGTTTATCAACGATGTCACGCCGCCGCCTCAGACCGGGGACATGAGTAATCTAGGGATCTGGTTCCTGATGATGATCTCTTCCTGGGCGTTCGCGCTGGTGCTGCTTACTATCAGGAAGCAGAAGAGAATGAAGGCTTCAAAACAATAAATAGTGCAGAACTGAATTGCATAAAGAAGAGCGGATGAGGCTTACTGAAAAGTCTCATCCGCTTTTGCTTTACGATGCCCGCCTGCTGCTTGTTTCTTCGGCAGGTTTTAAGAATTCTCTGTTTATTGTTAATGTATATTAGAGGGACTCAAAAATACGAAAAGAAGGAAAAATCAAATACCGGGGATATCCGATTAATGCAGGGATCATGCTTTTGCGTTATTAATCATTTGACTCCGGCTTATAGATGACTGCAGGTGATGCTCGGGCAGGCTGCAGAACTGACCAGCAACTGTGTAATCAGATGTTACCGCCGTGCAGCCTGGCATACATCTCAGTACGCATATCCGCTACTTTTACTGTCAGTCCGACATAGTGCTTCTGAGGCATTTCGGGAAGCAGCTCGCTTTCAGGGACTCTGTTTTCGATCTGGCTGCGGACATATGCCTTCTTGGTCTCCATATCCGGCAGATCGATCGCCAGTTCCCCTTGGATCAGATGGGGCACCAGGAGTTTTTCAATGCGGGCAGCCCTGATCAGCCTTCTGCTCCGGGCATCTGGATCGATGCCGATGACTTCTATCTCGTCACCGTCTATGAATTCTTCGTCGTCCAGGGAGATGATGTCGTAGATCCCCTTGCCCTCTTCATCAAAGACACGCCAGGCCATGAGCTTGCCCGGTATGATCGCTTTGGACTCGGAGTCAGAGCATTTCATCTTCGGTGTATAGCTGCCGTCTGCGTCCCTTACAGCTACCAGCTTATACACACCGCCGAATACCGGGTCGGAGGAACTGGTGATCAGCTTCTCACCGACGCCGTATGAATCAAAAGAGGCTCCGCCACTGAGTTCCATGTCGTTTATCATGCCTTCATCCAGTGAACCAGAAGCGACCAATTTTATGTGCTGCTTTCCTGCTTTGTCGAGTTCTTCCCTTAGGCGCCCGTAGCTGGCTGTCAGATCTCCGGAATCGATCCTTGCGCTCTTTACCCTGCGGCTGAGGTCGTCAGGGTATTTTTCAGCCATATAGTCATCGATCCTGATCAGATTGGGCAGGCCGCTCTCAAAGGTGCTGTAGGTGTCCAGAAGGAGTGAAACATTATCCGGGTAGATATCGGCATAAGCCTTAAAGGCTTCATACTCATCAGGGAAGAATTCGATGAAGCTGTGGGCGACAGTGCCGACGGCTTTGACCGAGGCGCCGTAGCGCATCTCAGCAAGGCAATTGGCGGTGCCGATACAGCCTCCCATGACGGCTGCATAAGCGCCGTCGATGCCTGCTGATTGGCCGTGAGCCCTTCTGGTGCCGAATTCCATGACATTGCGCGGTCTGGATATGTTCATACCTGTGACCTTAGTAGCTTTTGTGGCGATCAGTGAATGGAAGTTCATTGTCTGCAGCAGGTAAGTTTCTATAAGGATAGCCCCGATCATGTCGCACTCGACCCGAACCATCGGAACCTGGGGATAACAGACTGTTCCTTCCTTCAGCATGTACACATCGCCCTTCCAGCGATAGGTCTTCAGATATTCGCAGAATTGTGCACTCATCCCCTTGCACTTTAACCAGGTTATATCCTTGTCCGTGAAATGGTAGTCCTGCAGGAAGCGGACAAGCTTGCGCTGCCCGCAGCTGATCGAATATCCCTGATCATCGGGATTCTTGCGGAAGAACATATCAAATACCATGACACTGTCCTTGAACCCCTTGAGGAAAAGAGCATTGGCCATTGTGAATTCGTAGAAGTCAGTTGCCATCGCGGGGTTGTCGTAATCTTCATCCGGGATATAAGGCTCCGCTTTGATCTCGTTCATTTTGAGTACTCCTGTCTTGTTTTATTGCATTGAGCAGTGAACTGCGGTGAAGCAGTAAGTGTTTCAGCAGCCCGTGGTCCGGGCTGATATTATCTTAGAAATATTGCATTCAATTATTCAATTAAATCATACAGTGGTATCGTATATCTGTCAAGTTGTCGGGATCCCTGCATGAATGCAGATCTCCGATATACTGTTGCCGGCAACTAAGCCGGATAAAGATCGTTGGAGTCTGATGAGTTTTAGAGAGAGGCTTGACCACTGGATAAAAAAGCCATATGCCGCGTAATATACTGCGGTATATGGCTTTATGTTTTGTGATATTATTGCTGCCTCGACTGCTGCAGATTTGGCTGCATATCATGACACCGTCGGTGTCATAAGCGAGGCCTCAGTTGGATCATCAATACTTATTTGATGACCTCTCCGGTATGAGCTACGTAGAGCTGCTGGATCTCGGGTATTCTGCCGAGTCCGGCTATCTGGCAGGTGACTTCCAGTCCGGCTGCCGTAAACATGCTCTTCCAGGAATCCTCATCATCACCGGCCATGTCGTTGTTGGCATGGTCTCCGGCAACGACCATAAGCGGACGCAGGACGACGTACTTGTACCCCGCTGCCTTTACGTCAGCGATGACCGCCTCACAGGCAGTGTCTTCGGGCTCGCCCTCGACCGTTCCGATGAATACGTTGGCGTATCCGAGCTTGTCCATCTGTGTCTTCATCTGGCTGTAGGAGACCTTCGCATTGTGCGATGTTCCGTGCCCCATGAATACGAAGCAGGTGCCCTTTCCGGCAGCGTCCTCGAGACTTTCAAAGCCGCCGAGC
Source organism: Eubacteriaceae bacterium (assembly GCA_017551505.1). Classification (GTDB taxonomy): domain Bacteria; phylum Bacillota; class Clostridia; order Eubacteriales; family Anaerofustaceae; genus JAAYHF01. The sequence continues at coordinate 68,598 of JAFZLL010000008.1, forward strand.
TTGAGTGTGTCATTTACGACATATTCGGCAACCTTCTGCTTGTCTTCGTTGATGACTGTGGCATCTTCGCCGACAGGGCCCAAGAGAGGCTCTGCGATCACGACCGATTCGAAATTATCCTTGACTGCTTCAAGGGCTTCCTTCATCTCGTCATACTCTGCGCCGTGCATCAGGTGGGTCGGCTGGATGACCAGCTGCTTGACTCCGTTGGCGATGGCGCGGGCAAGTGCCTGGTCCATGTTGTCGATCTTTTCGTTGTCACGTGCCTGGATGTGGTTGATGATGATCTGGGCCGTGAATGCCCTGCGTACAGACCAGTCGGGATAGGCCGCGGCTATGGCGTCCTCGATCCCCTTGATGTCCTTGACGCGGCTGTCGTTGAAGGAGGTGCCGAAGCTGACTACCAGTATCTCCTTCTCTCCGATATCGTCCTGGTTGCGCGGATCGTCCAGTGAGGCATCCCCGGTGTCCCTCCCGAAGTAATCCGGATCGGCGAACTCGCCTTCCACCAGTTCCTTCTGAGCATCGGTCAGCTTGTCCCAGGAGGCTTTCGCATCGGCGCACTGGGCATCGGTGTCTTCAGTCCTCTGCTGTACGTAGATGGCGTCGATCTTCTTCGCCACTTCGTCAGCAGCTGCCTGGTCATCAACGGTCGGCTTCTTCTCACCGCAGCCGGCGAATAATGCCATCACCATTACCGTGGCGAGAAGGATGCTCATGAGCTTGCATCTTTTCTTCATAATAAAAACCCCTTTATTGATATTTTCGGAATGCTTAAACAGCGCCTTGCGAGTTAAGCAGACCGATAGACCATTATAAGGGTCCTGAATCAAAAGGGGTCCATTGCATTACGGACTGATTCCAGAATAGATCTGTGGCTCGCAAATCTAACTTCTGATCTCCTGGCAGGTCTCCTGACTTCGTTCATCGGCGCGGCAGCCTTCCCGGTCGTTGACCAGTGGCATGATTGCCGCGTCTCCCTTTCACAGTGACGGCATCGCTGCGGATTCTCACCGCATTCCCTTTTCACCC
>JAFZLL010000060.1 GCA_017551505.1 Eubacteriaceae bacterium
CAGAGAGTACATGAGGGATACGGCATAGGCATCTAATACAGCATACCATCACGATAGGGCAGGAACTGTCCGAATCCATAACGCCTGTGGAGCCGGCGGCCACTGTGTACGGCGATACGTCTCCGTATGTAAGCTGCAGCGTTGAAGCAGGAATCCCACACTTCTCTAAGTGGCGGGAGTGTTCAATTTCGGGATCCATTCATCTACATAACGGCAGTAAAAGTATCCTGCTGGCTAGGCATGCAGCAGTGCCGGTACGTCCGGCAGCAGTTTCTTCCGATAAAATGACAAGTGACCTGAGTCGGGAGAAATCTTTTTTTAATGCTGTTTATGGTGCGTGATTATTGTGGTAGTATTGCAGGACGGAGGATGTCCATGAAGGAACAGATCGTAATCAAAGGTGCAAGAGAGAATAACCTGAAAAATGTGGATGTGACGATCCCGAAGAATAAGATGGTCGTATTCACCGGCCTCAGCGGTTCAGGGAAATCCAGCCTCGCCTTCGACACTATATACGCAGAGGGCCAGAGGCGGTACGTGGAGAGCCTTTCTGCCTATGCCAGACAATTTCTCGGGCAGCTGAACAAACCCGATGTGGACAGTATCGATGGCCTTTCGCCCGCTATCTCCATCGACCAGAAGACCACGAACCGCAACCCGCGTTCCACAGTCGGAACAGTCACCGAGATATTCGATTATCTGAGGCTGCTCTATGCCCGCATAGGCATACCTCACTGCCCGAAATGCGGCAAGGTCATCGAAGCGCAGACTATAGACTCGATCCTTAACGATATAACGGAAGGCAGGGAAGGCGAGCGTTTCCAGATACTCGCACCGGTGGCCAGGGGGGAAAAGGGGACGTTCAAGAAACAGATGGCTGCCTGGGCTTCCGAAGGATATGTCAGGATCTATGCTGACGGTGAGCTGTACAGGCTGGAAGAGCCGCCTGAACTGGAAAAGAACAGGAAGCACGATATCAGCATCGTCGTTGACAGGCTAGTCAGGGAAGGCAATTTCCGCAGCCGTCTGGCCGATTCTGTCGAGACGGCCTTAAAGCTGGCCGGAGGCCTTGTCATATGCCGGACGGATGATGGAGAAAAGCTGTATTCCGAGAACTATTCCTGCCCCGACTGCGGCATTTCGATGAGCAAGCCGGAGCCCAGGGATTTTTCATTCAATTCGCCCTTCGGCATGTGTACGGAATGCAACGGCATAGGCTATCACCAGCACGCTGACGTCAGCCTGCTGATACCGGATATGTCCCTGTCAATCTCTCAGGGCGCCGTTAAATTCTATAACCTGACAGAAGACAGCTATTACTACACGATAATAAAAAGCCTGGCAGATCATTACAATGTCAGTCTTACCACGCCTTTGGATCAGGCGCCTCAGGAATTCCTCCATGCCCTGCTCCACGGAGACGACACCGTGCTGCACGTTGCATATAACGGCTTTTTCGGCCAAAGGACCGCCGACGTGGTGTTCGAAGGGATAATAAACAACATCGAAAGGCGTTACAAGGAGACCGGATCGGAATATATGCGTCAGGAGATATCCAAGTACATGTCAAATGTACCGTGCAAGGCCTGCAACGGGAAAAAGCTCAATCCCAACAGCCTTGCGGTCAAGATAATGGACACGGATATCATCGAACTGACCGAAAAGAGCATCGAAGGATGCCTTGAATTTACGGACAAACTCGTCCTGACTGAAAAGGAAAAGCTGATCAGCGGACTGGTGATCAAGGAGATCAGGAGCCGTCTGGATTTTTTGAGGAATGTAGGGCTGGGATATCTTACGCTGAGCAGGGCGACTGCGTCCCTTTCGGGCGGTGAGAGCCAGCGCATACGGCTGGCGACCCAGATAGGCTCGGGCCTTTCCGGAGTGCTCTACGTCCTTGATGAACCGAGCATAGGCCTGCACCAGAGGGACAATGCCAAGCTGCTGGCTTCGCTTCGTGATCTGACCGATCTGGGCAATACTCTTGTCATTGTGGAACACGACGAAGAGACCATACGTTCAGCTGATTACATCGTCGACATCGGGCCTCTTGCAGGGGTGAACGGCGGTAATATCGTCGCCGCAGGGGAGATAGAGGATATTATGGCCTGCAGGGAATCCATTACGGGCGATTTTCTGGCGGGACGCAGGAAGATCGATATACCCAAAGAGAGGGTGAAGAGCGACGGGCGCAGCATCACGGTCATCGGCGCAAGGGAGAATAACCTGAAGGATATAGATGTATCATTCCCGGTAGGGCTCTTTACCTGCGTTACCGGCGTCTCCGGTTCCGGAAAGAGCTCTCTGGTAAACGAGGTGCTGTATAAATCCATAAGCCGCAGCCTGTACCACAGCGCATCACTTCCCGGGAAGTGCGACGAGATACGCAATATAGACTATATAGATAAGATCATCAACATAGACCAGTCACCGATCGGGCGGACACCGCGCTCCAACCCCGCTACATATACCGGCGTATTCAACATGATACGGGATCTTTTCGCCTCCCTGCCCGAATCAAAGGCAAGGGGATTCTCAAAAGGGCGGTTCAGCTTCAATGTGAAGGGCGGGCGCTGCGAACACTGTTACGGCGACGGGATCATTAAGATAGAAATGCATTTCCTTCCGGATGTATATGTCCCGTGCGAGGTCTGCAAAGGTGCGAGATACAACAGCGAGACTCTGGAAGTGAAATACAGGGGAAAAAACATAGCCGAAGTACTGGATATGAGCGTGGAGGAAGCTATGAGCTTTTTCGAGAACCAGCCGCGCATCTATTCCAAGATCAAGACGCTGAACGAAGTCGGCATGGGCTATGTCAAGCTCGGACAGCCTTCCACAGAGCTTTCGGGCGGTGAGGCTCAAAGGATTAAGCTGGCAGCCGAATTATCCAAAAGGGCTACAGGAAAGACCCTTTATATCCTGGATGAACCTACCACAGGACTGCACAGCTACGACATACAGAAGCTGCTCAACGTCCTTCTCCAGCTGAGGGATAACGGGAACACCATAGTGGTCATAGAACATAATTTGGACGTCATCAAATGCGCGGACTGGATCATAGATCTCGGGCCTGAGGGCGGGGAAAAAGGCGGAAGGATCATCGCTGAAGGCACCCCTGAGGATATCTGCCTGATTGAAGACAGCTATACCGGACAATTTCTTAAGAAAATAATGCATATTTATAAATAATAGTGACTTTAAGCGCAATATGGTGTAAAATACCTTTATAAATTAAGAAGGCGGTGCAGTACTGATCATGGACAACATCGATAGACAAATAATTGAGATCCTCTGCGCTGACGGGCGCATCACTATGAAAGACCTCGCTTCAAGGCTATCACTTTCGGCTCCTGCTGTAGCCGAGAGGGTAAAAAGGCTTGAACAGGGAGGGATAATAACATCCTATAAGGCAATCGTTGACAGGACAAAGCTTGGGCAGCATGTCTCTGTTTTCATCAATCTTGATATCCCGGCGAGAAAATACGATGAATTCAAAGTCTTTGCCGATGAGACCAACGAGATAACCGAATTCTATTATGTGACCGGACAGCATTCCCTGATCGTGAAAGCCTACGTGAGGGATACGGAGCATCTTGCGAAGCTGCTGGAAAAGATCCAGATGTTCGGGTCAACTGAAACATACGTTGTGATGTACTCGAACATCAAAAATGACACGTTCTCCTCGAAAACGTCAGAATGAAGATTTAGGCACATCCGCAGGCGAGTCGGGGAGCCCGGAAGGAATCTGCAAAGAATGACCTCGGCTTCTGCCTGAGAAGAGTGCAAATGTAATACCGGTCTTTTGCTTATGCATCAGACCGGTATTTGCATTATCTCATCAATCGCAAAGCTTGTGAAGCTAGATCAGCCTTTCAGCCAGCTGTTCCGCAAGCCTCATATAGTATCCGTATCTCTCATCGTCACGGGCATCATAACGGTTGCCGATCATGATCCATTCGCAGTACTCATAGAAAAGGAAACAATCCAGCGTCTGATTGAATGTCTCCCATGTGATGCCGTGTTTCTTTGCCAGAGCTTCATAAAAATATGCTTTTGCATAACTACGGTCTTCCGAAGTCATGTGGAAATAGTAATCACTGTCTTCTCTGCCGTGGGCTATTAGGCGTGCAAAAGAGCTCATATAAGGAAGAACACCGCCGTACTCCCAATCGATAAGTACCGCGCGCTCATCATTTGCCAGCACATTTATCGGCAGCAGATCGTCGTGGCAAAGCGACCGGGGTGTTTCTCTGTATGCCAGTTCAAACTTACGGTATGCTTTCTCGAGCTTCTCGGATCCCAGGTATCTGCCGCGTATCCGGATCCCTTTCATTGCTTTTTCAAGGGTGACACATGAATCGTACAGCTCCGAGCGCTGCCAGAATTCATTCTGCATCTCAGCCAGCGCATCGAGTACGAGCGTCAGCCTCTTCCTGTCACAGATCCTGAGATCCTTTCCGGGGAAGAACTCCGTCAGGAAATAAGCCCGGCCGTCCATATCGCATGCGCCAAGGAAAGACGGGACATATCTCTGTCCTCCATTGAAGAAGCATCGGTAAACATCGATCTCATAAGCCTTTGCCTGTTTCAGAACACATTTTGCGTCTACTGTGTCGACCAGCCAGACCGCATATTCGTTTTGATCTTCTTCGGAAACGAACGCCCGGACCGATGAATCATCCAGACCCGGGATCCCGAGCCGGGCAAGGATCGTTTTGATCTCCGATATCGTTGGTTTCTGTTTTTCTGCCATCATCCGTCTACCTGTACTGAGCTTAGTGCAGTCCGCTGGTCCGGTCTTGATACGCCTGTCTCCATGGTCGTAGCTGCAACTGAGCGATACGGGCGGGCTCCATGGAGCAAATATGCTGTCTGCCTCCGGGCTGCTTATCAATAACAATCTTATACCTTTCGTCGCACATTATTGCAATACATACTGCATCCGGTCCTCCTTAAAAGACAAATGCCTTGCATTATTCAAGAATCCAAAGTATAATGAAAGACAACTATATCAGCCTGTTTTCCTGTCCGAATTAAGGCGGAACGGACTGAAAAAGGGAGGGAAAGATGTCAAAGGACAATCAGGTCGAAGCGATTACCTCTATGGAGGAGAACTTCTCTCAGTGGTACACCGACGTGGTGACAAAAACAGAGCTTGTCGATTATTCCCCTGTCAAAGGATTCATGGTCATAAGAGCATACGGCTATGCGATTTGGGAGAACATACAGGCTATATTTGATAAGGAATTCAAGAAAACCGGAGTAAAGAACTGCTATTTCCCGCTCCTCATCCCCGAAAGCTTCCTCAACAAGGAAAAGGAGCATGTCGAAGGCTTCTCGCCTGAGGTGGCATGGGTTACGGAAGCCGGAGGAAAAACGCTGGAGGAGCGTCTATGCATCCGCCCGACATCTGAAACGATCATATGCAGCATGTATTCAAAATGGCTCAAGAGCTATAGGGATCTGCCGTTTCTTTATAACCAGTGGTGCAGTGTAATAAGATGGGAAAAGACGACCAGGCCGTTCCTCAGGACTGCTGAATTCCTGTGGCAGGAAGGCCACACTGTGCATGAGACATTCGAGGAGGCCGAGGCCAAGACTCTGGAGATGCTGGAGATCTACCGCCGCGTCTGCGAAGAGGATCTGGCCATGCCCGTCATAACAGGAGAGAAGAGCGAGAAGGAGCGTTTTGCAGGGGCCCACGCCACCTACTCCATCGAAGCTCTGATGCATGATGGCCAGGCTCTGCAGAGCGGGACCAGCCATAACCTGGGGGACCACTTCACAAAAGCCTTCGATATCAAATTCCTGGGCAGGGACAACAAAGAACAGTACGGTTATTCGACTTCCTGGGGAGTCAGCACGCGCCTTATCGGCGGTATCATCATGGTGCATGGAGACAACAAAGGGCTTAAACTGCCGCCGAGGATCGCGCCTATACAGGCGATTATAATCCCGATCTCACAGCATAAAGAGGGCGTCGTCGATGCGGCAGGCAAACTGACCGAGACTCTGCAGGGACGGTTCAGAGCGGAGATCGACGCCAATGAGAACTACTCACCCGGCTGGAAGTTCAACCAGTACGAGATGAAAGGCGTCCCCGTACGCATCGAGATCGGCCCGAAGGATATAGAGAAGGGCCAGTGTGTGTTTGTCCGCAGGGATACCGGAGAAAAACTGTTCGTGCCGCTGGATCAGGCTTCTGATAAGCTCGGTGAAGTCCTCGAGGATATCCAGCAGAATATGTATAAAATGGCCAAGGAGATGCTGGCAAAGAAAACGAGCGTAGCTCACAATATGGACGAATTCAAGAAAGCTCTGGAAGAGAATCCCGGATATATCAAGGCCAAGTGGTGCGGCTGCCGCGAGTGTGAGGATAAGATCAAGGAAGAGACCGGTGCCACGCTGCGCAATATCCCGTTCGACCAGAGCGGTGTGGATGGAGACACCTGCGTGTACTGCGGAGGCAAGGCAGATAAAGTCGCCTATTTCGCCAGGGCATATTAAAACACATCAGTTATACAGGAGAGGAAAATCATGGAACTATATGATGAACTGGTCGCCAGGGGGCTGATCGCCCAAGTGACCGATGAGGAACAGATAAAGAAACTTGTGAATGAAGGGAAGGCGACCTTCTATATCGGCTTCGACTGTACGGCGGACAGCCTTACTGCTGGTCATTTCATGGCTCTCACCCTGATGAAGCGGCTTCAGGCTGCAGGCAACAAACCGATAGCCCTTATAGGCGGGGGAACCACGATGATCGGCGATCCTTCCGGAAGAACGGATATGAGAAAGATGCTGACGAGGGAGGACATCGACCACAACGCGGAGTGCTTCAAGCACCAGATGTCGCGCTTCATCGATTTCGGCGAGGGAAAGGCAGTAATGGTCAATAACGCCGACTGGCTTCTGGATCTCAATTACGTCGAACTGTTGAGGGAAGTAGGAGCCTGTTTCTCTGTAAATAACATGCTGAGGGCAGAATGCTACAAGAACAGGATGGAAAGAGGCCTAAGCTTCTTCGAATTCAACTATATGATAATGCAGGCGTATGACTTCTATTATCTTTTCCAGCATTACGGCTGCAATATGCAGTTCGGAGGGGATGACCAGTGGAGCAATATGCTTGCAGGTACGGAACTGATCAGAAAGAAGCTTGCGCAGGACGCCCACGCGATGACGATAACACTGCTTACGGACTCCAACGGGAAGAAGATGGGCAAGACTGCCGGAAACGCCCTCTGGCTGGACGCCGAGAAGACGTCCCCCTTTGATTTCTATCAGTATTGGAGGAATGTAGGGGATGCCGACGTCATCAAATGCCTCAAGATGCTGACGTTCCTGCCTCTTGATCAGATCGCCGAGATGGAGTCCTGGGAGGGAAGCCGGCTGAATGAAGCCAAAGAACTGCTGGCCTTCGAGGTCACGAAGATGGTACACGGGGAAGAAGAGGCTATGAAGGTGGAAAAAGCCGCTAAGGCGCTCTTCGTATCCGGGAGCGGCGAAGATGAGAATACTCCGACTACTTTCATTTCCAGGGACGATCTCTCATCAGGCTTTACCATCATTTCAGCTCTGACCGCGTGCGGTCTTGCTTCGTCCAATTCGGATGCCCGCAGGCTGGTCGAACAGGGCGGCGTGACTTTAAACGGCGAAAAGGTGGAGAGCAAGGATTATACGCTCAGCGACAAGGATTTCTCCCAGGGCTACGCTCTCCTCAAGAAGGGAAAGAAGATCTTCCATAAGCTG
>JAFZLL010000009.1 GCA_017551505.1 Eubacteriaceae bacterium
CGTAGGTTCACAGGACGTTTTCTCCCAGTCCGTTCCGTTTTTCTAGTAATACTCTGGATCGGATGCACCGTCCGGAACTGCAAGAGAGCCCCCTGAAACGGTGATCTTGTTTACAGTCGGCTTTTGGTCGGATGCATTATACGTATAGAGTCCTGATCCGTCCCAGTCTACGGTAACGGTCACTTTCCGAGGCAGATCTTTCGCCGCAGTCGGTGCCAGATCATCATAAGTGCTGCGATCGATCCGGTACCCCGATCCGGCAAGGGCTTCAGGATCTGCCATATCTCCATCCATTCCGTTAACGATGTCTGCAGACTCTTTTACGTCTTCATATGATGAATTCACATAAGGTTTATCAGCCGATCCGTTTCCGCTCATTGCATGCACTTCCTGCGCTGCAACAGTCACTATTGCAAAGACAGCAGCTGCTGCGATCGATGCCGCCAGCATTATTGACGGGATCTTTTTACCAAGCTGTATCATGACTCGTTCCTTTCTTTAGGGGCGGGCAGCTGCGCCGGGATGCTTTTGCGGCGCACCATTCCCTCTATGCTTTCTTACTTATACTATTATAGACATAAACAGTCAGAAAAGCCCAACGCAAAAACAAAAATGCACAGATACTTTGATCGCAGAGCTGGGTTTTGGGTCGTCCGGATTCCCATATTCTTGCAAACGGACTTCACATACCGGAAAGTAGAGATTATTGGAATAAAAAAACGCCTTAAACGGCGTTTTGTTTTCGATGGTGGAGACAATGCGGCTCGAACGCATGACCTCTCGCGTGTGAAGCGAACGCTCTGACCAGCTGAGCTATGCCTCCGTCAGCTATGATTATAGACCATCTCTGGCTATTAAACAAGTAAGTGATAAAAAATATGGATCTGCCGGTAAAGAAAAAGGACCATGTCGTCCATGGTCCTTCCATATAGTCGGTTCAGTTTGCGTTCTTAGCGGTTTCCGCGAGCGCCTTGAATCCGGCCGCATCGTGCATGGCTATATCTGCAAGCACTTTCCTGTCGAGCTCGACGCCCGCTTTTTTCAGGCCGTTCATGAAACGGGAATAATTCATATCGTTCATCCTGGCTGCCGCATTGATCCTCGCGATCCAGAGCCTGCGCATCTCTCTCTTTCTGAGCTTTCTGCCCTTGTAAGCGTCCCTGTTGGCTCTCATCACGGCTTCTTTAGCCGTTCTGTAGAGTTTGCTCCTGGCTCCGAAATATCCCTTAGCGTGCCTTAATATTCTCTTATGCTTTTTCTTTGCGTTGACTCCGCCTTTAATTCTTGCCATTTTCTTTTACCCCCTCTTACCTTACTATCATCTTTCTGATGAACTTCGCATCCGAAGGAGCGAGATAGCCGCCCTTCATCAGGTTTCTCTTTCTCTTGCGGCTCTTGATCTGGCTGTTGGCTTTATGGTTCTTGTAAGCGCAGTTGCGCTTGATGACTCCCGACGGCTTCATTTTAAAGCGTTTTGACGCACCTCTGTGCGATTTCATTTTGGGCATTTCATTTTCCTCCGTTGTTGTTATTTTATATTGGCGGCGGGAGCAACGAACATAGTGTAGTTGCGCCCTTCGATTTTCGGTTCCTTATCGATCACGCATGTGTCTCCGAGCATATCCTTGATACGCATCAGGAGCTCTCTCCCGCTTTCGATATAAGTCATCTCTCTGCCTCTGAAGCGCACCGAGATCTTGACTCTGTTTCCTTCCGACAGGAACTTCTGGACGTTCTTGACTTTTACTTCCAGGTCATGGTCCTGGACACGGCAGGAAGTGCGCATCTCCTTAATCTCATTACTGGCTTGGTTTTTCTTGGATTCCTTCTCCCTTTTGTTCTGCTCGTAGCGGTACTTGCCGTAATCAAGGATGCGGCATACCGGCGGCTTTGCGTCCGGTGCGACCTTCACAAGATCCAGATCCTTAGACTCTGCGAGCTGTCTGGCTTCATATGCGGACATGATGCCCAGCATCTGGCCGTTCTCGTCGATCACTCTCAGCTCTTTGTCGTTAATCTGTTCGTTAATGGGAAATTCTTTTATTCTTTTTTACCTCCGTGTATAATAAATGGCCGCAAAGAAATTGCGGCCACAAATAATAATCTGTGTATTAACCCGGCAGCGTGAGCCGCACAAGGTGAGAAGCAATTTCTTCTGCTTTGTTTACGACTGTGATGATATCACAGCCGTTTCATATCTGTCAAGCATTACGGTAAAAATATCGCTAAAACAGACTTTTTTTCTGCAAATATGGCCTTTTCCCATATTGACACGCATAATCGGCGGTGCTATTATTCGGTGTATAGACGTTGAAGAAGAAACGTGCAGAAGCCTCTGCCTCCAGAGAAGGGGGATAAGGTGGAAGCCTCCGGCATACTGCTGCACAGACCACTTTGGAGTCCGGCGCTGAAATCATTAAGCGCACGCGGCGGTACCGTTATAACCAAAATGAGTGGGCGCTTGCCAACAAGGGTGGAACCGCGGATCAATGATTCGTCCCTTAGTGTTGCAAGAGCTTTTTTCTTGCAAAAAAAAGGAGGTTCAAATGTTCAAGATCACCTTTCCCGACAACAGCGTGAAAGAGTACGACAGTCCGAAGAGCGTTCTGGAGATCGCCTCTTCGATCAGCAAAGGGCTTGCAAAAGAGACCCTTTGCGCAACGGTCAACGGCGAGGTATCCGATATCCGCCGCGTGATCGATTTCGATGCCAGGATCACATTCCACAAATTCGAGGATCCGGAAGGAAAAGCTGCTTTCTGGCACACTACTTCCCATCTTATGGCGCAGGCCATCAAGCATCTCTATCCGAACACACAGTTTGCCATCGGTCCAGCCGTCGACAACGGGTTCTATTATGACATCGACCTTGACACGGCGATAACGCCTGAATCGCTCGCCGACATCGAAAACGAGATGAGGAAGATCGTAAAGGAGAATCCCGAGATCAAGCGCTATACCCTGCCAAGAGATGAAGCAATAGCTTATGAAAAGAAAAACGGGCAGGATTACAAGGTCCAGCTTATAGGTGACGTTCCGGAAGGAGAAGAGATAAGTTTTTATTCCCAGGGCGACTATACCGACCTTTGCGCGGGGCCGCATATCGCATCCTTAAGCATGATCAAAGCATTCAAGCTCACATCGATCGCAGGAGCTTACTGGAGAGGCGATGAGAAAAATAAGATGCTGCAGCGCATATACGGTGTGTCTTTCCCCTCAAAGAAAGAGCTGGATGACCACCTGAAGTTCCTTGAGGAGGCAAAGAGAAGGGATCACAGAAGGATCGGACAGGAGCTCGACCTGTTCTCCGTTATGGAAGAAGGACCCGGCTTCCCGTTCTTCCACCCCAAGGGAATGATCATCCGCAACGAACTGGAAAACTTCTGGAGGCAGCTGCACAGGCAGAGAGGCTATGTCGAGGTCAAGACACCGATGATCATGGAAGCCGAATTATGGAAGCGCTCCGGTCACTGGGATCACTATAAGGACAATATGTATTTCACCAAGATCGATGACAGGGACTTTGCCATCAAGCCGATGAACTGCCCCGGCGGGATACTGCTCTACAACAGGACGATGCACTCCTACAAGGAACTGCCGATAAGAGCAGGAGAGCTTGGACTTGTACACCGCCACGAACCCAGCGGATCCCTGCACGGACTGATGAGGGTAAGATGCTTCACCCAGGACGATGCGCACCTGTTCATCACAGAGGAGATGATCACCGATGAGATCATAGGCATCATCGACCTTATCGATTACGTCTACAAGCTCTTCGGTTTCGAGTACTTCGTGGAACTGTCCACGATGCCTGAAGACCATATCGGTTCTGACGAAGACTGGGCCAGGGCTACCCAGGGCCTTATCGACGCGCTGGACAGGAAACACATGTCCTATAAGGTAAATGAAGGCGACGGCGCCTTCTACGGTCCGAAGATTGACTTCCATCTCAGGGACTGCATCGGCAGGACCTGGCAGTGCGGGACAATACAGCTCGACTTCCAGATGCCCGAAAGATTCGACTGCACATACATCGGTCCCGACGGAGCCAAGCACAGGCCTATCATGCTCCACAGGGTCGTTTTCGGCAGCATCGAGAGATTCATCGGCATCCTCACCGAACATTTCGCTGGCGCGTTCCCGCTCTGGCTGTCACCTGTCCAGGCAGAGGTCATCAGTGTCGGCGAGAGCTTCAATAACTATGCCGGCAAAGTCAATAAGTACCTTCTTGACAGGGATATCCGCAGCGAACTGGACGACAGCAACGAAAAGCTCGGATACAAAGTCCGTCAGGCGACCCTGCAGAAGGTGCCCTACCAGTTCGTGGTCGGCGCAAAGGAACAGGAAAACGGCACGGTAACCGTGCGCGGAAGAGAAGGCGACCTTGGGGAGATGAAGCTGTCCGATGCCTGCAAGCTGCTTAAGAAAGAGATCAGCACCAAATCGCTGAAGCCCTTGATCAAAAAAGCCGAATAAAATACAGATGCTTGAAAGCGGCACAGGACATCGATCAAATATGATACTGTAAACGTAAAAGGCGGATGGGAACCGGTCGGTTCTCCATCCGCCTTTTGGATCATTGTGTAGTTCGTACTATAAGCCTATTCTGCCTTCTTCTTTATGATATCGTTTTTCCTGGTCACTGCCAGAGCGACGACTCCCGCGGTAAGCAGTGTATTCCATCCGAGAAGGAGATAGATGATCCACCAGGGGACACTGTTGCCCTGAGCCGGTGAACGGTCCTTTTGAGATTCCGTCATGACGCGTCCGGCATTGATCACCTTGCCATTGGAAAGTGTGATCATAAGGTCACCTTCAATGACCTTGGCATCTACGATGCTGACACCGTCAGTTCCGTTGATGCCGTCCTTGCCGTCCACGCCGTTGGCTCCGGCACTGCCGACTCCGTGCTGACCGTTGGACCCGTCTTTTCCATTATAGATAGTGAACTTGGATGTGGTCCCGTCGGTATACGCAATGGTATAGGTATCGATATTGCTGCTGGAAGCAGTCTTCTCGACAGATACGATCCCTCGTCCTGCGGCTCCCGGGGCACCCTTTTCTCCGTTTTTAACCTTGAAGGTATATGTGGTAGCATCCGAGAATTTTAAGATATAGGCAGTCGTCAGATCGTCAACGGCTTCTTCAGATATCCCAAGCAGGAAGACACCTTCTCCTTTCAGAGAAGCAAGCCATTCCAGTATATTTCCCTTAAAACCGTTTTCAACAGCCAATTCATAAGCGCTCTTTCCATCCTCGCCGTCCGTGCCGTTGCGTACGGTGAAGGTGTACATGTCTCCGCTGGTCATCTTTATTAGGTATGTATCGACATTGGGATCGGTGCCTTGAGGCGATTCGATCTTTTCAATGGAAGCAACGCCGTTGCCGTCCCTGCCGTTGTTGACGGTATATGTAAAGGTCGAACCGTTCGTTAAGGTCACGGTGTAAGTGTCGATCAGGCCATCGTCAGAAGTCTCGGTCTTTTCTATCTTCTCCACACCGACGCCGTCTGCCCCGTCTTTGCCGTTTACAACGTCATAGGAATAAGACGTACCGTCAGACATTGTGACCGTATAGGTGTCTGTATTGCCTGCTGTCGCCGTTTTATCGATGGAAACGACGCCATTGCCATTAGCTCCGTTGGTCACTGTAAAGGATAACGAGCTGCCATCCGTATAATAGATCGTATAGGTATCAATAAGACCTTCGCTTCCAGTCTTCTCTGTTTTCTCAACACCGACTCCGTTCCCTTTAAGCGAAGCGATCCATTTAGCCTCATTGCCCTCAAATCCATGCAGGACAGCGATCTGATAAGCTGACAGGCCGTCCTGCCCATCCTTTCCATCTGCGCCGTTTGCCACAGTAAAGGTGTCGGTGGTCTCGTCAGTGTAGGTTATCGTATATGTATCAACCAGTCCGTCATCGGATGTAGATGTCTTCACTATCGAAGCGATACCGACCCCCTGTTCACCCTGCTCGCCTTGTACACCCTGTTCGCCCTGGTCTCCTTTGGCTCCGTTAGTTACCGTAAATGTATAGACCATCCCGTCCGTATAATAGATTCCGTAGGTATCGATAAGGCCTTCACTTCCGATCTTTTTTATGTGATCAACACCGACCCCGTTCCCTTCGAGCGAAGCGATCCATTTAGCCTCACTGCCCACAAATCCGTTCCGGACAGCGATCTCATAAGCTGACAGGCCGTTGGTGCCGTTGGTCACCGTAAAGGTAGAAGTCGTACCGTCCGTGTAAGTCACCGTATATGTATCGACATTGCCTTGTGAAGAAGTCTTTTCATAGGAAACGATTCCACGGCCATCCGCCCCGTCCCTGCCGTTGTCCACGGTAAACGTCATGGTATTGCCATCCGTGTAATAGATGGTATATGTATCGATAAGGCCGTCATCAGAAGTCCCGGTCTTTTCGATCTTCTCAATGCCGATCCCGTTCCCGTGAAGCGAAGCGATCCATTCGGCCACAGTCCCCACAAATCCGTTCTCCACAGCAATCTGATAAGCGGATTTTCCCTGCGGACCTTCAGGACCCGAAATTGCCGGGACGAAGTATACCTCATTGGACCAAATGCTCTGCATCTCGCTCTCGTCAGGCAGATCGACCGCTGATGTCGCAACAAAGGTGAACAGGTTGCCGGCAGAGTTGTCAAGCCCTTCCTGGGCGGCCGTGTAAGCAAATGTATTCTTGCCTATACGCTCTGCATTCAGGCGCACATATTCTCCGTTCACTACCTGATATACGTAATATCCATCCGAGATATCTTTAAATGCATCCTCCCAGCTTAACGTAAACACGCCGTCCGTATAGGATACCGACAATTCCGGCGGCTGAGGCGGCATGGAGATATTAGCTACCTTATACCCATATACGGGGACATGAGAGTTATCCCAGACGTTATCTTTTATATCTTCCTGATTCTCGACACTTTCATATATGGTCCCGCCGCCTCCGGTACCCAGATCGACATACCAGCGGCCAAAAGACCAGATGAACTGATACGCGTGGATGATTTCCTTTGACAGTCCCTGATTTTCCAGTGCTTTCTCATCCAGGTCGTTGACGGTGCCCGAAACCGTATTGCCTCTGGTAGTAGTCTCATAATGGCACGTGCCTTTAAGGAAATCAGCCGATACATAAAAGCCTGCCCGTGCGTCTACGAGTCCGGCGATGCCTACGCCCCACTGAGAGGAGAAATGAAGGGAGAAGCCTCCCGAGAATCCCTCGCCCTCTGAATAATACTCCGAGTGTGCATATTCCTGTGTCTTGGAGCTTCCGCTGTAACCCAACTGCATATCAGCCATGTTTGACAGCTTCTCGGCATCCGTCAGATCTCCATTGTTCCAGTCATTGAGATAGTGTTCCGGTTTCCCTTCGTTGCCGATAAGGAATTCACCATTCTCGGCAGTGTCTGCCTGAGTGTCAACTATTTTCTTCAATACAGGCGGATCGTATATGTACTGTGAAGTATCGATACTGTCTTTGATCGACTTCACCAGTGCATCGTAGTCATCCACGAACTGGTTATAGTCTTTGATGCTCAACTGGCTCCATACCGGTCCAAGCGGCATAGGCACCTGAACAGCATTCTCCAGCCACTTTCCGTTTTTCGCATCGTACATGTCGTAGTTATAGAAGATGATAGGAGTCCGCTGGATCAGAACCGTATTCTGATTGGTAGTCTCAAAAACGGAATTATAGCTTGTCTCCCAGCCTTTCTCCCATTCCCAGGTGTAGTTGAAGGCTGCTCCGAGCTCAATTGCCATCTTTGCTGATGCCAGAGCCGATACCTCAGCTTCACCGGAAAAGCCCACGCCCCAGTCCAGCGAAGTGGTCGTGTTATCCGATTCGCCATAACTGGTATCGATCGAATAAGTAGTGCTGCCAGGGTCCTGGACACCGTCAAAATATGGTGCCGCCTGTAATACGGCTTCTATCTTCGGGTCGGAGTAGATATAGTTTTTGCCCCGGTAGCGTATGCGCACACCATCCGTGTTGTTGTCCAGAGCGGTTATGACTGTCTGACAGGGGATCCAGTTGCCGCCTGTATGATAGGCATCTGCATCGTTGAGCTGATAGTCATCTTTATCAACATCGGTACTGTAGAAACCGCTTCCGGTGATCGTTCCCAGCATATCCTCCGTATCTTCGTAAGTGGCGCCGATCATCCCAATTTTGTAACCGTAGGCCTCATAGCTCAATTCCTTCAGCGCCACAACATAATAGATCTGTTCTCGTCCGATATTATTGTGATCGAAATTCCCTACTGCCACGTCACTCACCCAGGCAGTGGATACCGCAACATTCCCCATTCCGACATCCGTTTTATCGAAGTATCCCGGTGTATAAGTGACCGAAACACCGGCATCGGGGTTATATGTCATGATCTGGCCGTTGAAGAAGATCAGATCCTTGCCGTTCTGCCCGTTAAAAGCCACAGTCGCTACGGCTGCTCTCGGGTGTATTTTGTCACGCTCATAGAAGCCGCGAGTGATCATCGGGTTCATGCCCGGATCGGTGAAAATGACCTTTGTCATATTTCCGGCCGTATTGCGCTTATAGATTGCTAAAAACTGGGCTTTCTTCGAATCGTACTCATCTCCGTCTTCACTGATAAAGTGATAACCGCCGACAACGACTTCATTGACCCCGTCCCCGTCCACATCACCGACAGCTACGCCCGGTGAAGAAATAGTACGTCTGTTGCTGTCGCCGCCGTCAGTATAGTCTTCATATATCGATGTTGTGGTTCTTGAGTGGGACAGGACAGATGACGTATCGCCCGGCACACCCTGATACACGTAGATCTTCGCCTCGCCTTTGCCTTTTGGCGCATCCTCGGACTTACCCAGTACGACTATCAGTTCGTCAACATCATCACCGTTCAGGTCGCCTGCTGCCAGAGAAACGGTGCTGACATAATCTTCGTTGCTTACTGTTTCCAGGATCACAGGATTACCGATCCTTTTCCACTCGCGGCTGACGTGATCATACTCAAACAGGATCGTGACCGTGCCTCCGCTTCCGTCGCGCGCATTGCAGGTCTCTGCGACAACGACCGTTTCGTATCCGCGTCCGAAATTACCGGCTGTGATCGCAAGCAGGTTGTTAGCCGCATAATGGTCGGCTGTCCAGGAATCTTCGTTCATGTAGACCGGCTTGTATTCCTTCCACGCATCACCTTCCTTTACCCAATAGACAACATCCGTAATAGCTTTGATCTCGTTGTCTCTGGATGTATCCAGACCATACAGATAATAACGGTTCTCCTGCGTATTGAAGCCGAAATATGCGGCTACATCCTTGCGTCCCGAACCAGTTTTGTCAAAACCGATGCTTTGCGTATATGACAGACTATTAAGAAAACTAGAATATGCCGACTCGGTCACCGTGGAAGGAGACCAGACCGTAGCAAAGCCCGACAGCGCTTTGCTTTTCTGGCTTCCTTTGTCTCCACCGTACACACTGAGCTTGTGGATTCCTTCGTCCATGCTGTCTGTTCTGACTGCCAGTTCATCCCAGGGAATCATGAGCGTACCGTTCCCGGTTCCCCCTTCGTCATAGTTTGCTCCATACGGGTTACTGGTATTGCCCGGGGCAAAGCCCTCAGGTTCTGTGCTGTCGATAGCAAGCAGCTGGTTCCCCGTGATGGTTTCGGTCAGATCTTCATCACCTTCTTGCGCAAAAGCAGTCATCAGACTGCCGGGGAACATGCCCAGCACTAGCGTAAGAACCAGCAGAAAGCCGAGTGCTTTCCTAATTACGCGCCTGTTATTCCTCATAATCATTTTCCTCCCAGTTATTATTTCCGTCCAAAGTTTCTTTACGTCCCATACGACGGCGTATGCACAGCACAGTAATGATCACTGCAGCTGTAAAAGCGATAAGTGCGACGAGCACATACCCGCCTGCGTTGCCGAACAGCATCGAAGCGCCGCTGTACATGCCTGCAGGTCCGCCGATACATGACATACCGCCGCCGAAGAGCAAAAGGATCAGGCATGCTGCAAGAACGATGCAGGCGCCGCCGATGGCACCTGTTTTGCGCCTCTCCCGCGCACGGCGCAGATCATTCATCCGTGCATGCAGGGATCGTACCCTTTCTTCAGTTGTCATTCTGAGATACCTTTCCCTCCATAAAAGTGTCTTCAATATATAAGTGTCCGAAAACGCGAAAAGTACGAACCGGTTTTGGATCATTTCTGAGATTCTTGTGTTCTGAGTGTATTCAGCGCATAAAAAAAGCCCCTTTAACGGGGCGATGCGCCGAGGCTGTATCAGGAAAGGTCGACTTCTCTGTGCAGAAAAAGCATATAGATAAATATCACAATCAACGGTATCGCACTGCCGATCCAGAATATCACACCGGATTGATTGACAAACAGATTGAATATCGCGTGGAACGTGATCACAAAGCAAAGCAGGGCAAACGCACCGACAGCCTGCAGCCAGATCTGATCCCACAGGAAGAACAGACCGACCGCGACCACCATTCCGCATACGACATGCATGGCCCCTGTCCCGAAGCCGCGGATCAGAAGCCTCAACAATTCCGACGTCCCGTAAGACGTGAGAAAACAGACATTTTCAAAAGTGGCAAATCCCAGAGAAACCATCAATGTGCCGCTGTACGTATTTTTCTTGTCAGGTTCAAAAACCAAAAGGTAAAACAAGATCGGGAGAGATTTTATGACCTCCTCAACAACCGGAGCGATCTCATAGGAAGCGGTCACTATATCTGTTCGCGTTAAACCTGCCAGGTAAGTACTGACATAAGCGGACAACAGACAGGCTGTCATGCCGGACAGCACGAAAATAAGCGACTGACGAGAGTTTTTTCGCAGACACAATATCGCCAGAAACATGGGGGCAGCCAGACAGACATATATATTCTCGATATAGCTCAAGTCGTCACCGCCTTTCCGATAGCCGGGATCAAAAACGGAAAGCACATTGTCAGTAGGAGATCGAATATGTAATACGGCTGGAATAACGCAGCGTCATTCCAAAAGCATGACGATGTCCAGAGACTGTATTCCAGAAGGCAGTAGATCAGGATCATAGTCGGAAGACAGCTCTGTTCAGTCCGGTCCTCCGGAATCAATCTGCGTATCGCAGCAAAGAGCAGAAGCCCCATCAGACCTGCATAGATAAGGTTAGATATGATCTCGCCGCGGATCATAAAGAACACAGCCATTCCGATGGTGAAAGCTGGTCCCAGCCACGAGACGGGGCTGGCGTCTCTGAGCTCTTCCGGAGGCGAGATTTTCCGGAGCAGCATGTATAAAAAGATCAACGCCGCATACCAGCTCAGATCGGAAACAACGGAGATATGAGGCGTCTCGCCGTAAAAGAGCAGACAGTTCAGCCAGTAGATGTCACCCAAAAGCCAGCTCCCATAGAAAAATGACAGCAGAGTCCATGAACGGCTCCTGTATTTGGCTGCCCGAAATAACGAGACAGTAACACAGACGGCCAAAGTGGCGATCTGGATGGCATTCCCATAGCGTTCGAGCATCTTTTTCCTTCTCTTCTGCGTGTTTTTTCATCCTGAAACAGAATACGGTCACCAGCGCTCCCAAGCAAAAGGCTATCAGAGCGACGACTATATATCCCAAAACCGTATGATCAACAAAGCTGCTCGCTGACGCGCCTCCTATTCCCGGACTGGTAGCCTGGACCGGGAGCTGCGCAATAACTATCGCCATTATGACAGTGACTGCAAGGCAGGCAGCACTTACTGCTGCGGTGATGATCCGATACCTGTTGCGGTTCCTGTTTTTTTCCATAACTGTCATACGTCGGTGCAGTTCCGAAATCCGCTCTTCAGATGTTCTCATGCGTAATTCCCTCCTTTTCCAGTTCAAGACGCAGCCGGACCTTTCCGTTCCTCAGCAGATCGGCGATCCTTTTCTTTGAGCAGCTCATAACACTCGCTGCCTGCTCATAGCTCAGATCCATGAAGTAGAACAGCCAAAAGGCTTCCCTGTACTGTGGCGCAATCCGGTTCAGGCATTTATGCAGAATGGCGAGATGCTCTTTTTTCCAGACAGTATCCTCCGGGGAATCTCCCTGCGCATGGAGATTCTCGTCAAGAGCGAACTCCGGCTGTCTGAGCCGGATCCTCCACAGGTGATTTGCCTTGTTTCTTGCCATCTTGAACAGGTAAGCCCTGAAATTTCCCTCTCTGATAGAAGGTTTGTTTACCAGAATCACGGTAAAACAATCCAGCATAAGATCTTCTGCATCCTGTGCGTTATGGATGAAGCCGTCCAGATAGGCTGTCAGCATATCGGCATAACGGAGCATGAGCTGATCGCCTGCTGACTGATCACCGGCAAGATACTGCCGGTATAACTGATCGTCTGACATGGCTGTCCTCCTTCCGCATAAAATGCCATATGCTCTGTCTCAAAACGCTGTCCCTGAAGGATGCCGGAGCGTACGGCACCTGATGCTCTCATCTGACCAAAAGCGCGTTTGATGATCATGGATAGTATAACTCAAAGAGCGGAAACACGGCAAGCTTTTACTGTCTTTCCGCATGCTGCTTCAGGTGAGGGCCTAGCCGGCCGCCGAGTCCGATCTCATCTGTGCCGGATACTGTTGCTGCTGTACACCGGGCGGATAATCCATTATCGCATACGCTCATGAGGTTTCCCATGAATATGAGCTGTTTTTCATTATCCTGAATTCGATAAGGATCAGAGCCTGCCTGACTGACAGGCCGGTATCCAGTCGGAAAAAAGAGAAAGGTGCAGCACAGGAAAGCTGCACCGATCCAATCTGAGCGTTTATTTGTTATGCACTGATCTGTCCGCATCTGCCGGATCAATCGTCATAGTTGACGATATCGGCAAACTCGGATTTGAGGGAGGCGCCTCCGACCAGGACTCCGTCGATGTCCTCCATTGCCATCAGTTCTTTGATGTTTCCTGCTTTCACGCTGCCTCCGTAGAGGATACGTATGCGTTCCGCCGCATTTCCGAACTGCTCGGCCAGTCTTTCCCTGATGAACCCGCAGACTTCTTCAGCCTGTTCGGAGGTGGCGGTGACGCCGGTCCCGATCGCCCATATGGGCTCATAGGCAACGACGATGCCGTCATTCTCGATGCCTGCCAATCCGTTACTGATCTGAGAAGCGATGAAATCGAACGTCTCTCCCTTCTGTCTCTGATCCAGGTCCTCTCCCACGCACATGATGGGCAAAAGACCTGTCTCAAAAGCTTTCCTGAGCTTTCTGTTGACCGTCTCATCCGTTTCCCCGAACAGAGTGCGTCTTTCGGAATGTCCTACCAGGACTCTTACCGCTCCTGTGTCCCTGATCATTTCAGCGCTGACTTCCCCGGTGAATGCCCCGGAATCCTCGAAATACATATTCTGGGCGCCGATCTTTACAAAGCTTCCCTGCGTGCATGAGACAGCAGTGGTCAGGGATGTGAAAGGCGGGAACAGAACGACCTCTCTCTTATCGGTGTCGATCAGAGGCAGCAGCTCGTTTATGAAATCTTTGGTCTGGGAGACGTTTTTGTTCATCTTCCAGTTTCCGGCTATTATCTCTCTTCTCAATTCACTTCTCCAG
>JAFZLL010000061.1 GCA_017551505.1 Eubacteriaceae bacterium
CATCATAGTCATGAATAACGCCATGATGCAGGTCAACAAAGACGGCGTCATAAAGGAAGCTACAGACCTGTTCAACGACATGCTTATAAAGGATTCCATCCCGTTCATAGACTCACATTACCGTACTATACCGGATAAAGCGCACCGCGCTGTTGCCGGGCTTTCAATGGGATCCCTGCTTGCGGGACGAATGATAATGGAACACTATGACGTCTTTGGGTCCGCAGGGCTGTTCACCGGCTACACCTATCCAGTCATGCCGAACCGTGAGCCTACCCCGCAGCCATGGACAAAAGCGCTGGATGACGCAGAGACCTTCAACAGGGAAGTCAATCCGTTCTTCGGAGCGATAGGCGATCATGAGGTATCGCTGCCGCTGTTCGAAAAAGAAGGGGAAGTCTGCAAGGAAAAGGGCGTCAATTATATTCAGAAGATATATCCCGGATACCATGAATGGAGAGTCTGGAGAGCAGCGTTCCACGATTACGCGCAGCTGGTATTCAAAAACAAATAATGATCGGCAGAATATGGACTGACCTGCATAAGTCAGATTCCATGTCAGCATTTCAAATGTCAACGCAAAGAGCCCGCAGGGGGCTCTTTTTTACAATATGCCCATCAAAATGCATCCGACGGTATTTATCGCCAGATTGGCAAACATATGCACCATCCATGAATTCATAATACCGCCACTTTTTTCGTCAAGAAAATCGAATACAGCCCCGCCAATGGCCAGGCCGGTGACAGCCAGGATAAAAACAGCCGGAGAAAACCATCCTCTCATCATAGCTATATGATAGGCTGCGAAAGAAAACGATGAGAAAAGATATGCTGGCAGCCTGCCCCACCGTTCCCTAAGCTCCAGAAAGGCGAATCGGCGGAAGAAATACTCTTCCAAAAACGAATTGCAGACAGCGATATACAGCGATACCAACAGGAAGTTTTCCTTATTCACTCCGACGTTCGCCTCAAGCAGTGCGGGGATCCCGGAAAAATCATAAAAGCGGCGGATAAATAGAAATGCCCCGAAGATCAGGGCATATACGGTCCCTCCCAAAGAAACAGAGACCAGAAGCCCTTTCCTGTCGGGGAGAATGAAAAGATTTTTCTGCGTGATCCCGCCTTCCCGCGGGCTCGCAACAAGAGGCAGGATGAGAAAGAGGACCGCTTTGACAGCTGATTTTACTGCATACGGAGGATGGATATAAGCGTCCGTGACCGTCATCGCCAGACAGCCTACAAGTGTTGTCATGATAATGGATAGAATGCCTTTGTCCTTTTTCATAACTGGGTGATCATTTTTGCATCCCTGCTTGCATTACAGGATAAACAGAAAATCTTCTGACGCGGTCTTTAACTGATCTGATGCTGCGCATTTTTTACAGCCAGAGTAGCCACATAACATGGAATATTCAGCTCATACAGCCTGCCGCTGTTATTCGTGTCTTCGTAAAGACCGGCAAGAGTAAAACCGGCTTTAAGCTGACCGCCTATGTTTTCCGTCAATGAATGGGAAAACTGCACACCTTCATCCCCGGCCTTAAGTTGCTCCATCTGCTTCCCATCTGCCAAAGGGTCAAAAGGCAGATGATTTATGATCTTTTCTCCGAGGTCATCCACTATAAAGTTTATCGAATTGTCGAAAGCGGCCAACAGCCTTCCGCCGGGCTTCAGGATCCTATAGCATTCTCTCCAGATCGGTTCCACAAAGCGCACATAGCAGTTTGAAACGGGATTGAAAACGATATCGAAGGAGCCATCCTCAAAAGGCAGCTTCTCTGTCATATCAGCGCGTACGATATTTATATCGTAGCCTTCCCTTTCAGCCACCTGCTTCTCGGTATCTGTCTGACTGACCGAGATATCGAGCACGGTGCATTTCGCTCCTGCCGCAGCGAAGATCGGCATCTGCTGCCCTCCTCCGCTGGCTAAGCCCAAAAGGTCCTTCCCTGCTATTTCTCCGAACCATTCACGGGGCACTGCTTTTGTCGGGGTAAGGAATACCTGCCATTCGCCGTCCCTGGCCTTTAAATATGTCTCGTGATCTATCGGCCGACCCCATTCCCAGCCTTCCTTGACCCACCGGTCTATCGTTTCGGCGTTGATATCCTGATATTTCATCGCTCGACGATCGATCATTTCTTCTCAAGCCTCTCCCAGCCGAGGCCGGGGCTGTAGTTCGGGTCATTGGTCGTGTATATCTGATTGCCTTTTCTCCAGGCATATTTGTCCGCGGAATGAACTACGAACACGCTGCCCTGTTCATCATTACTGCCAATGGCATCTCTTCTGTGTCCGTCAGCACTGCCGCTCACAGCCTCGGGATCACGATATGACGGATCGATGACGATCTCCCCATCATCGGTCTGACTGGATTTCTGGTAGAACTCCTGGTCAGAACCGGACTGATCCTGCGCCGATCGTTCCGATCCCGAATGCATCGAAAGCCCGATCTCCTCTTCGGCTCTTTTGCGGCGGTTGTATGCATTGATCCGGCTCTGTCTTTCGTCCATCTCGCGCTGGAGCTCGTCTTCGACGGAAACTCCGCTGTTCATCGCCGGAAGCATGAGCGACTCATACAGCTTATCAAAGTCTTCCTCGGGACAATCCAGGCTCAGGTTCGCACTGGTCCGCCAATCGGTCTGTGAGGCGAGGGTATAGATATAACGCTGGTTGGCTCCGTCGTATTTTAGCCCCGGGAAAAGTCTTTTTGCCAAAGGTTCGGTTACGCTCATACCGAACGGGAATTCAGCCACCCTCCAGTCTGTCCATTTTTCTGCTTCCACGATGCAGGACAGGGCTCTGACGCGCAGCATCCCGTTATAGATATATTTGTATAATCTGACGGCTCCTTTCCTGTAAACGCCGTCCAGCACCCGTTGAGGGTAATTCTTCTTATAGCCCTCAAGCACATCATCATGCAGCTTATCCTGCTTCTCCCGGTTATTTGCGTAGTCGATCTGTTTGAAGAACCTGTAATCGATACCGCTGTTCTTGAACTGCCATGCGATGCGCCTGTCCAGATAAGCCTCGACGTTCTTAAAGGCGAACATAAGCTCTCCGTAATCGTTTACGATCAATTCCTCGCTGTCGCTCATATTGTCCCAGGAATATGACATGGACGTTATATACGTAAAGGTCGCCAGCCTGTCGGGAGATTTGAAATTGATGTGGAAATAAAAGGGACTCCCGTAGCCGCAGTAATGGTCGTCGTTCCTGGTGATGTTGATGTCCCATCCCGCAGGATAGACCATAGAGACGTATTTAAGGCCGTTCTTGTTTCTGATCGTGCCTTTATTGATTCTCAATGCTGCCAGATCCATCATGGCGTTGACCTCCTGATATAAAATTATTATATCATGTATAATATGAGAAAAATCAATATATGTTCATGCATTAAGGAAAACCGTTTTAGTACCTCAGCCTGTCAGTTCCTTCATGAGTTCAGCGTACCTGTCAGGATGAGAGATGCTGAGCTCTCCATGGACATATCCGGGGATGATGTCAAGGCTGCTGTCTTTTATCGCTTTATGTATCAGCTTTGCGGAACGTTTCATCCTCAGCGGCTCTTTCCCGCCGGCAGAAATAAGCACCTTCCCTTTTGCCTGCCGTACCGGATCTTTCAAGGTATATGATGTATTCGCTTTCAGAAAGGCCGTCATATCGAGCCTTGTTATCTTCGCCGTATCCCGGAAATAATCTTCAAATAACTCATCCGGCAGACGGAGATATCTGAACTGCATTTTTGCGAACCACTTTTGGGAAATGAGCGGGTAGCTCATTCTCACAGCGGTATCTATCAGGGAACCGGTGACCCTCATAGGGATGACGAGGGCACTCTCCACAATGGCAAAGCTGCAGATATCCTCACGCATGGAGATCATGTCAAGGAGTATCTGTCCGCCAAGCGAAAGCCCACCGATAAGGAAAACATGACCGCCGTATTGTCCGTCTATATAATCGACAAGTTCACGTGCGTTATCTTCAATTGAAGTAAACGGCCTGTCGCTTCCTGCATGGCCGTCCAAAACAGGAAGCACGATGTGATAATCATTCTCAATGAGCGTGATCAGCCGCCTGTAACTCCACCATGACAGTCCGCCGCCGTGAAGCAGTATGACCGTCTTCTTCAGCCTGTCTCCGAACTCCTTGATATACATTGAACCGTCTCCTAAACTGTCCTTTGTGATAGCTCCGTATAATCCAGTATAACTGATTATGATTCTTCCAGCGGTCTTCAGTGATCTCAGGTATCGTGCGCTGTTCACTTCTGGATACCGGCATTGTCAGATAACAGTGCATGGTCCCAGGGTTTTTTATCTTATACGTCGGACCGTGTGCCCGAGGCGGTCAGGGTCTGGTATCCGGGCATGCGCCGCCCTCACCTGTACTGTTTTATTATTTACGCACGATATACCCTGCAGGATCATGATCTCTGGCAGATAGAATAATGATCTTGGCAATACAATAATATGTAATACAATTGTCCGTTTCAAGTTTCAATGAAGGCATTTGGGGCTTTTCAACAGAGCAGTGCGAAACACAAATTTGAACATCACTGGCTGAACATCAAAAAAATCAAAGCATATGCCTTCATTTTTGACATGGTCCATGCTAGAATACGGTTAAACGAAACACGGTCCGTTCAGCAATCATACCTCAATTTAAATCACACAAATATTAAAGGAGAACAGTAATGGATGCTCAGCAAGTCGAGAATTATCTCAAGAGGATTAACTACGACGGCAGCAGGGAACTCACTGGAGCGACCCTGGACGCGCTTGTCAGGGCTCATGTATCGTCAGTGCCTTTCGATACACTGACCACGAGCGATTTTCATCAGTGCCCTTCATTGGACGAAAACGACCTCTACAAAAAGATCGTGGAGGACAGGCGCGGCGGTTACTGCTTTGAGATGAATACCTGTTTCAACGCCCTGCTTCAGGCTCTGGGGTTTGAAACATATCTGCTCGGAGTAAGAGGCGCATGGCCCGGCAGGCCTACCAGCTTCATCACGCATATGGCGATACTTGCCAAAGCGGAGGGTAAGGAATGGTTCTGCGACGTAGGTTTCGGAGGACCTGGCCCAAAAGGCGCAATGGAACTCAGGGAAGGCGAACAGAGCTTCATGAACGGGGAAAAATTCCGTTTCCGTTTCGAAGATGACTGGTGCATCATACAGGGCAATAGGGACGGAGAGTGGGCCGATTCCCAGAAATTCGAGCACAGGGAGACGATCCCTGCTGATTTCATTCCGCTCAATTACTATATGGGTGCCAATCCAGAATCCGGATTCCGCAAAAGAAGGACTATCAATCTTACACTTCCCGGCGGGAGCAAGGCTCTCACGGATATGCATTACACCTACCGCATGAACGGAGAGGTTACAGAGAAAGATCTTAAGGACAAAGCGGAGCTGGAGCAGCTGCTCAAGGATGAATTCGGATTGGACGTCAGGCTGCCGGACGAATAAAAACAACCGTATTCGATAATAGTAAGTAAAGAGACCGCAGGATGACGGATGTTCGCAAGAAAATCTAAAAAGGCGGGCATCTGCCTGATATGTTCGGCAAAAGCGACCCCGATCTGTTATGTTGAAACAGACCGGGGTTTATTTAGCTCAGAAAATCCAGTTAAAAGTCCACGAGATCATAGGCCATTGCCGGTCCTGGACCGCAGTTCCTACTCAGATACTTCTGAGCTGTTTCGCTGAAGGTCAAAGTAGCGGCTCGGGATATGACAGTAGCCGCAGGGATTCTTTTCCAGATACTTCTGATGATACTCCTCCGCAGGAAAGAAGTTTTTCAGAGGCAGCAGTTCAACAGCCAGCTTTGCTCCGGATTTCTCTTCTTCGGTATGATATACTGCTTCGATCTCCGGAAGCTGATCTTCATCGGTATAATATATTCCTGTGCGGTATTGGATCCCTCGGTCCTCGCCCTGTTTGTTGACGGATAGAGGGTCGATCACCATAAAGTAGTAGTTCAGCAGATCAGTCAGGGAGATCGCATCAGGATCAAAGTCGATTTGCACCGTCTCTGCATGGCCGCTGTTGTTGCATACATCCTGATATCTGGGAGCCTTGTCCGGCCCGTTCGCATAGCCGACTTCCGTTCGGATCACGCCGTCAAACTGATCAAAGAATTTCTGCAAGCCCCAGAAACAGCCCCCGGCAAGATAAATCGTTTTTATTTTTTTCGATACCTCCATAGTGTTTTCTCCTGTCGCGATCTATCAATAACATGAATTGGTCCCGCCGAAGTCGTAATGATGCCATATACCATATCAGCTGACTTCTTTGCTGCCTTTTTTACGAAAGTCTTCGTTATGGCGACTTCGAGTTCAGTATCTCTTTTGGGAGAAAGCTATTCTTCCATCTCGTAATTATAATCGCCGCCTTCTTCGACAGGCACGATATCACCGAACCAGACAACAAAAGGATAGTCGCCGAGATGGGACGAGATATCTTCCTCGTCCAGTTCGACTCTCTCTTCCGTAAGCTGTTCTCCATCATGATACTGGCCGTAATACTCCCCATAGCAAGAGCTTACACCACCCAGCTGGAAAAGCTCGAGGAAGTCAACCGTCGTGAACACATTTATCGTACCGAAATATTCCTGCTCCATATCCTCGGTAACTTCTGCTAGGCTTTTCATATACTCCCTCTCGATAACAGTATTCTCATTTTTATTATCTCTTTTAAATATTATATCGCTGAAACCTTTGTTTAAATAATATCCGGGATGAGATTAAGCATTGCTTAATCTAACGCGATGCTGCCGGAAGCACCGGACGAAGGAGGCAAAGCAGATGCTCCGCCGGCATGAGCCGTTCCGCTCGGATGAGGAGTGTTCCTGCAACTGTTCACTTTATCGCTGCCGCCCTTGTAGTTTGCATCTGTTAGGGAATTATTAAATCTTTTGACTTCTGCGCCTGTTTTTGTAACTTTATTTACAGAAGCTCGAGGTCCTAGTGAAGTTTCGGACGTAAGCTGGGAGGGTCATCATAGTTCTTGGGTAGAGCTTCTTTTTTATATACTGATTTTACTCAGAGTCTTCTTTGTCCTCCGTCCGGAACTGCTACAACCACATAGCACGTTTATTAAGCCAGTTTCAGATCCCGCACATCTGCGGTATTCCGGTCGATATACTTAAGCCGGCCCGTTACAGGCCGGCTTATTGCAACAGTATTTACCTTATGCTGCTATTACAGTTCAGATGGATTATCCGCGAAGGCACTGGTCTGGCAGTCTCTGGCAAATCTTCGGTAGATGATCATCCACAAAGTGAACTGAAGCACGATCGTGACAGACCATGACAGCG
>JAFZLL010000062.1 GCA_017551505.1 Eubacteriaceae bacterium
GAACGGGGGCTGAGCTTCTGACGGCACCTCGAAAGCAGCTGATAATGCCACTGTCTCATGGGCTTTAAGGTCATAAGCAGGAAGCCCTTCCTGTGCTCCTGCTGATATCCCCGCTTCGTCCGCCAATTTCAGATCAGTCATATCATAGGCAAGAAGGAAATCGCCTTCACACAGCGTTATATCGCTTCCCGAGGTGTTGGTCATCTCGATCGTTACGATGAGATAGCGCTTCCCGTCTCCGGCGAGGGAGGAACCATATGTATCGGAAAAAGTGCAATCAATTACCTTGTAATCGAACAGCATGGTGGAGAGGGTGTCTCCGATAAAAGCTCGCTGGTATCCGCCGGTCGCCCGTCCCTTATCGTCGGTCACTGCTTCTATGATCCCTTCCGTGCTGGAGTAGCCTTTCACGGTGTAATCGGCCTCGCGTCTTGCCATACAGGAAGACGCGAGCAGAAACATGACTGACACTATGACCAGTACCGAAAATCTCTTCATGCAGTTTGTGCAGTAATATCCTTACCGTCCTGCTCAGCTTCTCGGCTTGCCGCAGTTGGAACAGAACTTGCCGCCTTTATTGACGGTGCCGCACTCGCAGGTCCATTCATCGGCCGCCGGTCTCGGCTTGCCGCAGTTGGAGCAGAAATTGCCGGTATTCACAGTGCCGCATTCGCATTTCCATTCGTTGGATTCTGGCTTCGGCTTGCCGCAGTTGGAGCAGAAATTGCCGGTATTCACAGTGCCGCATTCGCATTTCCAGCCGCCCTGTGGCGCTGCCTGAGCGTTGTTGTTATTCTGCTGTCCCATGGCAAACAGGTTCTGGGCATTCATGCCGCCTGTGCCCTGGGCCATGTTCACTCCCATGAAGCCGTTGACCGCTCCGCCGGGATTTCCTGCCGCGGTACGCATGGCATCAGCCTGAGCGTTGACTAAGGTAGCTGCCGCCATGGTCGGGTCTGAGAGCACTTTGCTTGTCTGCAGCTGCTTGATCCTTTCCTCGTCCTCCTTGGGAACGGTGATGGAGTTGATCGCTACCGTGACAAGCGATATGCCGAGGCGTTTGCTCCACACGCTGTCGAGCTCTTCCCTCATCGCTTCAGAGAGCTCAAGGGAATGTCCGGGGAGCGAAGAATAGCGGATGCCCATATCTGAGATCTTGGTGAAGGCAGGCTGCAGAGCGCTCAGGAATTCGGATTTCATCTGTCCGGCGATCTGGTCCTTCGTGAAACGGTCTGTCATATTTCCGCAAAGATTGGTGTAGAAGAGCAGGGGATTGGTTATGCGGAAAGAGTAGACGCCGTTGCATCTTACCGACATGTCGATATCCAGCCCGATATTGTTGTCTACGAATCTGAAGGGGATCGGGTTTTGGGTACCGAACTTGTTGTCGATTATCTCCTTGGTGTTGAAATAATATACTCTTTGGTCTTTTGCCTGCTCGCCGCCGTAGGTGAACCGGGTGATCATCGTGGATACGAGCTGTTTTATCCCCTGGCCCAGATCTCCTTCGAAGATGGTGGGCTCGCTGGATGTGTCGTAAGTAAACTGGCCGGGCTCAGCGCAGAATTCTGTGACCTTGCCCTGGTCGACGATGATCATGCACTGTCCGTCAGCGACAGCGATGCCGCTTCCGTTGGTGATGACGTTGTCGTAAAGATCGTTTCCGGATCTGCCAGTTACTCTTTTTCTTCCCCTTGCTGCCAGAACATCATTATCAAGGGCATCGCAATAAAAGAACTCTTTCCATTGTTCATTGACTGCTCCAATAGCTGTAGTCATCGCTGCTTTAATTAGACCCATAATATACTCCTTATCTGTTCGGCTGAATGGTATGCTGCCGAATAATCATCGGATGAACAGTCAGGCCGTTCATCCTTCCATATTATAGCATAGATGTAATATAAGTGGGCGGCTCAACTGTGACGGCAGTACAAGAAATAATGACTCTGTAATGAAAAAAGCAGCCCGCATACCCGGACTGCCTTAAGGAATGTTCATACCGGCGGAGAGGGCGGGATTCGAACCCGCGGTACGTTTCCGTACACCCGCTTTCCAGGCGAGTACCTTCGACCACTCAGACACCTCTCCGTGCTCGTAACAGCGAAAAACATTATACCATCTTTTCTGCTGATAGCTACGGAAATATTAAATAATTTTGTCCAAATGCTCCCGGATTGCTGCAGAACCGATCTGTCGAAGTTGCGCAGGCGCCAAAACGGGCAAGCCATTACAGCTTACTGGATGTCGGATGAGACGCTTTACTTCTGGAGATACCTGTATCTAGCCCTTTTGCATCTCCTGCAGGAGCCGGCAGCTGTCATCGCGGGATTCCTGCATTATAAAAGCTTCCCTTAAGGGAAGCCGTTGATCGTTTTTATTGATTCAGTATTCCACTCCGGTCTCACTGAGCACTTTCAGGGATCCCACGATGCCGTTTGCTTTTTCTGAGAAGCCGCTGGCCAATTCCTCGGGCTTCCATATCTGGACCTCAAGGTATTCGCCGCTTCCCTGGACAAAATACAGTATGCATTTGACGGGGAGATCGTATTTAAGGATCATTTCCATCTTTATGGCCGGCTGGCCCATAACGATGAGGTTGGTACGGTCTGTTACCTCATAGCCCACGCTCCCGTACAGCTCGTCAAGATAGAAGTCTTCTATATAATCGGCCAAAGCCTCCACGCTGTCAAAATAATCCTGGCCGCATGGCATTATGATCATTTTTTCGTTATGATCCTCGTCGGAGAGCTCGAGGATGGCTCCTTCGGATATCGTGCCTCCGGCGTCGCGGTAGCCGTACGGAACGGTTATCGAATACCTGCCGTCATAAGTGGTAAACTCCACCGGCGCCCCTGATCTGAACAGCGAGGAGAACTTCAGCAGGGTCAGGACCATGATAGTCAATATCGCGGTTGCAATCACCGCTGTCGTGGCTGGATTCTTTTTGATCTTCCTTTTCATCTTTCCTCCGGGATACCAGAAAATTATATCACTTTTTTGCAATGATGAAATGCCTGCTTATGATTAAGAGGAAATAAAAAGGGAATTTGAAGCGGGATTGTCCGTTCATGCTTCAGTGCTTTAGAATGTCCGCAGAACAGCATCTGCTTCTTTTGGAAAACAATACGGCCGGTGAAAACTTGTGCTGAAGATGATACTGAGCGGCCGATGCCTGCGTGTATGGCGGAGAAAGCATAAGACATCGGGCTGCATTGCCATGGAATGGGGAAAGCATCCCATGCCGCAGACTGCCGATATCTCCTGAAGATTATATATCGAAAGGCCCGGCCTCCTCGCCCGGATCCCCCGGACCCTTATTGAGCTCTTCAAAGTACGCTTCCAGTATCCTGTCCTGGAGATACGCCCTGGTCTCTTTATTGATCGGGTGTGCGATATCCTTGAACTCCCCGTCAGGGAGCTTGCGGGAAGGCATGGCTATGAATAGTCCGCTTTCGCCGTCGATCACCTTGATCTCATGGATAACGAAAGCGTCGTCGATGGTTATCGATACCCTTGCCTTCATTTTTCCTTCTTCGTACAGCTGCCGTATGCGAATATCCGTGATATTCATATCGAGTCCTCATAATTAAATATAGTAAATTTGATTATACATATAACCTTGAATTGAAACAAGTCATTTTATATTCATATTGCAAAATTCATTATTTATGTGTCAGGGATAATAAGTGTATTCAATATTTATCGGCAGTAAGACAGGAAAGTCAAATCGGCAGATAATAAGGATATTTAGCCGAAAGGCGGTGCAGTGTCCTCACCCGAGCGATTTAGTCTGTCAAAGTGTGTATCTGACATAATGAACGCATTCAAAATGCATGCGATTTCAGGGTCTGGCGCGGGATGGCTAGACCGGTATGGCATCCGATATCCGCAGGGTCGTCCCCGCGCTGATAAAACGGACCCTCCTTGCCGGACGATGCCGGCAAAGGGGGTCCTGTCAGACGATAGACCGTATTGTCATGTCCCCGTAACGCGCCAGTCTATCGGCGTTTGCCCGGTGGAGATGAGGAACTCGTTTGCTCTGGAGAAAGGGCGGCTGCCGAAAAAGCCTCTTGAGGCGGAGAGGGGGGACGGGTGAGCAGAGGCGATGACCAGGTGTCTGCTCTCGTCGACGAGAGGCCTCTTGCTTTGGGCAAAGGCGCCCCAGAGGATAAATACAACAGGGGTCTCTTTCCCGCTTATCATACTGATGACTGAGTCCGTGAACTGTTCCCAGCCAAGAGCTCTGTGGGATGCGGCTTCGTGTGCGCGCACCGTCAGGATCGAGTTCAGGAGGAGCACTCCCTGCTTTGCCCACCTGGTAAGATTTCCCGTGTCTGCGGGCGGTATGCCGAGGTCGCTTTCCAGTTCTCTGTAGATGTTTGCCA